>CAZSBS010000082.1:0-17485 GCA_964605095.1 uncultured Planctomycetaceae bacterium | reverse complement strand
TGCCGACGGCCGGCAGGGCGAGTTCGGTGCTCTGCGCGACATCGACGGCCATCGAGGGCGAATCAATGGCGGCCACCGTCGCCCCATAACGCACCAGACTCATCTGGCCGCTGTCCCTTATTTCCTGATAGTGTGACGCATTAGCGAAGTCGGGGTCGCCGGGAGCGGGATTGGGGTTAGTGGTACCTGCCGGGCCGTCAAATGTCCAACTGTAGCCAGCACCCGTACCAATTTTCCAATAAGAGCCCGCTGGGCTCCCTCCCCCGGAACGGTTCAAGAATCGAATCTCAAAATCCACCCAGGTATTCGGCGCGAAGGTTAGCGTGCCGCTCGAATAATCAGGCTCCCAATCGGGATTGTTCAACACCCAAGTGTCGCCTACCTTGATGGCCACGGAGTCGTCGAAGTCCGCGCCGAAGTTAAGCGTGCCGTTCGAGCCGGTAAGGATCTGGCCCGTGTAGACAACCGTCGTGTTTTGATCCCCAAAGCCGTGCCCGGCAACCGGATAAAGCACTGGCGACAGATTGTTCGGATTGGGCGTGGTAAGGTCAATGGGCGAGTTGACGTTGCTGAACTTGCCTTGCTGCAAGCCGGCCGAGGCGCCGAAGTCTCGGGCCAATGTCACCTTGTCGCCCGAAAGGGTCAACTTGTCGATTTGGTTTGTCAGATTGTCGCCCCGTACACCAAAGGAACCGCTGCCTCCGGAATAGGTGGCCGTGAACATGCCATTGGGCTGATAGGCGGTGAGCACCTCGGTGACGAGCAAGTCATTGCTGCCCGTATTCACGCTGCCGCTCTTGATGTACGCCGACCTGACGCTCGCGCCGGCGCCCGTGTTCACCAAGCCGCCGTCCACAGCCAGGCTGAGGCTGACCGAGCCATTCAGATCCAGTTGGCCGCCGGTGACACTTGCCTTTGTCGCAACACCGGTGGTGCCGATGGTCGCCATGCCGCCGGTGACATTCAGCGAGCCCACCGTGCCGCCTAGAGCCAACTGCCCGGTGCCACTGACATCGACGGTCCCGATCGTGCCGTCGTTCAGCGTGGCCAAGCCGGCGCTGACCGCGACAATCGTGATCGCGGAGGCAGATCCGGCCGCTATTGTGGTGGTTCCGCCGGTAATGTTTAACTTATTGGTGGTCAGTGTGCCTTGGACGTTGAGGGAGCCGTCGCTGACGGCCACAATGCCGCTGGCCAGGCTCGAGCCAATTCCAAGGGTCAGGTCGCTGGCGGCGGCGTCGAGGTTCAGCGACGAGACCGTCTGTCCGACCTCCGCGTAGGTGACGGTGTGACGCACGAAAACGTCCCAGTCGCTGGGCGGGTTGATGGGAGTGATGGGATTCAAGTCCCACGTGTCCCCGGTGTCCCAGCCGCCATCGGTGATGCTGATGATCGGCTTGGGCGCCTGGATAATCTGCGCGCCAAAGATGCCCAGCGTCGGATACGGGGCCGTGAAGACGCCGCTGATCGTGCCGTTGGTGTCGGCGATAACGCTATCCCAGTTCCAGTCGCCCTCGCTGTCGTAAGTGGCCGCCATGCCGTTGGCCACGTTGGAGGCGCCGCCGGCGTTGCCCAGGTCGCCGAAGAACGTAAGCTTATAGGCGGCGTCGGGCTGCAAACCCGTGAAAGCCCATACGTAGTGGTCGCCCGTGATTACTCCGTTGTAGAGATAGGCTTCATCCGACCGCAGGTCCGTCAAAGTGACCAAAGTGCTTTCATTCGGATTGCATCGCCAGTCGCCTGCCGGGACGGGGTCAAGCCCAGTGGCTCGCCCCAGCGCCAGCTTGACGGTCGTCTCGCCGCCATAGCCGTCCGTCAGGAAATCGCTGATGGCGGAGTTTTGATTATAGGTGCCAATTCCTAAGGGGTTCCACATTCCGATTTGGCCCATAAACGTATTGCCAAGTGCATTTTCCATAGGGCCATCTGTGAGCGTGGTGTCGCCCGAGACGGGTATGTTCGTGCCAACAACGTACTTCACGCTGATTACAACGGCCGCCGGCGCCATGCAGGGCGCGCAGGCCAGCGCGGCAACGATCAAGACTACCAGGGTGCTTGCTGATCGCATTGCAAAGTCTCCTTTTGGAAAAAGAACGGTAAAAGCGTAAACACCGCCGTAAGCACAAACCGCTCAAACAAACCGGTTCCAAACCTCCAGTTTGGGAACACGCCTCTCCCTTACGTTCGCAAGACAAGGCTTTTGAACTAGGTCAAAACACATTTGCCCTATTCGGCGCGAGATAAGTGCGGCCGATGCACACAAGCGTTAGCACACCAGACAAAGCCGAGCCGAAAAACGCCAGCCGGCCAAAGTGTTGCACGCTGATCCGCGACATATAACCTTTTTCGGCAATAGGCTAAGTGCCTACCACTACAACAGTAGGACACTGCCGCCAACAGAGCCGTGGCATGGAAATGAGCGATATCGCCACAGATCGGCCGCGAGTATACTTCCAAATGAAAGATTTGTCAAGGATTGATGTCCATAATTTATGACCATAAATTATTGTTTGCGGCATTTGGTTATTGATGGAACCGGTCATCAATGGTATCATGTAAACATTGTTGTGAGTTCTAGCATCTGCGAGAAGAGAGCGATTCTGCGAGGAGAGAAACTTGGGTTCGGACCATTCTTCTCTTCTCCTCCGGCCACCTTGGTCAGCGCAGTTCCGGGCGTTCTATTAAGTCGGTGTTTTGTTCGGCGTCGTGTGCGGGTTTCCTGCGTTGGGAAATCCCGCAGTGGCATGGTGCCACGTCTTTGCGGCGCAGGGGTTGCGCGTTAGTTGGCCGTTGGGTTCTTATTTATGGCAGAGAAAGACAGGAAAGAAACATGAAGACAAGAACGGTTGTGATCGTGGTTGTGTCGATCTTGCTGATGGCAGGTTTCACCCAAGCCGGCGTCATCTCCATCGATTTTGTCGCTAATGGAAGCGCTGCCGTGAGCGGAGATGTCACGGGCGGCCTGACGGGCCAGACTGGGCTATGGAACGCATTGCCGCTGGATGGAGCCCAATCGTTGTCCAACCTGAAGGATGGAGATCAGGTGGATACTGCCTTTGGCTTTGCGCTCAGTGGCGTTGATCACGTCCAGGTAGGCGGTTCGCCGTTCAACCCCGGAGTGATTCTGCCCGGCGACAATCCTGAGCGACCCTGGTGCACCGGCGGGGAAGATGGCTACACCATGACTTTCACCGGCCTGTTAGCCGACACAGAGTTCGACCTGGTGGTCTTCGGGACTGGGGATCCCAGGATGGTCTACAACATCAACGGCGGCTCTGACATCGCACCTCCCGCCACTCCCTACAGCACGAAACAGATGTCCAACAGCAGTGGCGAAATCGTCATACTCGTGACCTGCGGCGGCGACACATACGCTAATTACGGCGAAGTCGCCGGCGCCCAACTGGGTGGCGCATCAATTCCCGAACCCGCCACGATGGCCCTGCTGGCCTTCGGTGGCCTGGCGATCCTGCGGCGGCGCAACCGCCGGTAGTCTCCTGTAGGGCATAACTTAGAAACAATAACTGATGGGCGGCCCCTGCATACAGCGGGGACCGCCCATTCTGTTGGTGCCGCTGCCTGTTCCGGCCGCCGGGCCTTGTCGGCAATTCGACTGCCGCAGACAGGGCGAAATGCTCACCTTCACGCTCGCAATTTGCGAGGTCCCTTGGGTTTGGCCATGTAGGACCCGCAAGTCCTTACGGCACGGCCACGACCGGATTATTCGGGGAGACAGGCAATTCTCACTTGGCCTCGAAGGCCCGCAGTTCCACCACGTGAACCGAGTTGTTGGCGCTGTTCTTAAGCATGGTGATCTTGATATAGCGGGCGTCTTTGGGGCTGATCGTGAACGAATCGCCCTGGGGGGAGGCCGGCTTGGTGTTCTGGGTCATGTCCACCACCTGCGTCCAGGTCTTGCCATCGACGGACAGTTCCACCTTGTACTGGTAGTATCGCCCACCGTCCCAGTAGGGGTAGACATCAAGACGGCCGACCTTGCAGACCTTCTCCAGGTCCACCTGCAGCCATTGCGGAGACGGGCCGGCCCACCAGGCCCTGTCGAGTTCGACGACCCCGTCGACGGCATTCTGGGGAACATAGCCGCCTTCGCACCCGGAGGCCGTCACCGGCTTGTCCGTGGTGAGGCACTTGACCACGGCCGCCCAATTGAAGTTTTGCTTCCACGGCTCGCCGACGCGCCGGCCGTCGACGAACAGAGCGGCTACCACCGTCGCCGACTTGTCCACGGTGATCGGCACCGTGTAGGCGGGCGAGGTGGCCGAGAGCTCCTTGCCGTCCATCGTGTAGCGTACGATGCCCTTCATGGCCCTTTTGATCGTGATGGTGACCGGCTCGCTGATGCGGTCGCCGGGCTTGATTTCGCCGGCAACGACGCCCACGACAGGTTTGCAGTAGTACTCGCGGGTCCACACGGCGCCTAGCGGCGAGCCGGCGGCGTCGAAGACGCGGGCCTTGAGCGTAACCTTGTTATCCTTGCCGTTATAGAGCCGGATCGGGGCGGAATAGACCGTCGACGTGGCCTTGGGCTCCTGCCCATCGGTGGTGTAGCGGATCCGGGCGCCGGCAACGGGGCACCTAAGGGCAACCGTGGAACTGTCACTAAAGGCGAACTTCGGCAGTATGCCCGAGCCCTCGTCGCCCTTGCCGCCGTCGGCCAGCCAGCTATGGAGGTCCTGGAGCAGGCCCTTGTCCTCCACCGCTATGCCGCTGAGCAGAAGGTCCAGCATCGCATCGGTGGCCTCGATCCGCCGTGCGAAGTCCGAGTACGGCAGGCCGGCATAGGGGTTCCAGACGCGATCCCCGCGAGGGGCCGCCTTGTATCGCAGGAACGGCACCGCCGACTGGCCCGACAGTTCCCACAGCACCATTTGCGAACCAAGCATCAGCCCGCCCTGGGGCCACTCTTTCTGCCAGGCGTTCCACTCGTAGACGTCCTTGACGGGCTGGTACACGCAGGGAGTCCAAGTCACCTGGATGACAGGCCGGTCCTGCTTGATGTAATCCCCCGTCATGCCGTTGTTGCCGTCGATGTGCCAGACCATAATGATCACGTCCTTGGCCACGCGTTCCGTGATCGGGGCGTCCTGCCAGACGATCATTCTCTTGCCGTGCTTCTTGACGATCTCGTCCATCTTGGCGATGTGCCAGGCGAAGAAGTCGGTGCCGTCCTTGATGCCATGGGCATCGCGGAATGCCTTGGAGTTCTGGTCGCGGCTGATGGGCTCGATGTTGCACTCGTCGCAGCCGACATGGATGTACGGGGAACTCTTGAACACGTCCGCCAACTCGCCGATGATCGTGTCCAGGGTCTGGTACATCCTGGGGTTGGTCATGTTCATGACAGCCACGTCGGGCCCGAAGGCCTCGGGCAGGTCGCGGCGGGCCGCCCCGCTGTGGCCGGGCGTCTCGATCTCGGGCACGATGGTCACGCCGCGCTCGTCGGCATGCCGGACCAGGTCCTTCCACTGCTGCACGCTGTAGACCTTGGGCACGGGGCCGCCGCGCGTGGCCCAGTTGCTCTTGCCCAGTTGCGGGTAAGCCGTCGAGGGGAAGGTCCACGCCTGGTCGTCGGTCATGTGCAACTGAAGGAATCGCAGGCGATAGAGGCACATCATGTTGATGACGCCCTTGAGCTCCTCCATGGAGTTGTTCTGGCGGGCGATGTCCACCATCACCCCGTAGTACTCCGAGTAAGGCGCGTCCTCGACCGTGAACCGGGGCACGTCGATGGCGCTCTTGCCCGGCTTGATCGCTTGCAGCAAGAGGCTCGTGCCGTGCGCAGCCCCCAGATATGCCCCGCCAGTGACTATGACCCGGTCGGTAACGGCAACGGTGTAGGCGGCTTCGTTCTTGAGCGCCGGGTCCACGGCCAGCACGATGTCATTGGCCGACGCCACGCCAGCCGCTGGCGCAAGGCGCAGGCCGGACATCATGTAGATCTCGCCCGAGAGCACCTTGGCCAGGGGCGTCAGGGAGGCCTCGGCGGCCACGATCCTGCTGGAAGCCGTCAGCGTCAGGCTGCCGCCGCCCGGCGTGACGGATTTGGGCCAGGGGACGAAGTTGAACCGGGCGTCCTGGGCGTAAACCGCCGCCGCGGAGAACTGGATTAGGGCCGCCACAACCAAGAACCTCTTGAACATGTCGTTTTCCTCAATAGGGAAGTGCTCGTGTTGTGGCGCCCTGACCGCCATGGCGCCTGCGAATTCATTCTTTTGCGATAATGCTTTGCCTAACCATACTGCGTTCAACAAACTACTGCAAATGGACTATCCCTAAAACCTCTGCCAGATCCTCACACGCACTTTTTAGCATACGCTTGACTGCTGCTGAATTGTGGCTGTTTTCTGGGTGAACATGGCGGCTATGTTAGTTATGCTGATACGAGGTCGCTCCTGTCAAGCTTGGGATTTGCGACGAGTTAAGGCAAGAGCGGCAACTTGTGTTTTTCTCGCGTGATCCGCCCATAACCTGGAGGTGGCAGGGAAAGGATGTACCTATGGTACGATCTGACAGCACGATGTGGTGGGTGATGGCACGCATGGCAGGTCTGGCGGGGGTTCTTGCGCTTGCCGCGGCCCCGGCCGCTGCGGCGGACAAGCCGACGACGAAAGGCTCATCCCAGCTGGCGGCAACCCAGCCAGCCGGCGCTCAGCCGCTCGATCCCGCCACGGCTGCGTGGCGCGGAAAGGCCCTGGCCGGAGAGAAAGCCGCGAATCTGCCGATCGCCCTGGAGGCCTGGGAGCGCGTCATCGATGCCTGCCCGTCGGCCGGCGATGAGCAGCGCGTGGAGGCCCGCGCCCACATCGCCCGCCTGCGCCCCAAAGTGCCGCGGAACACCGACCCGGCAAAGGCCAGGCCCTGGCGGGTGCTCGTCGTCATCTTCCGCCACCTGGAGTTTTCCTGGAAGGACGGTGATAAGACCTTCGAGGCCAGCAAGACGGTCAGCCAGGCCGACGAGGCGAAGATCCGCCAGTCCGTCGCGTCGTTCGGGCGGCACGTGTTCCACTACAGCAGCGGCATGCTGCGTATGGAGGCGGACTTCGCGGTGATCGACCAGCCGTTGCGGAAACTGGGCGGCGAGGGCAAGGGGCCCTTCGCCCCCGCCCCGCACCTGGTCCGCTGGGCAACGGACCCGCTGATCGCCAAGAAGCAGTACGAAACGGTCTTCTGCTACGTGAAGTTCAACGGCGACAAGGGCCCGGCCGTGCCCGCCCAGTTCATCGCGGCCACATACGCCAGCATCGCCGACGTGGGCGGAGCGGGTTTCGTCACCGTTCCATGGCACACCAACTACCCGTTCCCCGGCGAGGCCAGCGGCGAGATGGAGATTCACGAATGGCTGCACCAGGTCGACTGGATGTTCTGCCACGTGCTGGGCTACGCCGAGGCTATCGTCCCGAGCCCGGACGAGGGCCGGCAGGAAGGTGATAACCGCCCCGGCGGCGATCCGGAATACGCTCGCAGGAAGGACGAGACTTCCTGGATGCGATTCTACCAGCACATCATGGAGGACCACATCACCCGGCGGATGTGGTCGCAGGCGACGATGCGGCGGGCGCCGGCCAAGAGCGATGGCCCGCACGGCGCAACCGGGGTCGGCGACAAGACGGGCGGCGCGGCGGCGAACCTGTATCCTGGTGTCCATCCCGAAAATCTCATCCGGCAGCGCAAGCGATGAGTTCCTGGGTCTGCCAGGGCGGTGATGGCGGCTTCCATGGCTGATCCGAGGGGGCACATAGCCTCATGAGTTGCAGGAAGTGAGCAGAATTCTTGCTTGGGCGCAGATCGCTCCCGCGCCCCACCGATCCGGCTTCCAGCGAAATCAGGCTGCTGCTCGCTTATAGCGATGGTGCAGGCCACCCAGGTACGCCTTGGCCACAACCTTGCCATTCTCGGGCGGCTGGACCGATCGCGGGTCGGGCGAGTTCCGATCCCGCGAAAGATGAGCTCGGGCCTCATGGTAATATGCGAAGTATTCGGTCAAAGTCCGGCGAAGATGATCCTCGTTCAGCACGATCACGTGGTCCAGGCACTCCCGACGTATCGAGCCGATCAGCCGCTCGACGTGCGGATTCTGCCAAGGCGACCGGAAGGCAATGAGCACTTCCTCGATCCCCATGTGCTCGACCCGGTCACGGAACTCCTGGCCGTAGATGCCATCGCGGTCGCGAAGCAAGAACCGCGGAGCCTCCTCGTACGGAAACGCCTCCACGATCTGCTGAGCGGTCCACTGGCCCGTCGGGTTGGTCGTGACGTTGAAGTGGACGACCCGGCGCCGGTCATGCCGAAGCACCAGGAAGACGTACAGCACGCGGAAGCTGATGGTCGGGACCGTGAAGGAGTCGATGGCCCCGATCTGGCCGACGTGGTTCTTCAGGAAAGTCCGCCAGCTCTGCAGGGCGGCTTGGGCTGGCGGACCATGTACTTGGCCACCGTAGACTCGGCCACATTGTGGCCCAGCAGAAGCAACTCGGACAGAATCCGCGGAGCTCCCCACGTAGGGTTGTCGCGGCAGATGCGACGGATCAGTCTCCGGATGTTCGCATCGATCTTTGGTCGGCCAGGCTTCTTCCGGGACTTCCACCTCCAGTAGACCCTGAAGCCTTGCCGGTGCCAGCGCGTCACGGTGTCGGGCTGGACGATCAACAGAGCCGATCTCCAGCCGGACCACAACCGTGACAGCCAGCACAACAAGACCCGGTCCGTTCGGCGGAACTTCGGGCGTGGAGCAGATCGATGCACGATGAGCAGTTGTTGCCGGAGCATCACGTTCTCGGCGACCAGGGCCGCTCGACTGGCGAAAAACGCTCTCAAAAATGCCAGGACTATCCGCAGGATGCCCATCTCCGTGCCTCCGCGCTTGGTCACAAGGCCGGAATTCTACGGCCAAGGCCTGTCGTGGGCAAAGAGCGTAAGTTCCCAGAGACCAAGACGGACGGAGTATTCGGGAGGGACAGGGCACGGCAAGCCGGCGCCCCGCCGCGAATCAGGAAGCACGCGAAGCACGCCTTGATTCCCGTGCCCGTTAGGATCGCGCTGTTCCAAAGGCCGGTCGCCATGGACCGGGGCGTTTGCATCGAGTGCGCCTTTCTGGCCTCCTGGCTGTTGAGCCTGCTTGGGGACAGGCTCCTGGGTTCTTTCCCGGATCTTGTTGCGCACCGTGGCCATGTACTCAGCGCGGTGCTTCTCGAAGAGTTTCACGTAATACGCGGTGTGGCCGCTTGCGGCTTGGGCCTTGATGTAGTCGTAGGCGAACGGCAGTTGGTAGTCGGCGAACCGCTTGGCGGTGCTGGACACCCACGTGATCATCTCAGGGGGAACGGTGTCGAGTACGGGTTCGAGTTCCAGCAATATGTTGCGGTGGAGGCGGAGTCCGTCATATTCGATAATCTCCCGAAGGAGGGCGAACTCAGCCGGGTTGTTCAATTCTCCGCGACGGACGCGCCAGGCCACCTCCTGATGCCGGTTCTCCTGATGTAGATTGGTCATTTCGAAGATGAGAACGCTGACCCGGTGGGCGCCCTTGAGTACCTCGTTCAGTCCTATGTGTCCCCGCCCTTCTTCGAAGTAGGCCAGGCCTCCAGGCGCCTCGGTGGTTGGGGCGATCGTGTAACCGCCGTGCCGGTCGATGGCCTCCGCCATATTGCGGTAGGAGTCGCTGTGTTTGCGAATCCAGCGGTCGGCTTCAAGATCCGACTCGAAAGCAGGCAGCCCGCCCGCCCACGCGATGGAAGGGCCAAGCAGCAACAGCAATGGCAGGCCGTTCAGAATCCATTTCGTCATAAAGCACCTCCTCACGCCTCTGGGGAGTCCATTATTCCAACGCGGGTAGCTTGGATCCTATCGGGCTCAGAACGTGTCCGCCCCGACGTATGCGTCGATCACCGCCTGCTCGCCCTCGGCTCCGCCGCGGGAGTTGACGTGCTCCATGCCGATCACGCCCTTGAAGCCCTTGCTGTGGATGTGCCGGAACACGTTGCGGAAGTTGACCTCGCCGGTGCCCGGCTCAGCGCGGCCGGGGTTGTCGCCGACCTGGAAGTACCCGATCTCGCTCCAGGCCCGGTCGATGTTAGGAATCAGGTCTCCCTCGGTGATCTGCTGGTGGTAGATGTCGAAGAGGATCTTGCACGCCGGGCTGCTGACGCTCTTGCACAGGAGATACGCCTGCCCGATGCGCTGGAGGAACTGGTCGGGGTGGTCGCGGAAGTTCAGCGCCTCGATCACCATGACCAGGCCGTGCGGCTCGAATATGGCGCTGGCCTGCTTGAGCAGTTCCACCGCAAGCTGCGTCTGGTACTCGGGCTGGAGCCGGGTGAATTGCCTGCCGGGCACGACGGTCATCCACTTGGCGTTGACGCGCTTGGCGACCTTGACGGCCGCCCGGCATTCATTGAGGAAAGCTTCGCGCGGGCCCTTCTCGGGGTTTGCGAACGCCGAGGTCCCAAAGCCGGTGCCCATGTTGACGATGAAGACGCCCATCGTCATGTTCAGGCGCGCCATCTCTTTGGCGATGCGGTCCTGCTCCTCGGCGCTTCGGCCGCACAGGCCGTTGTCCTCCAGGGCGGTGAAGCCCTGGTCGGCCATGAACTTGATCTGGTCGATAAGGTCCTTTCCGCCGAGGTTGCCGAACATGCCGAAGTGCGGCGCGTACGTGAGCATGAAGGCTCGCTTGGCCGCCGGGGCGGGTTCAGCCGCGGCCGCGTGCTGCTCGCGGAGTGCAAATACGCCGGCCATCGCCATCGCCGCCGCGCCGCCGGCCACGGTGCTCTTGATAAAGTCACGCCGATTGAACATGGGAAACACTCCTTAAAAGGCGGGCAAGAGCCGCACAGGTCCATTGGCGTGTCGTCATGAGAGGGAGGCATCTCTCGGAGCAGGCTGACTGAACACGTTCTTCCTGCGCGGGCATCTCGCCCTGTGGTTTCTTGGCGGCTCAGCACATCGGGCTGAGGCCGCTTTTCAGTGTCTACATTACGACATTAAGCCCTCCGGCGGCGGACCTGTCCGCCATAGCCTCGGGCTCAAGCCCGATGGCGGCGGCGGACGACGACCAGGGCGCCAAGGGCCAGCAGGCCAAGCGTCGCGGGGCTTGCCGCGGCGCAGCACTTATCGACCAGCCCTGCCGATGCCGGCCCGCCGCCGCAACATCGCCGCCGCGCCGAACATGAGCAGCACCGCGGAGCAGGGCTCGGGGGTCGTCGCGGGCGTCAAGGCGCCGGCGCCGAAGTTGGCCATCAGGATCTGGAGGTCGGCGTAGTCAACATTGCTGTCGCCGTTGAAGTTCCCCTGCTCCCACGTGGCGCCGCCGGTCCTGCCGAAGTTCTTCTTCACGGTGATGTAGTCGGCCGCGTCAACCACGCCGTCGTTGTTGGCGTCGCCAAGCCGGCTGAAAGCCAGGTAGATCAGCCCGTCCGCGTCGTCCTGGAAAATCCGGGCGAAGGGCCAACCTGCCGGACTGGACTCGATGATGCCCGCGACAGTGCCCGAGAACGAACCGGGGGTGTACGTGAACATGTCATACTCCGAGCCGAACGCGGGCATCCCGCCGGCATTCACAAGCGCAACCTTCCATCCCGCATCGAGTAGCAAGCTGCCGGTAATCTCAACCTTGTCGCCGGCCGTGCCGTCGAACTCCCACTCGTAGACGGAGTTCGCCGCCATTGTGACACTGCCGGAGAGCGTCCCGGGGACTATGTGCAGAGTCTCGACGCTGCTGTCACCTGGGACGAGCTTGCCGCCGCTTTGCACGACGACCGCCCCGCCAATGGTGCCCTTGCCGCCCACCGCGGCGGTGTTAGCGACCGTGTAGGCGCCGCCGACGGTGTGCGAGCCGTTGATCAGCAGCGTGCCGGCGCTGACGGTCGTGGCGCCGGTGTAGGTGTTCACGCCGGAGAGGGTCAGCGTGCCGTTGCCCAACTTGGTCAGGCCACCTCCGCCGACCGAGCCGATCGCGGCAGTCGCCGTGGAGGTGCCCGAGTCGAACGACACGGTGGCGGCAGCCGTGTAGCCGCTGCCCGGGTTGGTCAGGACGATGCCGTTGACGTGGCCGCTGGCGTCGAGCGTGGCGAAGCCCTGGGCCATCGTTACATAACCATTATCCCCGGGAATCGCTTGGGAGAACGTGACCCTTGGCGGGGCCACGTAGGTCTCCGGGCCCGGAGTGAGCGAGACGCTCGTGACCCCGTTGCCGGCCGGTTCCGCCAGCGGCTGTGCGATGGTGATGTTGAAGCCGTTGGTATCGATCACCGCGCCGGCCGCGTAGACATTGCACCCGTTCCAAGTGGCGCCGCTCTTCTCCAGGTCCTGCATGAAAGCGGACTCGCTCCTGGCCGCTTTCAACGTGCCGCCGTTGAAGTTGAACACGCCACCTAGGTTTCCTCTATCATTAGTTTTCACCTGCGGGGTCGTCAGGGTTCCGCCGGCGAGGTTCACCTCGCCGAAATATCCCTGTGAGCCCGCCTGGTTGCCGGTGAGAGTAAGGTAGGAATCGTCGGGTATGTTGATCGCGCCGGTCCCGCTCAAATTGATATAGCCGAGTCCCCAATTAGTACCTACCGAAACAATATACGCGGCCCCGCCCGGATTCGCATTAATATTCCACGAGCCGCCGGTCATGTTGTACCACCCCCATCTGCCAGGCCCATTGGCAATGCGAATCCATTGACCTCCTGCGCCGGCTGGATTGGTGCAGTTCACCTCGCCGCCCGTTTGGGTCAGCGTGCCGAAGTTACTGCTGACCGTGAGGCGGTTGTCGACATTGAGGACGGCACTGTCCTGAATGAGCATATGTGCTGTACCGCTAGCGCCGTCACCCTGCACATAAAACCCGTAGTTGGCGGTATTCTGTACGGTCAAAGTCGCCGAGTCCTTCATGGCAAACTCGCCGCTGCCTGTTACACCACCGGCCATGCCGCCGACAGAAAAGTTGCCTGCCGTGGTGAACGAAGACGAGCCGCTCATCACCATCGAGGACGGATTGCCAACGGTGCCGGCGCCGCCGACGCTCGCCATGCCGCTAAGAGTTATCGAGCCGCCGGTCATTTTGACGGCACAGGTGCTGTTGACGCCGCCAGTGAAATTGCCGCCCGAGACAGTGCCGCCTGTCATCTCGAGTGTGCCATTATTGACTTGGATGTTGCCCCCGGAGGTATTGAGGGCGGAGAGGCTCAGCGTGCCTTCGCCGTCCTTGATCAGGCCGGCGGTGCCATCAATGCTGGAGTCAATTGTGGCGGAAAGGGTCGAGCCAGCGGTAATGGTGGGCGAGGCGCCGTTGAGGCTGATCGTGCCGCTGCCAATTGAGTAACCGGTCAAACCAAATGTCAGTTTGTTCGCTTCCACCGTCCCGGACACGGCAGGCGATAGCTGAGCGGCACCCGTCGCATCGAATATGGCCTCCGTGTCGGTCGCCGCGCCGTTTGCCGGGTAAGCGCCCTCCACCCATCCGGAACCACCGGCAGACCATGTTCCCGTGGTGCCATCCCAAGTGTAAGGGGCGGCCGGCGCGGCGCCGCCAAGGCCCAGGACCATCGCCGCCAACATAGCCGTGGCGATCATGAGACATTGTTTTGCAGACATTTTACATTCTCCCTTACCCATAAGGGCAAATAAGGTTTGAAAACCTCGACAGGCCGGTACATTCCACCAGCCCGGATAAGAAGCCTCGGCTTACTCGCTATTTCTCCTCCTCCGGGTCGCATCCGGGGTTTCGCCGTGCGACCGACAATCATTATGAACTCGAATCCTCCAAAGAAACGTGAAAAGGAAGAACAGACCGAAACACGACGCGACGCTTCCCGCCGCCGCGCCTTGGGCGCCTGCCCTCGCCGGCCGGGCCTTTGGCGCGAACGCCGCGGGGCCGTCAGGCCGGGGCAGTGGCGCATGGCAAAGAGCCGAAGGCATTACGCCGCCCGCCGCAACACGGCCAAAACCGATGTGTGAAAACAAAGTAACCACGGATTAACTCCTCGCAATTACTCCGCTCAACTTGCACAGATTTGAACTTTTGTGATCTTACCATGAAATCCGAAATTTGTCTTGATGAATTACTGGAATAAACTCTATGATATTCTGTCGCGTTCCTGCGGCCGATCCCGGCTGGTCGGACGGCATGAACGGCAGGGGCGGGGCCTTCAGGGCGGAGACTGGACGCACGACCGTCTTACCCCTGCCGGGCCGCTCTGCGATTGCACGGCCCCAGAGGCCGGAAGAAACGGAGGGCGAGAGCCGCACAGGACCATTGTGTCGTGGAGAGGGAGGCACCTCTCGGAGCAGGTTGACTCTGACACGTTTTTCCTGCGCGGGCATCTCGCCCTGGATTCATTGTCTGCGGCTGCAACACGACCGCCGCTTGCCACTTGATGAAGAATGCTACGAAACGCGGGCCTTTCGCCGGCGGACCTGTCCGCCATAGCCTCGGCGACGGCGGAGGACGGCCAGGGCGCCCAGGGCCAGCAGGCCGAGTGTGGCCGGCTCCGGAGTTGTCGCCGGCGCGCCGCCGATGCTGCGGGTGCCGAAGTTGGCCATCAGCGTCTGGAGGTCGGCCCAGTCCACCGTGCCGTTGTCGTTGAAGTCGCCTTGCGACCACTCGGCGCCGGTCATGCCGAAGTTCTGCTTCAGGATGATGTAGTCGGCCGCGTCAACAACCAAGTCGCCGTTGGCGTCGCCCAAGATCCCGAACATCATGTAGATCCGCCCGGCCTCCTTGGTGATCGTGGGGGTGTGCCAACTGACTTCGCCGGTGTCGATGGTGGGCTGGCTGAATGTGCCGTTGAAGTTGGTGTACGTGAACAGGTCGTACTTCTCGCCGGGTGCAGGCGTGTCGGTGCCAGCCAGCTTGAGCGTCCAGTCGCCGGCGAGCGCCAAATCGCCCGTGATGGCAACCTTGTTGGCCTCGCCGTCGAACTCCCACCGGTAGATGAAGTCCGCCGCCATCGTTACGACGGCGTCGGCACTCTCCGCGCTGATATTCAGCGTGGTGCCGTCGACTATTGTGCTGCCTTTAAGCGTCAGGTTGCCCAGCGTGGTTGGGATCGCGGGCAGAACCAACGTGGTGGTGGCGGCGGCCACAATGTTGGTGGTGCGCAAATCAACGCCGCCACTAATGGTCAGGGTGCCGCCTTGAGCGGTGAGCGTACGGTGGCTGACGCTGGTCGGATTAACAACATTCGAGCCGCCAAGAGTGAAGCCTGCGGAAGTATCGCTTGCAGTCACCGTTAACCCGGCGAGATTAGCCGAGGTGTTAACGGTCAGCGGGTTGGCGGCATTGACCGTGGTGCCGGCTTTAAAGTCGGCCGAGCCGACGGTTATTCCGATACCGGAGACTGTCAGCGCACCGGTGGTGACGGTGAGAGAACCGCCTATGGAGCTATTATTGCCGGCCAGGGTCAACGCGCCTGAGCCGGATTTGATCAGGTTGCCGACGCCGGAAATCTCGCCCGCCAAGATTTGGTCCGCCGAGCTGGCATAGTTGAAGTTCGCCAGCGCACCGATCGAGATGGTGCCGGCGTAGCTGCCGCCGGCCAAGCTACCCGAGCCGCCGATCTGGAGGGTGCCGGTGATGATATTCAGCGGGCCGGTGAAGGTGTTCGTGGCGTTGAGGGAGGCCGTGCTTCCCCACGAGCTGCTGGGGATGGACACCGAGAGGCCGTACCCGTTGCCGCCGTCGTCGATCACGCCGTTAAAGTTGCCACCCGCGCCCTTGATACCCTGGTTTGGCCGCAGCGTTATGGGGGCGCTAAGGTTAAGCCCGTAGGTGGAGCCGCCTGCTACGGCGTAGGTAATATCGAAGGCATTGAGCCCGCCGGGGCCGGTGATGGCGCCACCGATGGTCAGAGTGTTGCCGATCGTTAGCGACAGCGGGTTATTGATCGTGACCGGGCCGCTGCCCATGTTCCAGCTATAGCCATTGGTACCGGTGAAACTGAAGGATCCGTTCCAGACATAACTGCTGTTGTTCGTCATTAACGTGCCGCTAATGCCGTTAATCCAGCCGCCGTTGACGGTGAACGTGCCGGTCCCGCTGGCATAGTTGGCGAGCTCGAGCCCGCCGCTGTTGAGCGTCATGCCGCCGCTGAATGTGTTCGCACCGATGAGCCTCAGCGTGCTGGGGCCGGTCTTGGTCAACGCGACGGTGCCGCTGCCGTCCTCGATCTTGCCGGAGAAGGTGCCGGAACCGCCCCCGTCGCCGACTGTCAGAAGGGCGGCGGCTGCATCGCCATTGGTGACGGTGCCAGCGCCGTTGAACCCGTTGATCGTCGGGCTGAAACCGTTCAGGTCAAGTGTGCCGCCAACTGTCACGTCGCCGTTGCCGGCAAGTGCGTCGGCCGAACCGAGCTTCAGGGTTCCCGCGGAAATATCCGTTAAGCCGGTGTAGGTGTTGATGCCGGAGAGGGTCAACGTGCCCGCGCCGGACTTGGCCAGGCTGGCCGAGCCGCCCAGATTGGCCGATATGGCGACGTCGCCGGTGGCGCTCACGGCATAGGATGTGCCGGTGAGATCGCCATTGCCGATGGTATCGCCGCTGGCGGCCGCCGCGGTGATGATCACCGCGCCGACGGTCTGGCTGGTGCCGCCCAGATCGAGCGAGCCGCCGCCGAGCGTCAGGTCGCCGGCTGTGCCGAGAGTGCCGAGAGTGCCGATGACCACGGAACCGGCGTTAATAATCGTGCCGCCGGTGTAGGTGTTGGCGCCGGAGAGGGTGAGTTGGTTGTCGCCGGTCTTGGTCAGGCTGTGGTCGCCCGAAATATCGCCGCCAACGATGATGTCTCCCGCAGCGGCGTTGATCGTCCCATTGGCTCCCAGCGCGATCGCCAAGTTGACAGTCTGGGTTTCCGTCGAGTTGTTCAGAATGATGACCTTGGCGCTGCCGTCGCCGGTCAGCTTGACACTGTTGCCGTCAAGCGTGAAGGCCGGGGCTCCGCTCTCGAACAGAAGGCTGGCGAACGACGAGCCGCTGACGAGATTATTATTGAGCGTGGTGCTGACGGTGCCGGCTGTCTTGAAGATCAGGACGACTCCGGTTCCAGGGGCTTCCCCGCTCCAGTTGGCCGAATCGCTCCAATCCGTGTTGGTGCCGCTGCCGCCATTCCAAAAGCCGCCCAGGGTGATGATCAGCGAGCCGCTGCCGGTGAGCCAACCGTAGTCCCCGCCGACGTAGGTCCCGAGGCCCATCGGCACACCGTCGACCGTCAGGGCGGCAATCTTGTCAGAACCGCTGTAGGTAAGGTTAAGAACACCGCCGCCGCTGGTGTAGTCGATGATCACGCCGGAACTGTCGAACAGGTACGCCTCGCTGATGCTTAGCGTTCCAGCTTCGACGATCGTGTCGCCGGTGTAGGTGTTGGCGCCGGAAAGGACCAGCTTGCCGTCGCCGAGCTTGGTTACCGCGCCGCCGCTGATGGCGGACTCCACGGTGAGCGTTACGCCCTCATCGACCGACACGTTCTTGTCCGAGGCGATGATGAGG
>CAZSBS010000081.1:0-17561 GCA_964605095.1 uncultured Planctomycetaceae bacterium | reverse complement strand
CGCGTCTCCTTTTCCGGCAACACGCGGCCCAGGCCCACTTGAAAGGCCCAACTTTGCCCAAAGACCTGATCAATCTCGCACCCGCTGCCGGAATTGATGGCCTCCAGATGTTTGGGGTCGATCAGGTTGATGAAATAATCGCCGTCGAAAAGCCGCGTCACCATGCTCTGGCGGCCGGTGTCCGCAATCGCGCGGCACTCGGCGGCAAAGGCTTTGTCTTCCATGTCGGCCGCCATTTCCGCAGCCGCGCGCAGGCTGGCAAGATACAATCCGCTCAACCAGGCGATCGACCCATACCACGCGGCGTCGAGCGTGTTGTGTTGCGCACCTTCGAGCAGGCCATCGCTCTCCTTGTCCATCTTGATAAGACATTGCATCGCCAGCTTGATATTAGGCCATATCGTCTTGAGCAGTGTGGCGTCGGCGGACATCTGGTACTCGCGATAAGCCCGCAGGATACAGCCCGCCTGGCCGTCAACCGCCAGGCCAAACCCTTCGCCGCGGTGCCGGATGACGCCCGAAGGTTTTTCGATTGCGGTTCCGAAATCAGTGCGCTTCCGCACATCGCGCTCGAGATCGGGAAACAAGCGAGCCACGGCGTGGGCATAGTGCCAGACGTGCGTACATGTGCCCTCGCAGCAGCCGACGCCTTCCCAACCCCAGAAGCGCCCCGTGGCAAATCGGTGCGAGGTCGAACTCGCCAGGCTCGACGTATTGAGCATCGTGCGATCGAGGAACCAATAGGGCAGCGTGGAATCGTACCAGGTGCCGTGCCAGAGCCGCGTCTGGGCGTGGAGCGCGGCGAAATGAGACGCAACATGCCCGGCGACGGCCGGGGCGGAGGGAAACCGCGTGGCATAGTACCGACCGGTATCCTTCAATGTCTCCATGCGCTCGATGTGCCATTTCTGCATGTCCAGGTGCGGGAAGTGCCACGTGATGAGGAATGTGGCAGTGGCCTCCTGCCCCGCCCCGAGCGACATCGAGCGGACGAGCGACCCAATGAGCTTGCGCCCGCTGGTTTGCCCGGCCTGATCGGCAGGCACGGCTGCAAAGGCCGCCTCCGGCAGATTGCCGGCGCCGACCGCCGGCGCGGCTCGGTCCGAACCCTGGGTTTCCAGCAATGCGATGGCCATGGTGCCCAGATCCAATGGCTTGTCGAGCTTGGCCTGCTTTGGGTCCGCTTGGGGCGTGGCCTCGGCGCCGGCGGGCGTTTCCGGCGAGTCGGTATCGACATCGCTATGAATGAGCAGCATCCCTTGTCCCCGCTGCACGCGGTTTCGTCGCTTTGACGCATCGCCGGGGGCGGAAAAGAGACAAACGGCGTTTTCGAGCCAACCCGCCAGTCGCACCTCCACTTTGGCGCTGCCGGTGTTCTTGACCGTGTAACGAAGCACCGTCGCCGGCAGGCTGGAGTCTTCGGTATTGAGCGGCACAAATGGCGAAAAGGCCTCCAACGCAACCGTGACGGGGACTTGGGGATCGCGATACTCGATGTTGGCCATCGGGTATTCGCCGCAAAAACGGATTTCGGCGAAGCCCGATTGATTGAGCGGGCGCACTTGCTTCTTACCGCCGACCGCGACCTCCAGGGCAAAGCCTTGCTCCAGCGGCGACGCCTGCACAAGCGGATGCAGATAGTTGGAACCGTCCGTGCGCCTCGGCTGGTTGAAAATGTCCCAGTGCCAGAGCTTGCCATCGCCGCCGAGATAAAGCTGGCCAGTGCATATGCCGCCAATGGGCATGCCGATCTTGTCGAGTTCCTTGCCGCGATAAACCGTCCGCTCACCCCGGGCAAATAGCGACTTCACCCACTCGGGAGTCAGCTTCTTGTCCGCCGGCACGAGCTTGTCGAAATCCTCGCGAGTGAACGGCCCGGCCATCACGGATAGCCGTCCGAAGGCCAGTCCCGCCGCCGCTAACGCGGAAGTCTTCAGGAAACTGCGCCGATTGAGCGCCGGTTTGCCGGAGTTGTTCCGCGAAGGTTTTTCAGGGTGCATGATGTTATTGTGTGTGTTTGCCACTATTTGTCACCTCAAAATTGTTTCACCAATCATCCGTGCGGAAGGGAGAGGCCGGCAGGCCTTCGTTGTTGTATAGATTGCAGTCATCGCCGGACATGGTATACGCATAGCGGACGGCGACCGGCTTGGGCACCGCGGGGCTGGATACGACCACGGTCTTGCCGTCGATGACGGCGTCCGCCCATGCCCACTTCTTGTCTTCCCCGGCGATGGCGAATCGCTTCAGTTTGCCCCGCGGCTGCTTGACCACGGGAGCAAAGCCTTTCTTGGTGGCCACGGTCAGCCCGGATCCGACGCAGTCGAAAACGATCCGTATCTTATTGCCTTCAATCTTCATCTCCTTGTACAACGGGCCGCTGTACACCAGATCCTTCTTGCCGTAGTCCTTGGCCAAGGCCCAAAGTGCGAGCCTCTCGCCCACATCCCGCTTGTTCTTGGGATGGATATTACCTGGCTCCCTGACGTCGGCAAGGTCCATGGCCACCGCCATGCCCGTGTTCGGGATGGTGAGGGCTTTGAATTGGGCCATGCGGATCTTCGCCCAGCCATCGCCACCAGCCGGATTGTTGCCCGCGGGAGTGTCGGTCGAACGAAACCTGCCGGCCAACTGGACGATGTAGAATGGGAAATCGCCTTCGCCCCAGGCCGTCCGCCAGCCGCCGATCAGGGCACGCAGCTTCAGATAGTAGGTCTCGCCCTCGTCGCCGTTGGACTCGCCCTGGTACCAGATAGCGCCCTTGATGCCGTAACGAGTGAGCGGGTGGATCTTGCCGTTGTAGAGGCAATGCCAGGTTGAGGGATACCCGCCGTCGGACTTATACTCGGCCGGCAGACCGGTCACGGCTGGCAACTCGGGCACGGCGGCCAGCCCGGCGGGTGAAATCCATGGCTCGATGCGCGTGCCATTCCAGGCCGTCTTGATCAGGCCGATCGGAATACCGGTTTCCATCTGCAGTTTGCGGCCGAAATAGAGCCCAACGGCCGTGAACCGGTGGCCCGTTGCAGGCTTGCAGGGAAGCCAGGCGGCGTCTTCTTCCGACGTCCCGTTTCCGCGATTGACCTTCACGTCGGTCTTGGGACGCATCGACGGCTCATTGACGAGATGGAACTGACGCAACAGCGGGAAATTGAAGTCTTTCTCATCATAGGGTTTGGGATCATTGGGGCCGCTGTAGGCGCCGGGGGTGAAATCCATGTTGGACTGGCCGCTGCAAATCCAGACATCGCCCACGACCACATCGTTAATTACGATCTTGTTTTTGGTTGCCGCGTCGGAGCCCTCAGGCGAAGACGGGCCGCTTACGGTCATAACCGCCGGATTGGCACAGGCTTTCATGGCGTCGAGCCTGACGCTCCACTTGCCGTCCTTGTCGGCCGGAGCAGACTTGGTCTGGCCCGCGAAGGCGACGGTCAACTTCTCCCCGGGGTCTGCCGTGCCATAGACCGACACTGGAATGTCTCGCTGGAGAACCATGTGGTCGTCGAAGATCGGACTAAGCGATACGTCCGCATGGGCGGACACCGAGGTAAGGAAGAGTGCCGCCAGGCCTGCAAACGTCTTCATACTGTTGTTTTCTTTCTTTGTTGTCATTTCATTAAATACGCCAGACATCGACTTCGAATATAGACCACACCTGCTTTTTCGTCCCGGTCTGCTCAATCTTAATGTACCGTCCGGTTTTCGTCTCAAACGTGGCCGTAGTAATACCCCACCTTTCCCCGGTTCCGGTTGCCACCGGGGTTCCCCAATTGGTCTTGTCATCGGATACATAGATGGCATACCCCGCCGGACTGTCATAAATAGCCCATACATTATCCATTACTATTTTGTTAAAGCTCTGGCGTTGCTTCATATCAATGACAACCCATTGTCCCGGAACTTGATCCGTCATCGTCCGCCATCCCGTCCAATGATCACCATCAATCATATTTGCCGAGCTCGCATCTGTAGTCAGTTTTACGTTGTTCCATGGACCAGCCTCGTACGTTTGATTATCCAGACAGGCTGATACAATCCATGATTTCTTGTTCAGTATCACACCTGGTTTGCTGGAAACGGCAGGTTGCTTCGGCGTTGTCATCTTCAGGATTCCTGCTCCGACAACTTTCCACGTTCCAGGCTTCACTTTGAATGTCACATACTTTGCATCCTCGCCGTTGTATGTAACACCCTCAACGCTACCGGAAGACGTACCCTTCCAGATTGCCGCCCCATTGACCATTATTGAATCCAGTTTGGAGAATGAACTCTTTGGAATGCCGACGATGGCCGTCGTATTTGAAGGAGACGTTAAGGACAGACTATAATTGGACTCCGTCTTTCTGATCGATACTGACACCAGCCCCTGAACGGTCGGGACCGTGGTATCGATAGAGGTAAGAAACGCCTCCTGAGGCAATACATGATAGAGAGTCCAGCCTGGACTTTCCGGGGCCACTCCCGCAATGAACTTGGATAGAATGGTGTTGGGAGTATTCCAGGCATGATTCAGCGTCAGGTAACTGACGGTATCCGTGCCCGTCCGAATGTCAAAGGCCCTCTCCATATACTCCCATAACGTCGTGAAACTGGCGTCGATCTGCCCCCGGTATCGGTTGGCCATCCGGAGCAAAGCTTTCTCCTGCCTGCCCATCACACAAAGAGCCTCCATCACCCATCGCTCAAAATAGGGACCGGAGTTGCCGTCTATTCCTATCAGTCTGGTGATCACATCATACTTCGAGGTGTCAGCAAGCCCCGCGCATACCGCCATCGCATTTGCCCGTTCGTCAAGATCCTTTCCCGACCTGTACCCATCCTCTTTCCAGAACACCCGGTCAAAGTTTTTTTTGATGCAGTCGAGCTTGGCGTCAATGGCTGGAATATCTTCAGCATGTCCGGTCACCTGCGCCATCTTTTTAAGGGCGGATAACGCACCGTAATACTCTGCGGCCTGGATCACTTTAAAGTCCTGCTTACCAGTACCCCAGTCATACCAATCATAAATATCGACCAGAGCGGTCGTCATGAACCGATAATCCGGAAGCCCGTTTGTCCCGATGTTGTATAGATCAAGATACTTCTTGGTATTGGGATAGATGTACTTAAGCGTTTCGATATCGCCGGTATAAAGATAATAGGTCCAGTCGCCATATTCGCCGTGGGCGATAAGATTCTGCCCGGCAAGCTGGCCAATCTGTTGTGTACGTATAAAGTTCCTGGCTACCTTGTGCGATGACAGATCCAAGGCGTAGAAGCACTCCTCCATTTCAAGGACCGCATCTCCAAGCCATTCGCCCCGCTCCCTGTCAGGGCAGCCCATATAACAATTGTTTCGTATGCAGAGATACAAAGTCCTGGTCGCCTTTTGCCAAAGGGTGTTATAGTCATTGTCATTACATTTAAAAGATCCTGCGAAGTTGGTGTCATATCCTGTTTCCCGGAATTTCACCGCGACGACCGTCACGCCGGCAGGGATGATATAGATTGCGCCCTCTCCGCCGGTCCAGTCCTGCATTTCATAGACTTGCTCCCCTTCGACGGTCGTATACTTCTGCACAGGTTGAGTGCAACGCATCAACGGGTTGGACGAATCAAATTCGATAACCTTGCCGGCCGCGTCGGCCTTTACCTGTATCCACATTGTAAATCGGGCATTGTAAGGCAATTGGCAGACAAGCTTCCAGGGATTCGCTTCCGAATGCGGCAAATCCTTTGAAGTATAGACATAATCCAGCAGTTCAAAGTCTTTAGCACCTTCAAGTTTATAGGTCGCCTTGATGATTGTCAGTGGCTTGTCAGCCGAGCCCTTGATCTCAAGGACTCCCCCCTCGCCCACAGCCTTCTTGCAGATCTCATTACCAAGTTTGAACTCGACAACCAGTTCCTTTGCTTCCCCCGTCTGCGGGTTACCGAAAGAATTGCTGCTTGCAGCAATCGAAAGCGCATTGTCCCGCACCGCCTTTTTGACCTTGGCCGTAACATCAATCGGAGCCGCAATCGCATCGTACGACACCGTCAGCCAAGCCAATCCAGCCACCAGCCATCGACACCAGATTAACCTGTTCATACTGTTGATCTCTTTCATTGTGTTCATTTCTTGCCTGGCCAAATGCCAGCGGTGTCAGCAACATAGCGGTGATCCCGCACAGCATAACGAATTTGTTGATCATCGATTTCTCCGACTTCTGATGTTCTCTTATTCTTACTGGACCATGTTGACCACATCCTTCGCCCGCGACTGCGGCGTGACCTTCAACTGCTCCAGTTTGCCGGCCTTGTAGACACCTTCCACCGTGGTGTTGTAAGGTGCGTGCAGCTTGAACGAGACATCCCAATTCTTAGGCCAGGCCGGCAGGACGTAAAGCTTCTTGCCGTCCGCCTGGAGCAGCATGAATTGCAGGGTGGTCAGGATGTTGACGCCGTGGTCCTGGTCGGGAATCCAGTCAAAGCCAACCCACATCGCGGGAAAGCGATAAGCCTGGTGGCTTGTAGCACGCGCGACCACCTGCCGGCCGGCCTCATCGCCGAGACCAAGGCACGCGGCCTGGATGCTGTCCTGGCACCATCCGAAGTTGTGGCGGTTGACGCGCTTGTCGTAGGTCGCACGGGCCATGTCGAGATCAGGCCGGCCCACACCGAAGAGCCGATAGGGGAACACGGCATACAACTCGGGGTTCTCGGAATACTGGCCCTCCTTAAACGAACCGGAGGGGCGAAGCAGTTTTACACCCTTGACCTCGGCGACAGGCAGCGGGGGCAGTTCCCGCAGTATCCGCGCCCAGCGTGTTCGCTGAGCCTCCGTGGTGGTTATTTTAGGCAGCGCAAGCAGGCGAGGCAGAATGAACCGCAAGCCCGCAATCTCCGGCATGGGATTGACCGTCCATGGCAAGGCCTCCAGCGACTGCGCGGGATCGAATATGATTTTACCGTTGGCGTCGCGTTTCGGCCAGTACTGGTCAAAGAACGCGATGATCGGGTCGGCCAGCGGCACGAGCGTGTTGCGGGCAAAATCCTGGTCCTGCGTGAAGTCGTACCTGTCGAGCATGAAGGCCGTCAACTCCATGCCGCCGCTCCAATAGCGGTGGATGCATACATTCCCCGGCTCGGGCCCGGCGTGGCCCCAACCATAATCCCGGTTGTTCGGCATCCCCCAGAAATTCATCGTCTCCTGGAAAGACGCGGCGTCCACGAACTTGTAGATGGCCTTCATGCGGGCCTTGCTGAGCGGCAGCGCCTCGTGGTACATGCGGAACCACGGCTCCATCATCTCGAAATCGCCCGTCGCCAGCATTGGCCAGTAGGACAGCCGCGTGTTCTGGAACCAGTAGCTGCCTCCCCAATTCCGCCAGTCAGGATCGCCCTCCTCCGTCTCGGGTGATGCACCGTGACTCTTTTCCACGGTGAAGATCGATCCGTTGAATTTGATCGGCGAGCCACCGCGGCCGGAGCAGGCGTTCATAAATCGCTGCAACACGTAACCCCGCGTCAACTCCGGGGGTGCCGCCGGTGCTGCGCCGCTTTTCGCGGCGGCGTCGCCATTGGCAGCACCGGCATTCTCCTCGACGAACACCCAGCTTCGATTCCAGAAAGCCTGCCACCACGTCGCGGTTGTGCGTCGCGCCTGGTCGAAACCGGGCCGCAACGCGGTCTGCTCGACACGGTCCAGATCCTTCAGCCAAGCCTCAGCCATCGCCGCACGCTTGGCCAGCACGCACACCGAAAGCTGATGCCGCTTTGCCGGTTTGGAAGATTTCAGCGCCTTCGCCCCGTCTGGAACCATGCCCGCACCACGTAAACTTGCGCCGAACGTGTGATTCATCAGCGGATCTGTGAATTTGCCTTTCAACGCATCCAGATGCTGCACCTCCAGACACACCGGGTAAAGGGATCGCGTGTTGCGGTGATACCAGACCACCCGCGGCACGGCGGAGGCCGCCACCACATCCGGCAGCACCGTCAGCTTGTACGACTGCGCCAGGGGACTTTTGCCATCGCCGTAACCGTAATCCTCCTGGGCAACCAACGGCCGCTCGCGCAAACGCCACAATTCCAGCTCCGCCCGGCAACTGACCGGCACCGCCAATTCCGCCTCCACTCGCACCACCGGCTGGTCGGAATCCACCCACAATCGGATGCCGCATTCTGCATTCTGGATTCTGGATTCGATCTGAATGACGCCGTCGCGGAGTTTCAGTTCCTGCCGGAACTTGTCTTTAGCCGCGAGCGGCGGATCGAACTTCACCCGCACCCGGCCGATCTTGCACAAACGCGCGTTCTCATCCCATGCGTCGGTCTTGCTGACGTACAAGACCAGATCGCCGCTGTCTTCCACCCACGCATTTATGCCGATATCGCCGTTGCCCAGCGGCATGGAACCGTGCGCATTATTGCTGGGGCTGTCCCAGACGACATTGTAAGCATCGAGCGCCTTGGTTCCCTCGTCGGCCGCTGGCGCTGAGGCGTCATAGAGCAGGATGGATGTCACTGTCAGCAATCCCACGAATCGAATGGTCCTGTTGTTCATCTTCCACACTCCTCGCTGAATGTTTCCCGCAACCGGCGACGCTCCCGGTTACCGCCCTGTCGAACATTGCACAATTTGTGATACGCGTTGGAGAATCGGTGATGTCTCACTACGGAACGATCTATTCCACCAGGATCGCCAGGTCGATATACTGGCCGCCGCCGGTCTGATGGGTATGCACCGCGATGGTATTGTCGCCTTTCTTCAGAGCCTTCTTCAACTGATCCGTCACCATGTGCAACTGGTAATGACTGATATAGCCCCCTACGCCAAGGATCTTTTGTCCGTTGACATAGATTTCCGTATCTTCGTCATGGCAAATGACGATGGCGGCTTTCTTCAAGTCGCCGCCGTCGTATTGAAATGTCTTTCTGAGGTAGATGTCCGCGCTTGTCCATTCGGTTCGGATGGTCCGGTTCTGCTCATGGCCGAAGGGCGTAAGGCCGGTCTTCCACGACTTGTCATCAAAACCTTCCTTCATCCACTCGTCCGCGGGCTTTTCCATAAGGTATTTGTAGGGCGTACAGAGGTTCCCATCCTGCACGGCGCCAACCAGCACTTTCCACGCGGGTTCGGGGGCCTGCGCGGCAGGTTTGACAGCTTGCGGCTCATCGCGTTCATAAGCCGCCTGGCGCGAGGTGATGTCATGGATCTTCTTCACGTCGAACTTGGGCTTGCGATCATAGAAGTACAGCCCGTTCCTTTCCTGTTCGACGTCGGTCAACTGCGTATAGCAGAAACCGAACAGGTGCGGGTTGTCGAGCATGGCGTCGATGGTGCCCTTGTAGCGTGCATAAAACTCGTCGAGGGTTTTCGGACCCGCTCCATAACTCCAGCCACCACCGGTGGCCCAGCCGACACCGCCGATTTCGCTGACCATGAAGGGAAGGCCGCGGTCGGATCGCGAGGCTGGCCTGCCGCCATAACGCGCGGGTGCCGAAAGCTTTTCCGCGGGGACGGCCAGGTTTGCCATCCACCGTTCACGCAGGTTCGCCGGATTGCTCTCATAATCATGGGCGTCGAGGACTTCAGGATGCGGCAGCATGTGCGTCCAGCCGCTGGTCTCAAGCGCCGGCCGGGTCGGATCGACCGCCTTGGTGACATTCCAGATCATCTCCTGAATCTTCGCCGCCTTCTTGTCTCGTTCGTTGAATGGGCACCAGCCGACGACGGACGGATGGTTCCTGTCCCGAATGAGAACCTCGGTCCATTCATTGACATAGGCCGAGTAACCCTCCGTTTTCAAATCAAAGCCCCAGTCTGGATACTCGCCCCAAACAATGTAGCCCAGCTTGTCGGCCCAGTAGAGGAACCTTGGCTCGAAGACCTTCTGATGCAGGCGCGCGCCGTTGTAGCCGCACGCCATGGACATCTCTATATCTTTCTTGAGCGCCTGGTCCGAAGGCGCGGTCCACAGGCCGTCGGGATAAAAACCCTGATCGAGGATCAGCCGCTGGAAGACCGGCTTGCCGTTGATGAGTATTCTGCGGCCGGCGATGGTGATCTTTCGCAGGCCGAAATAGCTCTTGAGCTCGTCGATCTTCTCTCTGCCGCTGTAGAGCGTGAACTTCAGATCGTACAGGAACGGGGCGCCTGGCTCCCATAGCTTTTTTTCTTTGAGGTTCAGTACCAGTCGGTTCTGTCCGGGGCCTTTGGCCGTGTCCGATCCCACCGGCTTGCCATCGGCAAAAGCCTCGGCTTTGAGCATCAGATTCTTGTCCAGACCGTTGATCTTCGCCTGAATCACCACGCGCGAGTTGTCGGGATCGGGAACAATAGAGATGCCTTCAACGAACGACGAGCCGACGGCTTCCAACCAGACGCTCTGCCAGATGCCGGTGGTGCGGGTATAGATACAGCCTCCACTATTATCGGGCGATTGCTTGCCCCTTGGCTGGAGGCCGGACCACATGTCGTCCAGCACTTTGACCACCACTTCATTGGCGCCTGCCTTGAGTAATTTGCTGATGTCGAAATTGAAGGCGGCACTCTCGCCGACATGAGTTCCGGCGAGTTGGCCGTTGATATATACCCAGGCCTGGTAATCCACACCGCCGAAATGAATTCTTACCCGCTTGCTTTTCATGGCCGGCGGCAGTTCGAATGTTCGGCGATACCAGACATTCTTCAGGCGCTCGGTGTTGCCCAGGCCGATACCCGACAGTTTGCTCTCGGGGCAAAACGGGACGATGATCTTCGCGTTGAACTCCTTTCCGTACGTCAGCCCACGGGATTCCCCGTCGGCCGCCTTGTCGATCTCGAACTGCCACTCGCCGTTAAGCGACATCCAGTTCTCGCGGCAAAGGTCCGGTCGCGGATGCTCCGGGCGAGGCACTGCTGCCGATGCGCTCAATGCTCCCGCGATCACTCCGGCCATTATTGCCGTCAACCCAGCCAATTTGTGATTTCCAGTCATGGTTGTCATTGCTTCCTTTTCTTGTCCTCGGGCACCGGCGTCAGCTTGCCGGAATTCGCCGCGGCGGCCCGCTCGGGGATCACCTTGTTTACTTCGCGGTCGTAGGTCAACAACCCATTGCATTCGGTTTCCACGTCGGTTAGCTGCGTGTAGATGCAGGCCGAAAGGCCGGGTTTGCCCTTCAACTCCCATGCCTTGACAAGCAGCTTTTCGTAGCCGCGGGTCAGGTCCTCAATGTCTTTGGTGCCCTTGTAGCCCCAGGTCTTCTTGCTCCAGGTATGGCCGTCGACGGGGAGTCCAAGACCGCCGAACTCACCAAGCACTGCGGCACGCTTCGCTTCCGGCTTGGGTGAATCGGGGCCGGGATAACTGTGCTTGTCGATCACGTCGCCGCAGTTCCTGTCGGTTCCGCCGCTGGCGATGTTGATCAGTCGTGAAGGATCGAGGGCTTTGACTGCCGCAACCAGCTTCTCCCCGTCGTGCTGTCCCTGAGACTCATTGAAAAGCACCCACATGATGATGGAAGGGTGGTTCCAATGGTTCGTAACCATACGCACCAGTTCGGTTTTGAACTCCGGCTTATCAATCGGCTGCGGCTTGCCGGTGTAGGAATTGGAACTGGGCATGTCCTGCCAGACCAGCAGACCAAGCTTGTCGCACCAGTAATACCAGCGATCCGGCTCGACCTTGATATGCTTGCGCACGCAGTTGAAACCGATCTTCTTCATGGTTTCGACGTCGCCTCGCAACGCCTCGTCAGTCGGCGCGGTGTAGATGCCGTCCGGCCAGAATCCCTGATCCAGCGGGCCGACCTGAAAGACGAACTTGCCGTTGAGCATCAAGCGGGTGATGCCCCGATCGTCTTTGCCCGGCGCGATCTTTCGCATGCCGAAGTAACTGGTCACCGTGTCCACCGGCTTGCCGCCCGATTTCAGCGACACGCACAGATCGTACAAATGCGGCGAGTCCGGCGACCAGAGCTTGGGGTCGCGGATTTCGAGCTTGAGCTCGCTGCCAGCCGCGCCGCTGACTTGGGCGACCTCCTTGCCGCCGTCGCTGGCGACCGCCTCCACCGTTCCGGCGCCAATTACGATTAAACGCAAGCAGCCGCCATCCAGGTCCGGCACCAGCTTCAAGGACTCAATGTGCGCCTCCGCCACCGGTTCAAGCCACACCGTTTGCCAGATCCCGGAGGTCGGCGTATACATGATGCCCTGTGGGGTAAGCGTTTGTTTGCCGCGCGGTTGACCGCCCATGTCGGTCGGGTCGAACACCTCGACCACGATTTCCTGTGCGCCTTCCGTCTTTAGCGCGCCGGTGATGTCGAAACTAAAAGCGTCGTAGCCGCCGCGGTGGACGACAAGTTCCTTGCCGTTGACGGAGACCTTCGCCTCCCAATCCACCGCGCCGAAGTGCAGCAACACGTGCCGGCCGCTCCACTGCTTGGGAATCTCGAAGCTGCGGCGATAGGTCATGCGGTCGGCGTGCTTCATCACGCCCGACAACGCCGATTCAATGGGGTAGGGCACGAGGATTTGCGACTTCGTGCCATCGGCCAGTTCAATATCCCACAGACCATTGAGGTTCAGCCAGTCCTTGCGCACCATTTGCGGGCGCGGATATTCGGGCAAGGCGTTCGTCGGAGAGACGTCCCTGGCCCAACGCGTCATCAGCGGCCCGGCGGCCGGTTTCCAGTCGTCGGCCCGGGCGAGCGACAGGAACAGCAGCGAGAACAAAGCGGCAAAGATGAGGGTCATGTATTGCATGAGAGTCGCCTTAGAGTGGTATTGAGGGATGTCCGACTTCATTGGCTTACGCGTGGTTTTGCCGCCTCCAGCGGCACCTCGCAAAAGGTGAGTGCCGCGATGCCGTTCTGGCCGCAAAGCAGATTCCTGGAATTCCATTTTCTGTCAGTAAGGTAAGTGATAGTTTTCGCCGCAGAGGGCGACGCCAGCTTGAGCCTGATCACATTTCCGGACACGGCGCCATCAATGACTTTTCCTCTTTCCGCATCGATAAGGAATTCACTCGCCAGCGACTTGTTCCATGCCATGGGCTGATCAAACTCCAGCGCAATCACATCCTTCTTGTTACTCGTATAGTATGCCTTATTGAGATCGGGAGCTGTGACGGGCTTGTCGAACACTTTTCCGTAGTTGTAGCGTTCCACCAGTTGGGTCATCAGCCGTGCCATTTCCACGTAGCCTTCGGCGGGATAATGGCAGGTGCCTTCCGGCTTGATGCCAAGCGTGGACATGACACTCATGTTCGAGTAGAGGCGCGGCAGGCGCCGTTGCAGATCACGCAGCCTGTCGCTTTCCCTTGTGCCGCCTTGGCTACAGGCATTGGGCCAGATCTGGAAGAGGTAGTAGTGCTGGATATTGGGCATATCCTGTTTCCAGGCGGCCGACATATCCACAAAGTACTGCTGGTATGTTTCCCAGCCGTAGCCGCCATCCGGGCCGTCGGAACCCTGGTCGGCCTCGCCCTGATGCCACAAAACCCCGCGAATGCCGTGGGTAAGTCTGGCTTGTTCAACGCGCCGTAACATACGCCCGTAAATTGTGGTCTCATCCTTGGGATTGGCTGGGTTCCGCATGTGCTGGTCTATCCGCGTGCCGCCAACGGCAGCGTTTATAATGCAAATCGGGAGTTTCTGGCTTTCCACCAGGCGCCGGGCAAAATCCATACCCCAATATCCGATCTCCCATTTGCCGCCTTCCCGACGCACCGCGTTGCCCCAACCCTTGCTGACATCACCCCCCATGGAACCGAAACTGCGAATCCATTCGTTGGAGTATTCGCTCTTGTCACCTGCCCAGTCGGTTGACACCGCGTTGGATTGCCCCTCGATCAGGTAGGCATCCCCGCACACCAGGTTATTGACTGTCTGCTGAACCGTCTCTGTTTGCCCGTTCTTGGTCCCGAACTCCACCTTGTACTTGATGAGCCCGGCCTTGAGCTTGACTGCGAAGGCATAGGTCTTGTCAGCCTTGGGTGTCCGCCTTTCGGTCTTGATGAGTTTCTCGTCGGCATAGAGCTTCAGGAATACCGAGTCGGCGACCTCTGTGAGGCTCCCATTGTAATAAAGTGTGCCCTCGTTCTTGTCGTCGCGGGGATAGAACTGGTTTTCCGCGGGCTTCTCATCCTTGCCCGGCGTCCGTTCCGCCCACGCATCTTTGGGGGGTTCGTTGACCACGACCTGGACTGACTGCACTATCGGCTTGCCGTTATTACTCAAAGTCGCCGTCACGGTCATCTTGCCGCTGTTCTGCGATCGCTTCAGGATAAGTTTCCCCGGAGCGATTTCTTTTATCACCGCCAGACCCGAAACAGACCAATTGCTCTTCACTTCGCCGACGCTTTTCGCCTGCATTGCGCTCAAGTTGGAAATCTGCGACACCACCTCGATTGTCTCACGGCCATCCCACTTCGACGGCGCTTTCAAAGTGAAAACAGGATCAGGGAGTTCTTCCCTGATCGTTACGGGGATGTTCAGGGTCTTCACCCCATTGGCATAAACGGCCTTGAACTGGAGGGTGAGCGGCGTATCTCCCGTAACCCGGCCGGCATCTAGCGTGAAATGGAAGCGGTCCACCGAGGCAATTGTTTCCTGTCCGCCCCTTTTAATGATCCAATAGACTTTCTGAGCCCCGCCCGCCTTGGCCGTCACGGTGGCACTCTTGCCTTCCAATATGGTTATGCTCTTCTCGGAAACCGAGAAGTCCGTGCCAGACGGCACGACCGGACCGACCAGCGTTTGCAGGGGCTTCTGGTTTTCGTATTGCAGCCTCACCCAGTCGGCTGAGCGCGTAACTTTGGAAATGCGCACCTCGTCAATGTCGCCGACAAATCTGTAATTGCCGTACCAGCCGCCAATATACATCCTCGCCGGAGATTTTATGTTCAGCGGCGCCGCTTTGGAAGTTGAGACGCCATCGAGGCGTCCATTTACATAAACCCGCGAATCACCGTCCTTGAAGGCGTGAACCACTTGAACCCACTGGGATGCCGGGAGGATGGTGGCCCCTGGAACGTCTGCGCCTGAGAAGTAGCACTCGATTTTCACATGTGGCGGGCTGAAATATTGCAGCATCACCTTGCCCTGCCCCGCCTCGTTACCCCAGGCAAGAATGGTCGCGTTCGGTTGTTCGGCCCTGAACCAGGCTTCAGAAGTGTGGGGATTGGAACCGACAGGAAACGTTGTGATCTTTTCCCCGCAGTTGATCCCCTTGCCTACGTCAAAGAGCCGGCTCTTGCCGATAATGCCGGAAGCTGGAGTGGTACCCGTATCCTTCAACTCAAGAATGCCCACATCATCCGTCACCGGATCGTTCATATGGAGAACGCCGAGGTAGCCGTTGGACTCATTAAACACAGCCGATCCCTTGGATTCGCTGGCGGCATCGGCCTTGCCCCAGAACACCTTTATTTCCTGCCGCGCGTTGCCCTTGATCGTGGGCACGCGAACCCAGATGCTGGCCGTGCCATTGGCCGCGTCCCATTGGTCGATCTGGTACGCCAGCGGTTTGCCCGTGCCGGCGGCGAAGCGGATATCCTCGCCATTGGCTTTCGCCTGGCTGAAATCGAACCAGTCCTTGTCCAGCCGAACCAGCAGCGGGAAGCCGTCTTCCGACGCGGAAGCCGGCAAATCCGCGCCATCAGGCGTGGTGAGCAGGTAGATGGACCCCGAATGCTGCCAGATCGAGTATTGGGCGGTGGCCGTTGCGATAGGCAACAATAGCATCGCGACGCCGAGAACAAGTGTCTTCATTTTAGTCATTAAATCCGTCCTTCCCCCGTCTCCAGAGTAAAGAAGGCTCTGAAGCGACCCCGCCGCCGCTTCTACCGTACCTTCGTGTATTGTCGATCCTATCTTGACGTACAGGCAGGCGACAAGAGTTGAATGTTAATGCCTGAGCCCCGCATGTCACATTCGGGATGGTCATTTAGTCTATCCTGGCTGCCCTGGTGACGCCCGTAACTCGCTACCCGGAATGGTCTTATGCCCTCGCATCCGGAGGCGGTACTCGCGAGGCGCGGTCCCTTCGACCGCACGAAACATCCTGTGGAAGTGCTTGACATCCTCGAAGCCGCAAGCCATCGCCACCCGATATATCGGTTCGGCGCTCTCCACCAAAAGCCGCTTGGCGCGTTCCAGGCGCAGCCGGGATATCTCATCCATCATGGTGCGGCCCGTCGCCGCGTTGAAGTGCCGCTCCAGCGACCGCACCGTGGTGTGGACGTTCTTGGCCACGTCGCTCACCCGGATGCCCTCGTGGCTGTGATGCGCGATAAACCGCAGCGCCGCGGCCACCAGTGGATCGTCCACAACATAGACGTCCGTCGATCGCCGGACCACCAGTTTCATCGGCTCAACCAGGATCGGCGTCTCCGGCGCCGGCTTGCCGTCCATGAGCCGGTCCAGCAGCGCCGCCGCCTCGTATCCGATCCGCTCGAAACCCGCGTCGAAACTCGAAAGCGACGGCTCGGGATGGAGACAGACCAACGGTTCGTTGCCAAAGCCGACCAGCGCCACATCTTCCGGGATGCGCAGACCCGCGTGCAGACAGGCATTGGCCACTTGGCGGCAGTAGATGTCCTGTATCACGAAAACGCCCAGCGGCGGCTTCCATCTGCCAATCCACCGTTCCAGACGCTCGGTATAGCCATTCCAGCCCCGGGCGGTTTCGTTGCACTGCGGAAGGCAGGTCATTGCGGTGCAGCCGCACTTGGCCGCGCGGAGCACGTCCTTGAAACTGGCCAAGGCCAATTGCGTTCCCAGGCCCTTCGTGAACCCTTGGAAGGCAAACCGCCGCAATCCGCGTTGCAGCAGGTGCTCGGCCGCCATCCGCCCAAGTGCCTCCCAATCCGGCAGCACACAGGGCAGCGTCGACCAGACGCTGACCAGGGGCACGCTTGCCTTGGCCGCCTGCCGGACCAATTCGTCGGACGTCCGCCCGACGACCCCATGATAGCCCGTCTCGCCTCGGGCCTTCTCAAGCGTCCTGAGGAACGGCTGGACAACGCAGTCCCAGTTCGCGTGCTCCTGAGCGTAGCGCGCGATGCCCGCGAAGACGCCTTGATGGTGGCCCATCGCCACGCTCAGATCGATTACCACCGCCACCCGCCGCTTCTTCTTAACCATGAGTGTTCTCCGCAAAGAGTCGAGTCCGCGCCTGTCCGGCGAGCATGACGTACCACAGTGCGCCTCAAAGGTGGAGAGAAATCCGCCCAATGACGCAATATGCGATACTATTGTCGCACAATGGGATGATCATGCGCTTGCGATTCTTACTGCTTCGAGTATAACACTAAAAGCGAATCGGCTGTTCATTACAGATTAAGGCCGGGGAGCCCCGGCTGGCCGAGGGTTACGGAGATTTTTCGCCGTAGTGGCGAAAAGAAGAGAAGAAAGGAAGGGTATTTGTGATGGTTACGAGGAATTGGATTTGTGTGGCGGTAGTGGCGATGGCGGCGATGCTGCTGTTGCCGGCCGTCTCGGCACAGGCCGAGATGATCGACAACGGCAGCTTTGAGGTAGCGTCCGTGTACCCCGCCTCCCACGAAGCGGTGTAAACATGAACAGGTCCAGAGGCTTCACGCTTGCGGAAC
>CAZSBS010000080.1:12741-17569 GCA_964605095.1 uncultured Planctomycetaceae bacterium | reverse complement strand
AAGAAATACCTGGACCCGAAGGTCCTCTCGAAGATCACGCGCCTGGACCTCCAGGCCCGGCTGGTTGTCGAGGGGTTCATCTCGGGCCTGCACCGTAGCCCGTTCCACGGGTTTTCCGTCGAGTTCGCCAGCCATCGTGAGTATTCCCCAGGCGACGACATAAAGCACATCGACTGGAAAGTCTTAGGCAGGACGGACCGCTACTACATCAAGCAGTACGAGGAGGAGACCAACCTCAAGGCCACGTTCCTGGTCGATGCCAGCGAGTCGATGCGGTACAAGTCCGGCCAGCGCGACTCGATGACCAAGTACGAGTACGCCGCGACCGTCGCGGCCTCGCTGGCCTTTCTCTTGCTGCAGCAGCAGGACGCGATTGGCCTGGCCGTCTTTGACGAGGAGCTTCGCACGTATCTTCCGGCCTCGGCGAACCCAAACCAGATCAAGCCTTTCGTCCACGCCCTTGACGCCGGCGAGCCGAAGGCCAAGACCTCGCTGGAGCACATCTGCCACTCGGTGGCGGAGAAGATCCCCCGGCGCGGGCTGGTGTGCCTGGTCAGCGACCTGTTCGTGGACATCGACGGGCTGCTCCGGGGCTTGCAGCATTTCCGCCACTACGATCACGAGGTGATCGTGCTTCACGTGATGGACCACGACGAGTTGGAGTTCCCGTTCCAGGGCAACACGATGTTCCGCGGCCTGGAGGAGATGGGCAACGTGATGATCGAGCCGCGGGCCCTGCGGCAGGGGTATCTCGAAGCGGTCGATCGGTTCTGCCGCGAGGTCAAGCGCAAGTGCGTTGCAAGCAGGATCGACTACAAGTTGATCTCGACGGCTGACCATCTGGACGCGGCGCTGCTGGCGTTTTTGGCGGCCAGGACCGCGGCGAACAGGAAAGCTTCGGCGAAAAGATAATATGCCATTCATAAACCCCATAGTGTTCTGGACGGGTCTGGCGGCGGTCGGGATTCCGATCGTCATCCACCTGCTCAATCGCAGGCGGTATCGCATGTTGGACTGGGCGGCGATGCAGTTCCTGCTTGAGAGCGTCAAACGCAACCGCCGCCGGCTTCGGATCGAGGAGCTTATCCTGCTGGCTCTGCGGTGCATGGTGCTGGTGGTGCTTGGGGCCGCGCTGGCCAGGCTGACGGGCTGCTCGGCCATGAACGCCCTTCCAGGCGGCGCCGAGAGCCAGATGGCGGTGTTCGTCCTGGACGACAGCTACTCGATGGGCCAGAGGGTCGGCGGGGGGACGCTGTTCTCGGCGGCGACGCACGACGCGGTCGAGCAGATCGCCAAGCTGACCGATACGGACAAGCTGGCGATCATCCTGACCAGCGCCGGCGCCGACGACGAGCCGTTCTTCAAGCCCACTCACATGGCCAACGCCGAGCGCGACGTGCTTGCCAATCGCCTGACCGGGCTTAAGCCCACCGACGGGCGGGCCAATCTCGAAAAGGCACTGGCCTCGGCGGCGAGGGTCTTTGCCGACGACAAGTCCGCCAACCGCAGGCTGTACCTCTACGGCGACTTCCGCCAGGTGGACCTGGTCAACCCTGCCGGCGGCGACGCCATTCGCAAGGCCTGCGACGAGCTGCGGAAGCTGAACGTGGACATCGTCGCCATGGATTTTGGCCGCAAGACCGCCGGCAACCTTACCGTCGAGTCGCTGGCGCTGGCCGACAAGTTCGCCGTCGCCAAGGTGCCGATCAGGCTTCGGTTGGAGGTCCGCAACAACGGCGAGAACATGGTCCGCAACATCGAGGTCAAGCTGGGCGCCAAGCTGACCACGCCGGACGGCCTGCGCGACGTCGAGTTGCCGCCGGTGGTGATCGACGCCATTGACCGCCGCACCGTCGCCAGGGCGGAGTTCACCGTTACCTCACCCGTGGGCGGCCCGGCCGTAGTCTCGGCGACGCTGCCGCCGGATGAACTCGATGCCGACAACAAGGCATGCCTGGCCCTGAACGTCCGCCAGGCCGTCCGCGTGCTGGCCGTCGACGGCAGGCTGGACATGGCCGACCCGACCGCAAGCGAGTCGTTCTTCTTCGCTGCCGCTCTGGACCCGGACCGCAACGGCTCGGAAGGAACCAAGGTGGACGTGATCAGCCCGCCGGCCCTGGCCGACACGAACCTCGACGATTACGACCTCGTGGCCATGCTGAACGTCGGCGATCTGCCGGTGGTGATGGACGCCAACGCCCACGCCGTCTGGCCGGCGGTGGCGGCCTGCGAGCAGTACGTCCGCGACGGCGGCGGGCTGGTGATCTTCACCGGCGACCGCGTGAATCCGGCCTTCTACAACGGGCCGATGTTCGCCGAAGGTTCCGGCCTGAGCCCGCTGCGAATCGCACAGAGGAAGGGCGATCCGGACCGCCGCAAGGATTTCTTCCGCATCGACCCGCGGTCGATCGCCTCCGAGGGAGTCACCAAGGTCTTCCAGGACTTTCTTGCCGCCGGGTTGGACCCGACGCAGTTCATCCGGTTCTACGCGTTTACCGCCGCCGGCAGCGTTTCGCCGCCCCCGACTGGGGCGGACATCAAGCCGCCGCGAATCCTGGCAAGGTTCACCGACCAGGACGCCTCGCCGGCGATAGTCGCACGCCAGTTCGGGCGCGGAGCCGTGCTGATGTTCTACACGACCGCGACCATCGCCTGGAACGACTGGCCCGCCGACGAAAACGGCACGTTCGTGGCCATGCTCAACGACGTGGTCCGCTACCTTGCCAAGCCTCAGCAGAGGAGCCTTTCCGCCAGGGTCGGCGAGCCGATCGTCTATGAGATTCCCCCGGCCCTTCGCGACGCCACGGCTGTGCTGAAGACGCCGCTTAGCCCCGCGCAGCCCGCGGTTGCCCTGACGGCCACGCCGACCGGTGCCGCCCGCGGCAGCGCGGTGCCGGATGGCGGAACCGCCGCGCGTGCCGCGGCCGGGCCGATGGAACTTCGCTACGACCGCGCCGACAATGCCGGTACGTACACGCTCGAGTTGGCCCTGCCGGACCAGACTGCCCGGCAGGTGCTCTTCGCCCGCCAGGTGGACCCAGCAGAGGGCGACCTCACGCCTGGGCGCGAGCCGGCCATCGCCGCCGCGGTTGGCACCGAGAGGCTCACCTACATTGACAAGCAGGCCTCCGAGACTGCCCAGGTCGCCAAGACCGACGCCCAGAAGGAATACTGGATGTGGGCGCTGGCGCTGCTGGCGGCCCTGCTGGCGGCGGAAACATATCTCGCACAGCGCTTCGGCCACTGGCCCGGCGGCAACAAGAAACAAAAAGAAGAGGATCTAGCGCAGAGAACGCAGAGGGCGCAGAGGTAAGAGGAAGCAAGAGAAGCAGCAGCAGCAGCAGCAGAAGAAGAAGAAGAAGAAGAAGAAGAAGAAGCTGATTACCGCAGCCCGAAGGGCCCTGCGGGAGGCGCAGAGACAATATGAATCGAATAGCAGTCAGTAACCAGGAAGTAGGCCCAAGTGCTTGGGTAAGCTCGCTGCCGCCCCGGATGGGGCGAAGGGGTGTAGCCACGGGTGAAGCGAAGTCCCGACGTGACGTCGGGACGAAGCGCAACCCGTGGAGAGGGATCGCTTTTTTTCGCTCGCCCCGGATGGGGCGAAGGAGAGGCTCCTCCACCCCGCTCGGGGCGGATTTCCAAATTGACCGACTACCACGGGTTCCACAACGCCCGGTGGGCGTTGCTTCACCCGTGGCTACAATCCGACGCCCCATCCGGGGCGAACAACAAAGCTTCCGGATGAAACAGGCACAGGGATGATCAAGCAAATAGTGACATGGTTGTTGGGCAGCGACCCGGCCGAGCTTGTCGGCGAGGGCAACTGGCGATTCGGGTTTGTCGCCGGCTACGGCAATTACGTCAACCTGCTGCTGATCGTGCTGTTCCTGGCAATGGTGTATCTCATTGTCCGCAGCTACAGGCGCGAGGGCGACAACCCGCCGGGCGTCAAGGCCTCGCTGGCGACCATCCGCGTGCTGATCTGCCTGCTGGTGCTTAGCGTGCTGTTCCGCCCAGCCATCGTGCAGCGTACGGCCAAGACGGTGTATTCGAGCGTCGTGCTGCTGATAGACGACAGCCGGTCCATGTCCTTCACCGACCGCTACGGCGACGCCAACGAGCGGGCCTCGCTTTCGGCCATCATGGGCGCCGACCGGGCCGACTTGGAGAACGTCTCACGTACGGACATCGTCCGCCGCGTCCTGGGCCGCCAGGGTGGGCTGGTGGAAAAGCTCGCGGAGAATCACCCGCTGATGCTCATGCGGTTCTCGACCGACAAGCAGGGCCGGGAGGCGTACACGCGCCCGCTAGGCCGGCTCGCGGGCCCGGCGGGGATCGCGGAGGCACAGGGCCAGGCCGCCACGACCCAGCCCACAAGTGCCCCGGCCACGCCGCGGGATATCCTCGCCCGCCTGACCAGTTCGGGCTTCGAGACGGACCTGCCGGCGGCGCTGCGTGACTCGATGGAAAGCGTGCTAGGCAGGCGGATCGCCGGCATAGTGATGATCAGTGACGGGCAGATGACCACACGAAGCGGCGAGGACCGCCTGGCCGACGCGATGGCATACGCCAACCATCGCGGGCTGCGAATCTACCCCGTGCTCGTCGGCGACCCGACGCCGCCAAAGAACGTCTCGGTAACCGGCTTGCAGGCGCCCAGGGAGGTAAGGCGCGGCGCACACACCGAGTTCTCGGTGGTGCTGGCGCATCGAAACCTCACCGGGCAGCAGGTGCGGGTCAAGCTGCTTCGAAAGCCCGCCGACAAGGACGACTGGACCGACACCGGCATCGCCAAGACAGTCCGGCTGGACGGCGAGGGCGCCGCCGG
>CAZSBS010000080.1:0-12641 GCA_964605095.1 uncultured Planctomycetaceae bacterium | reverse complement strand
GGACCGACACCGGCATCGCCAAGACAGTCCGGCTGGACGGCGAGGGCGCCGCCGGCTCATCCGCTGTGGGCGGCATCAGTCACGGCGTACAGACGGTGGCGCTGGAGGTCGAGCCGGAGATGATCGGCAGGTTCATCTACCGCGCCGTCGTCGAGCCGCACCCCGACGAGCGGAACCTCGAGGACAACCAGGCCGAAGCGCCCGTGGACGTCTCCGACGAGAAAATCCGCGTTTTGATTATCAGCGGCGGCGCCGGATGGGAGTTCCAGTACATCCGCAACTTCCTGCACCGCCAGCCGGACCTTTACCGCCTCAGCGTCTGGCAGCAGGATGCCGACAAGGAAGTCAACCAACTCGCCTCGACGGGTATGAAAATCGACCACTTGCCGAAAGAGCTCGCGGAGCTGGCCGGCTCGCCGGGAGGCAAACCGTACCCAGGCTACGACGTCGTGATCCTCTGCGACCCCCAGCCGACACTCGACGGCTTCGACGAGAACTTCATCAAGATTCTCCGAAAGTTCGTCGAGGCCCACGGCGGCGGGCTCTGCTACGTCGCCGGCGGGAAGTACTCCGACCTGGTCCTGTCCGCCAGGGGCAGCTACGAGGACCTCTCGGCCATGCTGCCCGTGGTCCCGGCCGCCAACACCGGCGACACCGTCGAGCGTATTCTTTACCGGCGCCCCCAGGCCTGGCCGGTGCGGCTTACGGATTACGGCCTGGACCATCCCATCACGCGCCTGGCCTCGACGGTTGCGGACTCAGCCAAGATATGGGATATCCTGCCGGGTATCTACTGGTCGCACCCGGTGCTCAAGGCCAAGCCGCTTGCCCGCGTCCTGGCGGTCAGCTCGAACCCGGGCCGCCACACCGACCGCAACGAGCCAGAGCCGCTGCTGGCCACCCAGCCGTTTGGCGTCGGGCGGGCGCTGTACGTCGGCTTCGACGAGACCTGGCGATGGCGATATGTCAATGAAGGCCGGATTCACCAGGCATTCTGGGACAACGTCGTGCGCTACCTGGCGTCGCTGCGAGCCAAGCAGGTCGTGATCACAGCCGGCGGGGACCAGTTTTCGGCCGGCGAGCGGATTACCATTGAGGTCGAGGCCTCTGACGAGAACTACAACGCATGGAAGGCTGAGACCGTCGATGTCGAGATGATCGACACCCAGAGCGGCGCGAGCGAGACCATCGTCTGCAAAGCCGTGCCGGACAAGCCTGGCCGCTACAAGGCCACCTTCCGGGCCTCCAGGACGGGCGTGTTCCAGTTGACAGCGCTGAGGGGCGGTCCGCTGGCCGGCGACAAGGTCCAGCCCAAGATCATCCGCATCGACCTGCCCAAGGCCGAGGCGCTGCGGACCGAGGCCGACCGCGCCACCATGGAGAACCTCGCCACGCGGGCTGAGAACTTCAGGACGATCGACCGCGCCGACGACCTTGCCAGGCTTATACCCGACGACCGCAAGACCGCCGTACGAGAGGCGCCCCGGGAACTGTGGAACTCAAACCTGATGCTGCTGACGATAGTATTGCTCCTTACGGCGGAGTGGGTATTGCGAAAGAAATACAACATGGCTTAAGCCTCCGGAAACGACAATGAAAGACGCTGGACAACCTGACCTTCTCCATCCGGACATCCGCGACAAGCTTGCCGGACTGCGCCGTGCGCTTACGGGTCGGCTGGCCGTAGAGGGCGCGGCCTGGACTGTGGTGTCGCTGGTGACGCTGGTCTTCGGCACGATGGCCTTCGACTACCTGTTGCGCCTGGAGCGCCCGCTGCGGGTTGTCATCATGGCCTTGGCGCTGGCGGGCGTGGCGTGGGTTCTCTGGCGAAACCTCCTGGCGCCGCTGCGGGTACACATGGGCATGGCGGACCTGGCGATGCTCGTCGAAAGCCGCTTTGGCCAACTCGGCGACCGCCTCATAAGCGCGGTGCTGTTTTCCGGGCGAAGCCAGGCCGAGAATATCGGCGCAAGCGAGGCGATGATCGCGCACATGGCCGCCGAGGCCAACGCGATCGCCCGCCCGCTGCCGTTTGGCCAGATCGTCGAGCGGCGAGGAATCTTCAGGTCGTGGTCCGTCGCCTGCTGCGCGCTGGGGCTGCTGCTGGGGTTCGGAATCCTCCAGGGCGACCTGCTGAACCGCTGGTTCTGGCGAAACGTCCTACTTGCCGACGTGCCCTGGCCCCAGGCTACGTACGTCCACGTCGAAGGCGATGGCGACTTCGTCGTCATGCGAGGCGACGACCTCCGCGTCGTCGTCAGCGTCGAGGACAGGAGCCTCGTCGTTCCCCAGTACGCCGAATTGCACGCGACCTACCGGGGAATCGGGCGGACCGAGGAACGCATTGAGCCGGCGGCCGATAACCCCAAACGGTTCGTCAAGATATTCCCGGCCGTGCCGGAAGAATTCGAGTTCTACGCCGTCGCCGGCGACGACCGCCGCGACGCCCGCAGGCCGCACCGAGTGCTGCTGATCGACCCGCCGAGCTTCCGCCAGGTGCGGTTCACAGTCTTCAGGCCGAGTTACACCGCTATGCCCCGGCCTGAGTCTTACGACGGTTCGGCGGGCGTGCTGAGCCTGCCTGCCGGGTCGAGGGTTGCGGTCGAGGGGATGTCGAACAAGCCGCTTTCGTCGGCGCTGATCGAGCTTGACGGCCAGAACGCCGGGCAGCTCAAGGCCCGTGCCGGCGGGGGCGCGGCCGGGGGCTCTTCCCCGGCGGGCGAGGCGTGGTTTGTCGGCGAGTTCGAGCTGCCGCCGGTGAACAAGGCCGAGGCCCGCGTGCTGCGGTTCGCCCTGGCCGACGCGGACGGGCACGTCAACCGCGGCGGCGCCAAGTACCTGCTCCAGGTCCAGCCGGACCACGCGCCCACGGTGGACATGAAGAAGTCCGGCGTCGGCGCGAGGATTACCCCGCAGGCGATCATCCCGCTGCGGCTTGTCGTGCGGGACGAGTACGGCATCGCGGCCGTGGCGGTCCGCGCGTCGCGAAGCGAAAAGCCCGACGACGCCAACACGGCCCCTGTCGCCCTGCCGCCGGACGCCGGGCACGAGGTGGACCTCTCACACGAGCTGAACATTGAGCCGATGAAGTTCCAGCCCAACCAGACGATCTACGTCTCGGCCTACGGCGACGACACGCTGCCGGCGTCGTTTGGCGGCCCCAATCGCGGCCAGAGCGGCACGATGAGCTTCACCGTCGTCAAGCCCGAGGATCTCATGGAGGACCTCGTCCGCCGGCAGAAGGAGCTTCGGCTGGAGTTCATCCAGGCGATGGCGCTTCAGGAGTCGGCCCGCGCCCGCACGTCGGTTGCGGCGGCGATCTTCGGCTCGGGCAAGGTCGACGCCGAGTCGCGGCGCGAGCTTGCAAGCTCGGCCTCGGCCCAGGCGAGCGTCGGCGCGGAGATCGCCAAGGCGGCCGACACGCTGGGGGCTATAGTCGAGGAGATGAAATATAACCGCATCGGAACCGACACCGAGCGGGAACAGATTCGCTCCGGAGTCGTCCAACCACTCAGAGACCTTCAGAATACCGTACAGCGGATTCGCGCCGCCCTGAGCGCTACCCAAGCCATCGAGGCCGTGGTGGAACTCAAGCGGCAGGCGGTGGCAGTAGAAGGGCTCCAGAAGGACCTGCTGGCGCGAATGGAAGAGATACTCCAGCGAATGACCAAGCTGGAGAGCAAGCAGGAGATGGCCAACAAGCTCCAGCTAATCATCCAGTGGTCGCAGGAATTGCTTGATACTCTGAAGAAGAAGCAGGAAGCCGAAACGGGCACCGTTTTCGAGCCCACCACGAAGCCTGCCGGATCCCCAGGGGCCGGTGGACCTCGATAGGAGAATGCCATGACATCCAACCCAATGGCGACAGGAACCTGGCTGGCCTTTTTAACCGCGGCGGTTGCGGTGATTGCGGCGCCGTCGTCGGCTTTGGCCCAGGCCGCGTCCGAGCCGGCAACCAGGCCCGGAATCACCAATGTCGAGGAGGCCGCCAAGCAACGCTTCACCAAGCGCCAGTTCGAGCAGCTCACCGCCAAGATGATCGAGTTGGCTGAACTGCTTGACAAGGCCGAGCCGCAAACCGCCAAGGTGCTGCGCGAGGCTGTCGCGCAGGCGCAGCGGGCGTTCATCGCCGAGGACATGGAAAAGGTGGCGAAGCTCCTGGGCAACGGCCTGGCTGCCGCGGCGGCCAACACCCAGACGGAGGTCATTGGCGAACTCAGGAAGGTGCTCCAGACGCTCAGGCTGGGAATCCTCGACCTCGACGAACGCCTCGAACGCATCAGGCAAATGAAGGAATTCCGCGAGACCATCGGTAAGTTGCTGAAGGACCAGAAGCCCCTCGAACAGCAGTCGAACCTGACCGACAAGTCCGGCGAGTTAGGCAGGCAGGCTGACGACCTGGGCCGGCAACTCGGCGACATCATCGCCGAGCAGAAGGACCTCAAGGACAAGACCTCCAAGCTGCCGCCGCCGGACGAGGTCGTCCGCGAGCTTATGGAAATCAGCGCGCAGATCAAGGACGCCATCGCCAGGCAGACCACGTTGCGGAGCGCCTCGGCCAGCACGCCCATCGACAAGCTGCCAATAAACGGCCAGTTGCAGAAGATACTGGGCGACAAGACGGCCAAGCTGGCAAAGCGTATTTCCGCGGCGGCCACCGACCCGAACATGGCGGCGAGGCTCGGCGGCAAGGATGGCAAGGAAGCCAACTCGCTCAGCTCAGCCGCCGAGAGCGCCGGCAAGGCCGTCGACGCGATGAAAGAGGCAGCCGACGCGCTGGGCAAGTCCGAGGCCTCCAAGGCAACCGATCCGCAGGACCAGGCCCTGCATGACCTCAAGCAGGCCGAAAAGGCCGTTCAGGACGCCCTGGCCAAACTCGCCGGCAAGGGCGGCCCAAGCGGCGAGCTGGCCGAGAAGCAGGGCGGCCTGGCGGACAAGACCGGCAAACTCGCCGCCGCGGCCGATAAGCTCGCCAAGGATTCCGGCATGGACGCGAATAGCCCCGGCGAATCCGGCGCCGAGCCCGGCAAGCCGGGCGAGCCCGAGAAGTCCGGCAACCTCGATAAGGCCAAGGAGCACATGGAGGGCGCGGCCGAGAAGCTCGACCAGAAGGACCGCGACAAGGCGCTGGACAAGCAGCAGAAAGCCCTGGACGAACTGGAGACCAAGAAGCTCACGGTCGCGGAGCTCAAGCGTCTGATCGAGGAAAAGGCCAAGCAGCCCACGCAGACTCAGGCCGATGAGCAGTCCGAGCTTGCCGAGCAGGCGGATAAGACCGGCAAGCAGATGTCCGCCAAGGACGACATGCCGGGCAGCAAGCCCATGGGCGAGGCGTCGAAGTCGATGAGCCAGGCGGCCGGCAAGCTGAGCAAGGGCCAGTCCGGCCAGGCCAACGCGGATCAGAAAAAGGCCCTCGACGAGATGAAGAAGGCCAGCGACGAGCTCAGCGAGGCCATCGAGCAGGAAGAGCAGCTTGCCCAGGCCGAGCAACTGGAGAAGATCGACCAGATGCTCCAGAAGGTGCTGGAGCGCCAGCGGGCGGTTTCGGCCTCGACCCGCGAGACCGACCAGAAGCGAGCTGTGGATTCGACGTTCGCTCGCGCAGAGCAGATCAAGCTCTCCGAGCTCAGCCGCTCCGAGGGCAAGCTTGCCGAGGACGTCGAGACGGTCCGGGCTATCCTGGCTCAGGAAGGCCAGTCGGTGGTCTTCACGGAGGTGCTCGGCGACGTGCGCGGAGACATGCAGGACGTGCAGAAGCTGCTGGATGCCCAGGACCCCGGCACGATGGCACAGGCCGTGCAAAAGGAAATCGAGCGCAGCCTCCAGGACATGATCGACGCCGTCCGCAAGGAGCTTGCCGATCGGCGTAAGAAAGCCGGCGGCGGGGGCGGCGGAGGCGGGGGAGGTGGAGGCGGCAAGCAGCCGCTGGTGCCGCCCATCGCCGAACTGAAAATGATCCGCACCATGGAGATGGCCATCAATCGCCGCACGGCCGATTTGAACAAGCAGGTTGTCGACAAGAAGCTGCCTGCCGACCAGGCCAAGGCGGAGCACGGCAAGCTGGGCCGGCGGCAGGAGAACGTCCGCAAGATGGCGGAGCAACTCGGCGACAAGATCAAGGCAGGACCGGGCCGCGGCCAGGGCCGGGGCGACGACGGCGGATTCTGACGGTAAAGGAGATGTGCGATGACTCGTGAAATGCAACCTCGTGGCAAGGTCGCCTCGTGCGGCGTGGCCCTTGCGGTTCTGGCGTGGGCGATCCTGGCGGCGTCGCTGCCGGCATGGGCAGCCCAGGAGCGTGCCACCGGCGGCGCCACGGCGGCAACGCCCTCGGCCTCAGCCGACGCCAACGCCCCGGCGCCGGAGGACAGGGCTTTCGACAGCGGCTCCAGCGACGACCTCGAAAAGCTCCTGAAGGAGCTGAGCCCCAGCCAGATGCAGGACCTCATCAAGACTGCCGTAAAGAGCCGCCTGGAAGTCGAACGCAAGCAGGTCGTCGAGGAGATCAAGGAGGACCTTCTTCTCGACCCGGCCGACATCGCCAAGGCCGTCACGATCCTCACCACCGACCCGAAGAACACGCAGAAGGACAACATCGACCGCATTATCAAGGCCCTTGCCGTGGCGGACTACCGGTTCGGCAAGGCGGTCAGCCTGCTTGCCGACGGCAAGGCCGAGGACGCCGCCAAGGCCATCGAGAAGGACCTCAACGTGCAGGAGGCCACGTACCGCAACGCGGCCCGTTACACGCTTTACGCCCGTACCCTGGCTGCACAGGACAAGCTCGCCGACGCGACCGACGCATACCAGAAGGTCATGGTGGTGATGGGCGACCGCATCAGTCTCGCCGCGGCCGCCGCCATCGAGTCCGCCTTGCTGTACGAGAAGATGCAGCGGTTCAGCTACGCCGCGCAGATGTACGCCTACGCCGTGGACAACTACGGACTGACTCTGGACGATGAGGTCCTCGATACGATCAAGAGCAAGACCGAGGACTACGCCACGTTCGCGACTGACCCGCTGGGCTGGGCTCAGAAGGAGATGGCCGTGGTCCGCGGCAGCCTGGACAAGGGCGACAGCGGCAAGGCGACGCAGGACAAGCAGGAGAAGATCATCGCGGTCATAACGGACATGATAAAGACGGCCGAGGAGAAGCAGCAGAGCGGCCAGGGCCAGGGCCAGCAGCGCCAGCGGCAGCCCGGCGAGGGTGAGGGTGAGGGTGAGGGCAAGGGCAAGGGCCAGGGCCAACAGCCGCAGGGCACGCAGCAGCCCAGTAGTCCCGCCCAAGTAAGCGCTCTGGTTCCGGGCCCCGTCGCCAGGCCGACCACGCTGAGCCAGCCCCACAACACCAACGAGACCGGCGACTGGGCCACCCTGCCGCCCCGTGAGCGGCAGAAGGTCGAGCAGCTCCGCACCAAAGTGATGAGCGAACGCTACCGCGACCTCATAAGCAAGTATCGCACCAAGGTCGCCGAGCAGAAAAGCGAATGAGCATCAACATCACTCAAACTGACCGCTTCGGCAGGCCCGGAGGGCCGAAAGCATTTGGCCGGGGGCGTAAGCCCCCGGTGCATAGCTCATGTAATAGAGCCCTGAAAGGGCGACAGAGAAGATACTCCGGCAGAGCCTGCGGTTCACCCTTCTGTCGCCCCGTCGGGGCTCCAGTCCTAAACTCCCTTTTTTACGGGGGCTTACGCCCCCGGCCAAATGCTGCCGCCCCATTCGGGGCTTTCAGAATCGGTCAGTTTGATAACATCGCAAATAGATCGGATCGAGGCGTCGCCTTTTCCGCACCATCATGCCTTCTTCTCAGCGTTCTCTGCGCACTCTGCGCGAACTGTCTTTTCGTTTTGCCCGCCGCCGCCGCGCCCGCACCAGCGCCTAAGTGGCGGGTCGAGACCGCCAACGCACGCGTCCTGGCGGGGCAGTTGGAGTCTATCTCGGCCGAGAAGGTCGTCGTGCGGACCGACAAAGGCCCCCAGGAGTTGCCCATTGCCGACATTGTGGAGTTTTCCGCCGGCGACCACCCGGACGACATAATGGACGTTCCCGGCCAGGCCGTCCTTCGGACAGCCCAGGGCGACGCGCTGGCCGTCAAGGCCGTGTCCTGCGACGGCAAGAGGCTTATCGTCACCGGCGGCGTGATCGGCCGGGCCGAAATGCCCGCCGACGCCGCCCGCGCGATTCTACTGCCCGCCGTCGGCCGGACTGCCGCCGATCTGCTCAAGGATTATGAAAAGATGCAACTCGCCCCCGCGGCTGGCGACCGCCTGATTGTCAGCCGAGCCGGCGGACAGGACCTGGCTGTCGACGGCGTGATCGAGGGCATCGATGCCGACAAGATCACCTTCCGCTGGAAGGATGAGTCCCGCACAATCGCCCGCAACACCGTGCCGATCATCATGCTGGCCGCCGTGGCCTCGAAACCCGCCGCCGCCCTCGGAACGATCATCGCCCGCGACTCCAGCCGCTTGCACTTCCGCTCGCTGACGCTCCAGGCTGGCAAACTCGTGATCGACACTCCCGCCATGGGCACAGTCACGATGAGCCTGGCCGACGCGGTCATTGTCCGGCTCAGCAGCGAGCAGGTAGTCCGCCTCTCGGCCCTGAAGCCCTCGGCCGAGAAGGAGCACGGCTTCTTCGAGACCACCTTCCGCCATCGCATCGACAAGTCCGTCGGCGGCAGGCCGCTGCGGCTGGGCGGGAGGCAATACGCCAGCGGGTTGGGGCTGCACAGCTTCTGCGAGCTTACCTACAACCTCGACGCGAACTTCACGTCTTTCGTCGCCGTGGTGGGCATCGACGACGAGGCCCGCCCGTACGGCGACGCGACTGTCACGTTCCAAGCCGACGGCAAACCGCTGGGAAAGAGCCTCCGCGTCACCGGCCAGGCCGACCCGCAGCCGGTCCGCCTGGACGTCCGCGGCATCAAGCAACTGCTGATCCGCGTGGACTTCGGCCCCGACGGACTAGGCGTCGGCGACCACGTCGATATCGCCGGGGCAAGGCTGATAAAGTGAATGGCCCCGCGGCAGTGGGCGGCAAGGGAAGGGACGATGGTCGGTGGTTATAGGTCTTATGAGTCCTACTCGAGTATCCCCATGGTCACGAGTTGGGCTTCCTGCCTTACCGTCAGCAGGTCCTTGAGTTCCTGCCGGGCCTTGGCGAGGTCCAGTTTGGCTTTGACGCGGGCGTCGCGGTAGGCCTTCAGGGCGGCGGTGACGGCTTCCGGCTTGGCTTCCTTGTTATCCAGGAGAGTCTGGAGGGTCTGGGACTTCTTTTCGATATCCGCCGGCGGGGCGGCGTTGGGGTCGGCATTGCGTATGAACATGCCCTGGCCAGGACCGCCCCCAAACATTCCGCCGGGCATTCCGCCAGGCGCGCCGGCGCCACCGTCGTCGCCGACGAGTCGCTGCAGGGTCTGGACCTTCTCAATCTTAGGCCCGAGGGCTTTCCATTCCTCATCCGTGGCGCCCAACTCCTCCTGCAACTGCTTCTGGCGCTGCTTTTCGACCTGCTTGCGAAAATCCCCGAAGACCTGCTGCAGTTGGTTGGGGTCAGGCTGGATCCCGTCGCGGAGGTCTTCCATTACCCGCCGGGCGCGGTCGATCTGCTCGGGGGACACGTCAATGCCGCGCTGCCGCAGCCTTTCGGCGATGTTGTCCATCGGGTCGCCGCTAGGCGGGGCGTCCTGCGCGATCGCCGTTACAGGCGCAATGGCTGAGATAGCGGCAATGCCTGTGATGGCTGCGATGGCCATGATTAAGAGAACCCCAGCCGCCAAGGTCAGAACTGCCGCGAAGCGAGAGTATCGTCCCGTAGTCATGATCGCGATCCTTTCCGCATAATGCGAAAAAAAGGCACACGCCAACCTACTTACCTTTGCGCTGATGTCTAACGTCGCCCAGGGGCATATGTGACAGCCAAAACAAGAAAACTGTTAGTCCCGTGCTACCTGTACGTCCCTATCTCCAGCCCGCGCTCGACGAAGAACTTGTAAGTCTCGTACTTAACCCGGCTGGAAACGCTGTGGTCCGTGTGCAGCACGTAGCCGGAGCCTTCCATTGCGGTGGGGACCTTCTTCATAAGCTCGGCCTCCACCTGGGCAAGGTCGTTGGACTCGAGGGCGCGAATGTCCAGGCCGCCCATGAAGCTGATGCGGTCGCCGTACTTGGCCTTGAGCTCGATCAGGTCCATTCCGGCCTTCACTTCCATGGCCTGGAGGCAGTCCATCCCGGCCTCGATGAGGCCCGGCACCAGCGGCTCGACGTATCCGCACGAGTGCAGGATTACCGGCAGGCCGAGGCTCTTGGCGAAGTCGAACGTCTTCTTGTGTGCCGGCCAGATTATGTCCTTGTACATGGCCGGCGACATGAACGGCTTGCCCTTGAAGCCCATGTCCTCGAAGAACCACACGGCGTCGGGGGGGCCTTCCTCGGCGAAGAGGGTCTTCTGGACGTCGATCACGAGGTCGGAATAGACGCTGCACATGTCCTTGACCCACTCGGGCTCCAGGGCCATGCCGATGAGCATGTGCTCGTGCCCGCAGACGGGGTGCATGAGCTCGAAGACGTTAACGCCGCACCAGCAGAAGAACAGGCCGCGCTCGGCGGCCAGCTTGCGGGTCTCGCGGTAGCTCTCGAAGGGGATGCGGCGGCGCAGCGTGCTTCGGTCGAGGAGCTTTGCACGGACGTGCCGGTCCCAGGTTGCGTGGTCGTGGACGAGGAAGTCCACGTGCTCCGGCGTGCCGTCGTGGTGCTTCCACCATCGCAGCAGCGAGCCGTTGCCGTTGCGGACGAGCTTGGTCTCCTCAGTCTCCTCAACGATCTGCTGGCCGAAGTCCAGGTCGGCTACCAGGTTGGGCCACCCGGCGGATCGGATCTCCAGGCCGAAATGGTCGGCCAGGCCCTCTCCTTCCTTGAGATGCCCAAGTGCGGTCCAGGCCCGCTGAGTGTCGCCCCAGAAGCTCTCGTACACGCCGATACGGTCGACCGGCTGGCGGCTGAGAATCCGCCCGATCCGCTCCCGACTGGTCAAACTTGCCATTGTCACTCCCGGCTGCCTCGCCGGTGATATCGTTTGCCTGGCCCGGCTACACTGCCCGGACCAAATACTCAGTGGGCAATTACAGCCCCATCGCCTTCCGCAGTTCCTGGACCTTGTTCGTATTTTCCCAGGTGAAGTTCTTGTCCTGCCGGCCAAAATGCCCGTCGTGGGCGGTGTCCTGGTAGATCGGGCGAAGGAGCTTGAGGTAGCTGATGATTTCCTTGGGCTTCAGCGGGAAGACATCGCCGACGACATCGGCCAGGCGGTCCTGATCGACCACGGCCGTGCCTTCGCAGTCGATGTGGATGCTGACGGGGGCCGCCACGCCGATGGCGTAGCTCAACTGCACCTCGGCGACCTTCGCCAGCTTGGCGGCCACGATGTTCTTGGCGACATGGCGGGCCATGTAGCTGGCTGAGCGGTCAACCTTCGAGGGATCCTTGCCGGAAAAAGCGCCGCCGCCGTGGCCGCCGCGACCGCCGTAGGTGTCCACGATGATTTTTCGCCCGGTCACACCCGTGTCGCCGTGAGGCCCGCCGATCACGAACCGCCCTGTCGGGTTGATGAGGAACTTGATGCTGTTGCTCCACATGCCCGGGCACTGGTTCTCGATGACGGGCTTGATGATCTTGGCGATAAGCTCCCGCCGGGCCTTCTCGGACATATTGCCGGTCTTGGGGTCGATTATCGACTCGTTGTGCTGCGTTGACAGCACGATCGTGTCGATGCCGACGGGCCGGCCGGCCTGGTAGGCAATCGTAACCTGGCTCTTGCCGTCGGGGCGGAGCCACTTGATCTCACCCTGCTCGCGGGCCTCGCTGAGGCGGTAGGTCAGCCTCTGGGCGACGTGGATCGGCAGCGGCATGAGGACCTTGGTCTCATCGCAGGCAAAGCCGAACATCAGGCCCTGGTCGCCAGCGCCCTGTTCGTGGTCTTCCCCCTGGCCCTCGGTCACGCCCTGGGAAATGTCCGGCGACTGGTTGTGCAGCGTGCGGATAACCGCGCACGAACGGTAGTCGAAGCCCGTCGTCGGGTCGTCGTAGCCGATCGAACGGACCGCCTCGCGGGCCGTCTCGTCAGCGGCCAGCAGGGCCTCCTCGGCCTTGTGGTTGTGAACCGTTACCTCGCCGGCCAGCACTATCAGACCGGTTGTGACCAGCGTTTCGCAAGCCACGCGAGCGTGCGGGTCATGCCTGATCAGGCTGTCCAGCAGGGCGTCGGATATCTGGTCCGCCACCTTGTCCGGGTGCCCCTTGGTTACCGATTCGCTCGTGAAATACTGCCTCGGGCTCTGTTTGCTCTGCTTCATATCCTCTGCGTTTCCTTTCTCGTGGCCGCCCGCGTTAATGCAGGCTCGCCTAAGTTTGAATCGGGCAGTCTAACATCCAGGCCGACAATCTGCAATACGACATTGTAGGGACATTGTCGGGAGTAATTTCCGCGTATTCGGATGAGCCGAAGATCTATGTTCGACTGCGACAAATCGCTTCTTCTTATCTTTCTTCTTTTCTTGCCCTCTTCTCTGCGTTCTCTGCGAGCTCTGCGATAGACCGCTTCTTCTTTACCGCCGAAGCGTCGCGACGCGCCGGGCCCAT
>CAZSBS010000079.1:0-17603 GCA_964605095.1 uncultured Planctomycetaceae bacterium | reverse complement strand
GTGCTGGATAGCGTTCAAGCTGATGCAGCGCGAGGCCGAGGCCGCCTGCGACGACCTGGTGCTCAATAGCATAGCCGCCCCGGCCGCTGCCAGAATGGGCGTCTCGCCCACGAATAGCGCAGCCTTCCAGCCCGTGCGCCCCAGCGACTACGCCCAGCACCTGCTGGAGATCGCCAGCGGCCTGAAGTCAGGCATGCTGGCGGCGTACAGCTCCATCGCCATGGCCCGGCCGAGCAAGCTCGAAGGCCGGCTGCTCGCCATCCTGGACGCTCGCCGCAACCGCCGCGCCCTGACGCGTATCGGCCTCCTCATCGCCGCCACCCTCATAGCGGCTGTGGCGATTCCGCTGGCGGCGCTCAAGGCCGCCTCAGGCGTGCCGGGCCAGGCGGACAAGCGTCAGTTGGAGGCGAAAGTGAGCCGTGACGAGGAGCAGCTTGGGCCCAAGCTCAAGGAACTCCGCCGCTCTTGGACTGCAACTCAACCCCGCACGGCCGAGGAACTGGCCGCTTATGACACCGTCCTCACCTTCGATCTCGACCGCGGCGAGATCTGTCTCCGCAGCGCCGGCGAGGTGGTCCAGAAGGTCAGCCTGCCCGAGGGCTACTCATGGACGATGTACCTCGTCACGCCGGATGGGACGAAGGAACTCGGGCGGTCGGCAGGGCTGAAGATTCGCCACCTGCAAGAAGGCAGGAACGTCTGTCGCGAGGTATTCGTCCTTCGAGGAAAGCTCGGGGAGGATACGGGGCTGCACGTGGACATCCGGCCGTCGCTCGGTTGGGGCTGTGGCACGGGCCTTGCCAAGTTGCCGATCGAGGGCTACAAATTCCCGACGCAACGGGCTCGCCCCGGCGATGTCGATGACTCCCTGCTCGCATCGCCAGCCGAGACGAAGCCCGCCACAGAATCGACGACTGCGACAAACGGCTACGTGGAAGTTCAGGTTGCGATCCGGGACACTCAATACAAGCGAGGAGACGAGATTAATAGCGGCAAGTTCCAAGTTCTCCACGACTTTATTTGGCCAGTGCCGGCCGATGGCAAGGCTGGGAAGCTCCGGGTGACCGCACCTGACGGCACGGCGATGGATGTCGCATGGGGCAGCGTAACCCCGCTCCCGAAGGGCGGCGTGAAGGGCTTTCTCTTCAAAGACTTCGTCTGGAGTCTCCCCGCGCCCGTGGTCGATCCTCTCAACGGCGGCAGTCAAACCTTTCGTCCTCATACTGAGGTCGGGCGAGCCTTTACTCCCGATTTCGACCCGCTGGTGACCTCTGTTGGCCTGGGCGACGCGGCCCACCAATCGAGCACTGCTCCGACGCCAGCTTTGGTAATCCGGGGACGGTGGGTTGAAGCCAAGGAGATTCCCTCCACGCAACCGGCAGGCAAACCGAGCGCCGGTATCTACCTCATCACGGCCCGGCCGAAGGATGTGCCGTTCGAGAAAGTGCCGCTTGCCGACTTCACGCTGGCCGATAAGCCGCTGATCGGCGAGAGCGACATCTTCGAATACGACTGGGAGTTGCACACCATCCGTCTGAAGCAGCAGGCCGTGGCTGACCGCATCTTGAAGCGCAAGGGCGTGGGCGACACGGATGCCTTTGTCGTCGTCGCCAAAGGCCGGCGGCTGTATGCGGGCGTGATGATGTCAGACATCTCCTCGTACCTTCCGAAGGCTCCCGTCATTCACGTCGGGTACGAGTTCGAGGAGCACCAGCCCAAGAAAGCAGTCCGCATCTACCCGCCGCCCATCGCCGGCACGCCCGACCCGCGCAGCGCCGCCCGCCTGAAACAAGCCTTGCAGGACCTGCACCTGCTGAGCCGGCCTGAGGCTGCCACCAGCGAACCGGCAACCCAACCGGCGTCGCTTTCTGGAGCGGAGCCCGCGGCCGGGGAGCTGCCGCGCCAAGCGGCCGACTTGGGCCGGGCCGCGTTCGCGGCAATGGGCAATATGGACCGCGAGGCGATACTGAATCTGGCGAAAGGGGACATGGCGTGGACCAGTCTTGAGAATATGCTGTTGGGCATCGCCGCCAAGTCGCTGCGATTGCAGGGCGCATATGTCGATGGGAACCAGGCGCTGCTGGTCAGCAAACCGGCGAGGGTGAACTCCCGGGCGAGCGAGCCCGTCGTGGTTTATCTGAAGGCCAGCCTGACCGCCAAAGGCTGGGCGATAACCTCGTGGCACGCCGCCGAACGGGGAGACGACGTCGTTCTCGGCATGTTTATCCGAGAGCGTCCGCAAGCCAAGAGGGTTTATGAGGCGCCGCCGCTGACGGCGCCGCCCGGCGGGCGGATGTTCCCCTTGTACGTGGTGGATGAAAGCACCGGCGAAGCCTTGGCCCAAGCGGGAGCGATCACGACGGTTGACGGCGAGGAGTATACGCTCATATCGGATGCCAACGGCGTGATCCGCGTACCGCTGCGGGCGAAGCGTCCGCCGAACTGGCCGTTCTACAACCCCAGGCTTACCATGAACGTGCGTCTCCGGGGATACCTCCCCGTGCTGTTAAAGATGGACCAGGATGTTCCGGACCAATTCACGCTGAGGTTGCCTCCAGGCAAGACCATCGGTGGCACCATCGAGGACGAAGAAGGCCGCCCCGTTGCCAACGCCAGCATTGGCGTATGGCCTGCGTTTGAAGAGCCTGCGCCGCCGGTCTATGCCCTGCATTACTGCCGCGCATTTACCGACCAGAAGGGCCGGTGGCTAGTCGACGGCGTGCCGGACAATACGCGCGACGTGTTCGCCCGCATCGAACATCCGGACTACGTGACCGACCGGAATTGGCACGGTACGGGACCTATGGAGGGCCTCTATGACAAGACCAATGTCATGGTCCTCAAGAAGAGCGACATCACCGTCAGCGGCGTTGTCGTCGGATCCGACGGCAAACCACTGGCCGGCGCCACGATCTGGCAAGGCAAGGACAGATTCGGCGCCCAGTACCCAACAGCCAAGACGGATGCGGCAGGGCGTTATGTGTTTCCCCAGACTCCTGCCGGCAGACTTGTTCTGTTTGCCACCGCGCCAGGCTGCTCTCCGCAACTGATGGAAGTAACCGCCGAAAAGGGCATGGAACCGCTCAATTTCAATCTGTCCAAGGGCAACACGATCCGCGGCATTGTCCTGGGGTCCGACGGCAAGCCGGTCGAAGGAGTTCTGGTCAGCGTCGAGACCTGGCATGGCAAGCAGACACTGAACTGGAGTCAGAGGACCGACGCGGCCGGCCGATTCGAGTGGACAGAGGCTCCGTCCGGAGCCGTGAGGATGAAGTTCTCCGGGGGGAAGGACGAGCCGGGCACGGTCAGAGAGATGGGCCCGTCAGAGCAATCGCTGACGATAACACTGGACGGGGGGGAAGCACCCGGCCCGGGCGGTTTTTAGGTTGGACGAAATACTGTCTTGTCGATACCTCGCGCCGCAGGCGGCGAGTCCGCCCCTTCGGCGGGCTAAGGGCAAGACACCAAGAGTACAGCCACGCGGCCGGGGGATTCAGGCAAACCGTAGCTTGAAGACCCTCGGAGCTTTGACGCGATTATGAAATGCCCACGTTCGGTTTTTTTGGCGAGCGGGGGCGTAAAATGCTGCAACCTTGGCGGGTGTGCGGCATCTAACGTATAGGTGAAACACGGGAGCTAAACTATGCGCGGATGCCTGATGATCGGATTGGGGCTTCTTCTTGGCGTTGCGGCCGCATGGGCTGGTGATGACGATGCTGCCGCGCCGGCCCCGTCCGCCCGGCCCGTCCCCAACGGGGCAGGCACGCAATCGGCTATGCAGCCGGCGGAAGGTTCGCCGACGACGTTCCGGGAGATCCTCGCCACGCGCCCAGCGCCGGACCTCCGGACGCTGGCGGAGAGGTCCGATCCGAACCGCACGGGGCCGGACGCCGCGGAGGCGTTCTACGACATCCTCAAACTCCGCGAGATTCGCGACGCGAATGCGGTGCCGGTCCTTGAGAAAATCCTGGCGGGCCATCCTTCCAGCCACCGCATTCATCGGTTCGCGGCGGCCCAGGTCCTCTTCTGCATCGACACGCCGGCTGCCCACAAGGTTCTCGCCGGGCAACTCCATGGCGGCCGGTATCCGGCCAAGAGCGGCATCGGCTACACGTTCTCCTGGGAGATGCCCGAACCCCGGCGCAGCCGCTTCATCGAACGTTACCTCCTGGCCAACGACGCCAATGACCTCGTCGTGGGACTAAAGGCCAATGCCATTTCCAAGGAGGGGCTGATCGACTTCACGATCACTCTCCGGAACGTTTCGGAAAAGGCGTTCCGCATCCTGGATCGGGAGATGTATATCGGCGATATGCTGTATTTCCGTTCCGCGGCCGGAAGATACATGCCCAGCCTCCAGACGGTCGATTACGACCCCCTCATGCCGAAATGGGTCGAGTTGAAGCCGGGCGATGAGCGTCAGTGGCGCGTCAGTGCCCGGAGCAAGCCGGCGCCGGCGATCCAGGGATCGTGGCTGCCGAGGGATACGACGCTTGTCCTGGAGACTCCGGACGTCAGGCACTACATCGACAAGCCGGGGCGATTCGACGTGGTTGCCCTGTTCGAACAGGAGCCGCTGACGAAGGACCAGGCCCCGCATGCCAAGATCGACAATATCTGGTCCGGCCGGGCTGTCTCCAAGCCGGTCCAGGTCGAGATTGTCGGCCCCGATGTGCGAGCAGCCACCCAGCCTGCGCCTTCACCCGCTACCCAGCCGGCGACGGCGCCAGTTGATCTGGTCGCCCTCAAGCAGAGGATCGCCCGGCTGATCGAACAGTTGGGGGACAAGGCTCTGGCCGTACGCGATGCGTCCCTCAAGGAGTTGGTGGGAATTGGTCGGCCATCCGTGGTTGCCCTTCGTGCCGCCGCCTCCGACAAGGATCCCGAACGCGCCCTGCGAGCCAAAACGGCATTGGAGGAGATCGGAAAGCCGTCTTGGCCGTTCCATGAGTTCTCCGTTCTGATGGGGACAACCGGCAGGTGGAACTATGCCCTGACCGTGAAGGGGGACGGTGCGTACACGTTCGCCCTGACTCGCGGGGGACAGACCGGTTACCAGGCCGAGCATCGGCTTGGCCAGGCGCACCTCGCGAGGCTTGTGGAACGGCTGGAAGCGGCCGCATGGCTTGCCCAGGAGGGCAAGGTCAAAACGACGATGAAAGACGGCACCAAGTACCAAATGGACCTCCTCCGGAACGACCGCTGGACCAGCGTCGTGTGCTATGGCCCCCAGGGGGATGCCTATGCGCAACTTGTACGGTTCCTGGAAAGCGTGCGTCACCAGGAAACGCTACAGTACCGACTCAGCCAGGGCTGGGCGGAAGCGGTCCCCCACATCCACATGCTGGATTCGGAACTGTCGGCCCTTCTGGGCGAAGGGAGCGGCTTGGTGCCTTCGTCTCCGGCGCTGGACTACCTGCGATTGCTGGATGCAGTGAACGCCTTGGCTCAACAGGGCACGGACAATCAGAGGAAACTGGCCGCAGGCGTGGCGGAGAAGATCCGCAAGGTCTCCGCCACCCAGTTCGCCACGCCGCCTGCCTCCACCCGTCCCGCCACCCAGCCAGCCACGCAATTTGTGACGGCGAAGAATCCGCTCCAGGTCATGGAGGCGGCCCACAAACTGATGACGGGAGCACGCGAAGCCTCCGATAGCGCGCGGGCTGACTTGTGTCAGGGGCCGCCTGACTTCGCCCTCCGCGACGACGTGATCGTCATCCAATTACCGCCGGCGAACTACCCCATCGGCAGCAACGACTCCTTGATGAAGGTGTTCTACCGGCCCTCGATCAGCCGGTTCTACCTGCGCTACGACATGTCCGACAACCTTGCTGCGCCGTACCGTGGCCCGTTTGATGGCAGTCCCTACGAGAAGCTCCAGCTTGCCGCGGTGGACGACTTGCCTTGGGGCGAGGCGGTGGACGGCGTTCAGGTGCGGCTGCGGCCAGACAAGACTATCTGGAAGACCGGCGAGGTCCCCGTTTTCAAGGCCGACATCCGCACGACGGCCAAGTGGCGTGTGCCGCTGGTCCAGTCGGACTGTATGCTGGTTGTGGACGATGCGAGGTACCTGCGGAAGGATGACTCTGGAAAGCGCGCCTGGAGCGCCGGAGGGAAGGACGAGACGATTGCGGAAATCGTCGTCGATGTGGATGCCCTTTGGGTCCCGGAACTATCGTCCGGTCGTCCGTTGCAGCTCTCACCCGGCAAGCACACGATCCGTCTGGGGGTTCGGCCGGCACCCGTGGCACACTTGAAATTGAAGCCGGCCCTGGTGCTCAGCAACCCCGTGGAGGTCGAGGTCACGGTGAGTGGCACACTGCCCGCCACCCAGCCCGCCGCCACGCAGCCAAAACCCGCCGCGCAGAGCGCGGACAATGCCCAGGCCATACGCATCGCTACCTTGATCCTGGAGCTTGCCAGTGCGACCTACGATCATCGGGAGGCCGCGGAGAAACAACTCGTGGAGATCGGGTGGCCAGTGGTGCTGGTGCTGCGCGAAGCCCGGCAGAGCAAGGATCCTGAGGTCGCTTTGCGGGCTGCGAGGGCAATAGAAACGATTCGACGGCCGAAGGACGTGCCGCCCGGCGCCGCGGGTCTCAGGCAGGCTTCACAGCCACTGAATGCTTACGACACCGCATGCTTGTTCATTCAAGCGGCCCGCGACCCGACAGCCGATAAGCCGCTCGCGGCTACGCTCCTTGCACCGGGCCTGGATGCAAACTCGGCCTGCCGGACAGTCGACAGCATCTGGCCGATGCTCGTGGCGATCCGCACGCTGTGCGCGACTGACGGCGATGCCCTGGCGGTTATGTACGCGATGCGCAGAAACGAGAATGGCAAGGATATCTCACGCGCTCTGGCGATTCGACTCAAGAGGCCGGGCGATAGATGGCTGGTAGACGGCGTAGAGGTGCTCCGGGATGAGAGTATCCACGCGGTGATCGCGGAGTTCAGGGCATCCCACCCGGCCGCCACCCAACCCGCAACCCAGCCGGCGATTCGAGAGGCCTTACCGCAAGCGGGCGGCCGTTGAGGCCGGCGGCTGTCGCTGGTATAAGGATGAGCATGTCATCTCCCGGGCGGACATCTTCGTTGGGCAGCGGTGCCAGCCGAACTTTCGGGTCGCGATTTGCCGCCACGCGATGGAGCGTCGTGCTGGCGGCGGCGGATCACCAAGCCGGCACGGCATCGCACCGTGCGCTGGAGGAGTTGGTCCAGGCGTACTGGTTCCCGTTGTATGCTTTCGTGCGCCGCCAGGGCGATTCTCCGGCGACGGCTGAGGATATGGTTCAGGGCTTCTTCGCCAAACTGCTGGAGAAGAAGTACCTCGCCCAGGTGGACCGTTCCAAGGGCAGGTTCCGCTCGTTCCTGCTGGCGGCGATCAAGAATTTCATGTCCAAAGAGCGCGCCCGCGACAGGGCGCTGAAGCGTGGAGGAGGCGTGCGAGTGCTCGCACTGGACTCTCTGGACGCCGAGGCCCGCTACGCCGTCGAGCCGGCAGACAACGTGACGGCTGATCGCCTGTTCGACCGCCAGTGGGCCCTGGCTGTGTTGGACCAGGTTCTGGCGCGGCTGGGTCGGGAATACGCGGCCGCCGGCAGGGCCAGGCTGTACGAGGCCATCGAGCCGTGCCTGACCGCCGGGGCGGGGGCCGTGGATTATGCCAAAGTCGCCCGCGGGCTGAAGATGACCGAGGGGGCCGTTCGGGTGGCGGTACACCGATTGCGGCGGCGGTACAGAGACCTGCTGAAGGATGAGATCGCCCAGACCGTCGATTCGCCGGCCCAGGTGGAGGAGGAAATCTCCTATCTGTTGAATTGTCTGTAACAAATCGCCGCGTTTGCGTCTCTGGACAATGAGCCCCGCGTGCAGGCGGGCGGACAACGCAAACGAAAGGTGGAAAGACCATGCCCGAAGACGCGCCGCAAGACAACCTGTGCCCCCAGTGCTCCCGGCCCCTGCCGTCGAGCCGGCCGCGCGGGCTGTGCCCCGCCTGCCTGCTGAAGCGCGGGCTGGAGACCAACACCGTCGGCTTCACCGACGACGCCCAGGCCGAGGCCGCCAGGCGATGGACGCCGCCGACTGTCGAGCAGCTTGCGCCGCTGTTTCCCGAACTGGACATCCTGGAGTTGATTGGGCGCGGCGGCATGGGGGCGGTCTACAAGGCCCGCGAGAAGCAGCTTGACCGCCTGGTCGCCCTGAAGATCCTGCCGCCGGAGATCGGGCGCGAAGATTCTTTGGCAAAAAGCTTCGCCAAACGGTTCGCCCACGAGGCCCAGGCGATGGCCAAGCTGAGCCATCCGAATATCGTGACGATCCACAGCTTCGGCCAGCGGAGCGCGGGCGAGCTTGCAGCCGGCGGTTCGACCGACATTACCGCAAGCGGCGATCTGTACTTCTTCATCATGGAGTACGTCGATGGCCTCTCTCTGCGGCAACTGCTGGACGCGGGAACAGTGAATCCGAAAGAAGCCCTGGCCATCGTGCCGCAAATATGCGACGCCCTCCAGTACGCCCATGATCGGGGCATCGTCCACCGCGACATCAAGCCCGAGAACATCCTGCTCAACCGCGCCGGGCAGGTGAAGATCGCCGACTTCGGCCTGGCCAAGCTGGTGGGGCTGTCCGCCCCTGATGCCCCGGCCGCCAGTGCGCAGGCTGGTAGTCCGGGGGCTCCCGGCTTGCCACGGCGCAGCCCAGCGGAGCCGAGCGTTACGCAGGCTGACAGGCAAGTCATAGGCACGCCGCACTACATGGCCCCGGAGCAGATCGAGCACCCGCGCGAGGTGGACCACCGGGCCGACATCTACTCGCTCGGCGTGGTGTTCTACCAGATGCTGACCGGCGAATTGCCCAAGGGTCGTTATGGAAAAGCCTTCGAGCCGCCCAGCCGCAAGGTGGTCATCGACGTGCGCCTCGACGAGGTCGTCCTCCGCGCCCTGGAACGTGAACCCTCCCTGCGCTATCAGCAGGTCCGTGAGGTCAAGACGCAGGTGGAGACGATCGTGGGAACACAGGTTTCGGCGGATAGTTCCCGGTCGCCGTCCCCGGACGTCAGAATCATTCGTGTCGAGCCGTGGCAGCGAGCGGTTGCCGTGGTCGCAAGGCGCAACGGCAAAGCGGTCGTGAACTGGCGAGCGGTGCGCAACGACTCCCTTGTAGCAGTCGGGGTCCTCTTCTTGTGGCTCGCTCTGGCCTGCTCGAACAACCCCCATCCGCTCCGCGTTTTACCGGTTGTCCTCGTACTCTGGCTGGCAGCCTTTGTCAGCATTGTGACCATTGCCATTTACATTGGCCTCAAGAGGACGCCGATCGAAAGTCTGATACCACTGGATTCGGTGCCCGCCAAACCGACCCCGGCCGCCAAGGGGCAAGATGCCCATATCGCATCTTCGCCGGACAATGAGAATATCCAACGGCGGCGCTTCAAGTCTGCGGCATACCTGGTCATGGTGGCCGCATGTGACGGCCGGCGGGTCATCCATTGGCCCGGCGTTGTGCTAGCATCGGTGATAACAGCGGCATTGATCTCGGCCGGCGCTTTTCTGTTCGATTTGATCCTGTACCGCCTTGCCGGCGTTTCAATAATGGGCTGGCCATTTGTGGCGATAGCGGTATGGGGGGCAATCATTGTCGTTGGAACTGGGATTCGCCAGGCCTACAAGCTGCCGATCAAGCGGCTCACGCCATTGGATAGTCGACCAACCCCAATCGATACGACGCCGCAGATGGGCAGCGCCCGCCGAGCCGTCAAGGCCCCGGCCATCGGCCTGATGGTGGCGGCAGGGATCAGCTTCGCGGTCATACTGGCTATCGGCGCGCTGTTTCTCATCCAGTGGTTGCAGGCAATGCAGCATAACAGCGATCTGCACGGGTCTGTTAGCATCGTCGAGCCTGCTTCGGTCACAGCCATTTTCTCGGTGATGGTGTTTGGCCAGTTCGCTAACTTCCTGATTCTCCTGGGCGCTGTGCGGATGATGCAGCTTCGCAATCGAGGCCTGGCCATTGCCTCCGCGATCCTGGCCATTGTCGCTGCGGCCATGTCCATGATGATCGCCACGCCGGCCAATCTCATCGGCCTGCCTTTTGGCATCTGGGCGCTGGTGGTCCTGAGCCGGCGGGAGGTCATCGAGGCATTCGAGGCTGTTCGGGTCGGTCAGCCGGCGGCTAGACGAACTTCTCTCGTGCCGGCCCTGTGGGCTATCCTGATTCATGCGGTGGTGTTCGGCGCGATTCTCGCCGTTCTTGTCTTCGTGGTGCCCAAGTTTGAGGTTATCTTCCAGGATATGGGCAGCGAACTGCCCACGCTTACCAGGGCAATCATTGCAGCTTCCCATATCGCATGCGAATGGTCTTTCGTCGTGTTCCCGATGTTTCTGTTGCTGGATGCCGGCGTGTGCCTGCCGCTTCAGTACTTTGCCGGCCCGCGTGCTCGCCGATGGTGGTCGGTGATCCTTGCCCTGATGGCGGCAGTGGTGATCACCACGTTAGGCCTGGGCGTGGGCCTGCCATACGCCCGCATGACGCAGGCGATGGTCCACTCACCCGGTACTCCACATCCCGCCAAACCTAAGGTGCCCTTCGGCCCGGTAGTCGAGCTGGTGATTAACGATCTCGATGAAGGCAAAGGCAATGAGGGTTTGATCTTGGCCATGGGCCAAGTGGTGAGTCTGCCGCCAGAGTTCGGGCGCATGTCAAACCAGCAACGCTCGAAATGGATTGAGAACCAGGGCATTGACCTGTTCGTCGAGTACGCGTCAAACCGCTGGGGATTCATGTCGTGCGGCCCCCAGTTGAATATACTCAACGCAGGTTTCGAGGATGTGTCGCCAGCGTCCATAGGGGAGGCCCTTGTTGCCGATTCCCAACTGGAAGTGCTCAAGCGTGATGGTTGGACATTCTACCTCTTGCCCAAGGAATCCAAGGCACCACTGACGTTTGCCCTTCGAACCCCCGCAGGCGGCATGGGCGTGCTTCAGATCGTCGGCTTCACGGACAACCCCAATGGCGCCAGGATTCGGTATAAGCTGCTACAGGCCGCTCCGTCTGTCCCGCACGTCCTCAAGACCAACCCGGCGAACTTCGCCAACGACGTCGATCCTTCGCTGGACAAGATCACCGTCACCTTCGACCGGCCGATGATGGACAAGAGTTGGTCGTTCACGGCCGGGGACAAGGCGTTCAGCGAGAAAACCGGTTCGATCTTTCCGCAGCGCACGGGCGAAATCTCCTACGACGCCGCACGCACCATCTGCACTATGCCGGTCAAGCTCCAGCCGGGCAAGGTGTACTGGATCGGCGTCAATGGCCCGCAGCACCGGAACTTCAAGTCCCCCGACGGCACGCCAGCCCGGCCGTACCAGATCCTCTTCGCCACCCGCTCCGCCGACGGCAAGCCGACTCCGCTGCCGGAAGAACTGGTCAAACAGGCGACCCAGATCAATGCGGCAGCCCAGCCGGCTGACGAATGGAAGGTTACGTTACCTTCCGGCGTGACGGTAGAGATGATTGGCGTGTCGGAGAATCCATCGGACGGCAAACCGTGGTGGCGGCCGGATGGTTCATCGCTGTCGCAGCGGCCTTATTCGCATCTTGGGGCGTCGGTAACACCAGGGGCGGGCGAACGGGGGAATGAATTGGCGATCCGGCTGACAAACCTGCCGAAGGAAGACGTTGGGACAAAATGGGCGTTTGTTCCGCCGACCAGCTATGCGGGAGGAGGCCCTGTTGTTGAAAAGGGCGACGCGATTCCGCAATTGCTAGCCATTGCTGCCATAACTCGGACATCTCAGGATGCGATTACGGTCAAGCTGGGAGTGGCGGCGGGTGCATGGACTACATTGGCCGAAGCAAGCGGCAGTGGTTCATCTTCAAGTGGCCGGGGCAACGTTGCGGTGTTGTTCTCGCCAGCACATGAGGAAGATAATATTGTGGTCGTAAGTGTTGCGCACAACGTAGAAGACCGAGATGTCAGAGTGATCGCGGTCGATATCGGCGGGAAGGAACTCAAGCCCATCAGGTCCATTACGGGCGGGGCAGGAAACGTTCATCAACTTACCTGCACATTCGATAAAGTGCGATTGAGCAACGTTAAGGAGTTCCGGTTCCAAGATCGGCCATACGAATGGGCAACGTTCAGGAATGTCTCGCTGCTGCCCAGGCACATCATGCGCGCGGAGTCCATGGAATACCACCAGCCGACACAGCCAGCCGAGGCCCCGAATGTCGCCCGAGCTAGACAAACGGCTGCCCATACGGATATCTCCATTCTCTCGACGGCGTTGGCGGCGTTCGAGGTGGACACCGGGCGGTATCCCACCACGACCGAAGGCTTGGCTGCACTGGTGCAGAAGCCCCCCAGTTCCCCGGGATGGAAGGGCCCATATTTCAAGTTGCCGGCCGGCCGCAAGTCTCTCGAGGATCCGTGGGGCCGGCCCTACGTCTATCGCTGCCCCGGCCAGCACAACCAGAATGGCTTTGACCTGTTATCCCTTGGCCCCGACGGCCAGGAAGGCACCGACGACGATGTGACTAACTGGGTCGAGCCTGTGAGCCAACCGGCCACGCGGCCTGTCGCCTCGTCGGCGAAGGGCAAAGACTCCGTGGTCATCAGAGAGCTTGCCCTGAGCGTGCTGCGAGCCATCAAGGAGGACGATTGGGCCACGCTCAAGAGCCTGTCGGCAGGATCGCAACAAGGCTGGCTGGACGTCGATTGGATGACACCGATGAGCCAGGGCAAGCTCAAGCTCGTCGGCGAGCCACCTGTCGGCTGGAGCGAGAGCAACCTGAAGAGCGTCACTGCTGAAATACGCAAGGAGGTCCTCTTGAGGAACCCCGATGCGGCCACAAAGGTGCTCCAGACGCTGGTTCAAGGCGATTGGGCGGCTACGTTGTCGCCCGTCACGTCGTCGCAATACCTGGTCATGGTCTTTGTGAAGACAGACGGCGGATGGCGTTTTGCCACGCTTGACCAGTCGAAGGGAAACCTGGCCGATGACTTGGCCAAGCACATGGCCAACATCCCGAAGAATCTGAAGGTCCTGCGCCAACTGGACCATTCATCGGCCAGCCAACCCGCCCCTTCGACAAGCTCAGGCCCCGCGGCCGGGTCGAATCGTGGCGCACCCATGAGTCAGCCCTCCACTTCCCCGGCCACGGGTCCGGCAACACAGCCTGCCTCGTAGATGTCCGCTACAGATGCCGCACCGACACGGCCTTATGCTAAATTTCTAACATTTTCATTGACGCCCGGGGGGGCATGCTAATAATTTAGCTATAGACGGGAACAAAGCGGCATCTTAAGCGTCTTTTACAGGGAAAGGGAAACTAATGGCGACAAGACCGGAAACACATCTCAGCCGCCGCGAGCGGCAGATCATGGACATCATCTACGCCAACGGACAGGCCTCGGTATCCGAGGTCTGCCAAGCCATGGCTGACCCGCCGAGCTACTCGGCCGTCCGGGCGCTGATGCGAATCCTCGAGGAAAAGGGACACCTCAAGCACAAGGCGGAGGGCAACAAGTACATCTACCTGCCCACGCGCAGCCACAAGGACGCCAGCCGGTCGGCGATGCAGCGGATACTGCGAACGTTCTTCGACGGATCGGCTGAGCGGGTACTGGTGGCGCTGTTGGACGCCTCGACTTCGGGACCTGCGCTGGATGAACTGGACCGCATGGCAAAGCTGATCGACCAGGCCAGAAAGGACGGCCGCTGATGACCGCCTTCACTTTCATGCCTGGCGATACTACCCAGTGGATGGCGGTCCTCATCGACGCCGCCGCCAAGGGCCTGGTGGTGCTGCTTCTGGCCGGCGGGGCGACGCTGCTGCTGCGGCGATCCTCGGCGGCTGTGCGGCACATGACGTGGACACTATCGATTGCGGCGCTGATCCTCGTGCCATTCCTGTCGCTTGCCCTGCCGCAACTCCAGGTGCCGCTCCTGCCGGACTGGGCCGGGACGGGGGGCCTAGTCCTGGTCCAGCAGCCATCGCCCTCGCCGTTGGCCGTGCCGGCGCAGTCACCCGCCGTGGGGGAATCCGGTGTCGGGACAGGTGGCCCGGGTGCGGAATCCGTCATGCCGACCGGCGATTGGCCGTCACCGGCGGGGGTCCCGCAGCCTGTCCATCCCGCCGACGCTTCCCCGGAAACGCCAGCCGCGCCAGCCCCGGCCGCTGCCGCGCCGCAAACGCCGCCCGTGCATTGGTCGGCCTGGGTGCTGTTGGCCTGGCTGGCCGGCGCCGCCGCTCTGCTGCTGCCGCTGCTGGCCGGCACGATCATCGTCTGGCGGCAGGCCCGCCGGGCCGAGCGGATCAATAGCGGCAGTTGGGTCCATCTGCTGGATGAACTGCGGCCGCGGCTTGGCGTTCGCGGACGGGTTGTGCTGCTGCGGAGCAACTGGCCGAACATACCCTTGACCTGCGGCGTCTTCAGACCGGCGATCATCCTGCCGGCCGAGGCGGACGACTGGCCCGCCGACCGCCGCCGCGTCGTCCTGCTGCACGAGCTTGCCCACATCCGCCGCCGCGACTGCCTGACGCAACTGCTGGCCCGCCTGGCACGCGTGATCTACTGGTTCAACCCACTGGTCTGGCTGGCCGGGCGTATGCTGCGGATCGAGCGCGAGCAGGCCTGCGACGACCTGGTGCTCGCCAGCGGGCACAAGGCATCCGACTACGCCGGCCACCTGCTGGAGATCGTCCGCTCGCTGCACTCGGTCCGCTGCCCGTCGCCGGCGGCCGTGGCCATGGCCCGCAAAAGCCAGTTTGAGGGCCGGCTGCTGGCCATCCTCGACCCGCGCCGCAATCGCCGCGCCATGACGCGCCTGGGCATACTCATCGCCGCGATCCTCGTGGCCGCCATCGCCGTCCCGCTTGCGGTCCTCAAAGCCACCGGGCCGGACAACGCGGATGTGGCCGCGTTGATCGAGCAACTCAAGGGCCAGGACGAGTACGCGTGGAAATCGGCCGTGAAACAGCTCGTCAAGACGGGCCCGACCGTCGCCGAACCGGTATCCCGTGTGTTTGCCCAGTGCGGCCCCGGCGATGCTCGTGCGTTGCAAGTTCTCGAGGCGATGGCCAAGGACCCCGACGTGCAGGCGTTGATGCGCAAGGGCCTCAACTCCGACAACACCAATGTTGTTCATTGTTCGCTGATCGTCCTGGGCAAATCCGACAATCGGGATCACGTGGCCGCAATTGTGCCGCTGCTTGACAAAAGCGCCGTCGCTGCCTGCATTGCCCTGAGCGAACTCGGCGGCGATGAGGCATTCCACGCCCTTCTGGCCACGCTGAACAAGCCGAACATCAAGCATCGCTGGATGATTGCGGAGCTCCTTGCCGGATTCGGCAAATCCGAGGCCATCCCGGAGATCGAAAAGGCCCTTTCCAACTTGACGGGCGAGGACGTCAAAACCGCTCCACGATTCGTTCGAGCCATACACAAGCTGGAAGGAAGTCAGCCGCCATGCCTGCACAGCTTTTCCAGTTTTCACGCGGTCGGCGATTGCGGTTGGAGTCTGTTGGAGGGGATGAACCTGGGCAAGATGCACAGTGTCTACATCCAGCCGTTCCATCCCAAGAACACCGTGGAACAGACCCGCATAGCCGCATACCAGGCCCTGACTGCAAAGGACGGTTTGGACCTCGCGTGGGATCAGTCACAGGGCAATCGGCTGCTGGCGGTCAACGGCCTGAGACTTGCCCCGTACACGCCGGCCCTGCCCAAGGGGTATGACGTATGGGATGGAGAGAAGTTCCTGGACCAGAGGCAGTTGGCGAGTATTGTTGAAACATACAACGCCACCGCGAATGTTCCCGAAATCGAAGCAAGAGTGCGGGCCTACCCGTTTAAGTCCGGCGACTATTTCCTGGCATTGCTTCCCGATGGTAGAGTTGGCATCCTCCGCCCCGGCGAGGTCACTACGCAGGCCGAGCATGTCTATGTGCCGATCAGCCTGAAGGTCTTCGATCCGCTGTACAAGGAAGTGCCCGCAAGTGCATTTGCTACTGGCGTGATAACGCCAAGCACCCAGCCGGCAGGCGTGCGATTTCAGTTTGAGCCTGTCGATCAGGCGCAACACCAATGGCGTCTACGTGGCAGCCAGGCGGGAGGCAGATACGTGTTGCATGGCCATTGCGAGGTCACGGATGGCGAGGTCATTGCACATAGCGGTGGCGGCAGCAAATCGGAGGATACCAATCAGTGGGAGTTCGCCTGGCGGCGCGACGGGAATATGCTGGTGATGAACCGCACACCTGGTGGAACGCTCAGTCCTGTCTGGCCTGAAGGTGCGGAACTTCGAGTGACGGCAAAGAACGATAGTGTCACGCTGTACCCGGATCGTTACACGAAACTCTGGCAGGGCGATTTCGTCAAGGGCGGCCGTGTCCTCAAGAGCGTCTACTACCTCGCTCGGCTGGCTGACGATGCGGGAATGGATACAGGTTTTCTGACGCAACAAGACCCCGCCGGGAACTCCTGGCTTGCCGACGCTTCCTCCCGGAAGTTCCCGGCCTTCGTGGTGTTCATCAACAACAAGCGTTACGGGCCGAGCAACGGCAGTTCCTTGGTTCCGCCTAAAGACGGCGTGACTGAGGAAACGGGCAAGTCAACGTGCGGCCATCCGGGCGCGGTGTCGGAGATCGAGTGGAAGTACCTTCGGACAACAGATGCCGGTGACGAGTATGAAGTTACTCGGCGATTCCCCGTCGACACGGCAACGCCGAACACCGAGAAGAAGACGGTCACCTACAGCGGCAAGCCGCTGACCGTGTTCGAGGACGAGGTCCAGCGCGTCCTGTTCCTTTCGCCAGAGGATTTCAAGAGCATTCAGGAAGGCAAAGCCACAGCTCCGGTGTAGTGGTCCACCGACCTTCGGCCGAAGTCTGTACGGTAGCTCCAGCGGTCGTTGAGGACCGTGGAGGTAAGCGATTGGCAACCGAATAGCGCAACGTGGAGGCTCAGGCGCGCCGTTTTGAGTAACGGCGCACGTGTTCGACGTCTTCGGCGCAGAGCGGTCCCGTGGTCGGCGGCAAGTTCTTGGTGACTGCCTGCTACGCCACTTGCTTCAGCGTGATGACTGGCAGATGCTGGCGTCCTTGGTGGAAGTCCACGACGAGTTGCAGATTGACGCCCTGCTTGCCCCGGGCCTTCACTTGCGGAGAGGCGCACGAGGAATCACTGGGCCAATTTGGCTTGGGCTCCCAACGCGGCCTTCGGCAGGCGGAGGCAACGCGCCCGTAACGTTCCTCAGGCGTCCGACCGCCCAGCGCTGTGTGCGGGCGGCAGGTGTTGTACCAGGCGATGATTGCGTCGGCCTCCGCACGCATCTTCCGATGGTTTAGCGGAACGAGAATACGCCGAAGGCCCTCGTCCTTCAAGGTCCGGATGAATCGCTCGATGATGGCGATGCTGCCGTATTGGCCAACGGCGCCGAAACGCGGGCGGATCTTGCGGCGTTTGCACCAACGCTTGAACCGTTTGCACCAGAACTGCGTGCCCTTGTCGCAGATGAGATACTTGGGCGGAGTTCCGGCTTGGCGAATGGTCTTGGCAAGGAAGGCAACGACCTGTTGGCAGTCGGGCGGCTTGCGGAAGA
>CAZSBS010000078.1:0-17762 GCA_964605095.1 uncultured Planctomycetaceae bacterium | reverse complement strand
CCACAAACCGCTACTTCCGCCGCCGGCGCAGCAGGGCGATTGCCCCGCACGCCACCAGCGAAAGCATTGCCGGCTCGGGCACCATGGCCATCAGCAGCATTTCTTGCCCGCTGTCGTACTGGCCGTGGTCCAGGATCATCTGGATGTCCGTCCCGTCCACGAACCCGTCGCCGTTGAAGTCGCCCTTCTCCCAGCTCCACCCGCCGATACCACTGCCGTACGAGTTTGCGGCCAGGATGCGCTGAATGTCCCAGGCGTCAATGTCACCGTCATGGTCCGTATCGCCGGGCAGGTCCCCGACCAGTTCGATGTCGCCGTAGAAGGTGCTCTCCACGCCGTCGACGGTGTACGTGAAGGCCCAGTCGTCGATGTCCCACCGCCCATCGGCCGCGTTCCAGAGCATCCCGCGGTTGACGGCGTTGGGGCCGAAGTCGTACAGACCGCTCAGCACCGCCAGGAAGCTCTGCGAGGCGATCGTCTCAGGCTTGTTCGTCTCGAACTCGAATCCCGGCAGTTCGGCCAGGCCGGTGAAATCGCCGCTTTGGGAGTGGATGATGAAACCATTGAGCGCGTTGTCGCCCGTGTTCATGAGAAGCTGGCCCGTGACGCAGTTGTATGTCAGTTTCGCCTCCGGCGGGCCGGAGCGGGCGCCAAGATAATCCACGGCCCACTCGACACTCGGGTCACTGTCCCACGGGCGGGACTCCATCATCACCAGGACGTAGGTGTAGTCCGTCGTCGGCCCGATATTTATGACCATCGCTTCGCCTTGGTTCAGTATGAAGGTCGAGGGCGTGCCTGGGACCGCCTCGCCGGTGGGCAGGAAGTAGGTGTCCATGCCCCAGTTCGACAGCGAATTGTTCTTGAACAACTGGAAGTTGTCGTAGATGAGCGGCACGGACGAGTTGTTCTGCACGGTCACAGAGGTCTGCTGTTCAAAGGCAATTTTGCTTATGATCATGGGCCAGCCCTGCTTGGTGAAACCGGGCAGGGCGTTGCCGTCGAGAGTGAAGTACGACTGCGACGCGTCGATGTTCACCTCCCCGAGAGGGCAGGAGTGCTTATAATCCAGATAGGTCACCCCGCCCGGACCGACCGTGCCGAAGGTGTTCGGAGGGGCGAAATCCCAGGTCCGTCCGCACATGCCGTATTCGCCCGAACCCGCCCCGTCGCCGTCATGGCCGGGGGGCTGGTCCTTTGGCCGCACCGTCGAGTCCCAGACGTTGTAGTCGAATACGATGTGCAGGTCGTTGGCGTTGGAGGTGCTGCCGTTGATGATCGTCTGCCGACGATACTGGTCCACGGCCCCAGCCGGGCCGGCAATGAGCCAGACGCACATCAGCGCCGCCGTCATGCCGATTACTTGTCTCGCGTTCATCTCTTGCTCCTTTCGTCAATTATCCAAGCCTTTTCTCTCGTTCGTACCCGTTTCATCCTCCGGACAGGCCGGGCCAGAGCCCAGGCCGCGGCGGACGCCAGAATCATCAACGTGCCCGGCTCCGGCGCCGCGACGCCGACGCCGACGCCGACGGGCGGCGCGGACATGCCGACAGCGCCGAAGTTCCTCTTCAGCGTGATAAAATCCATGGCGTCCACAACGGCGTCGCCGTTGAAGTCGCCATCCACCCACACCGCCACGCCCGGCATGCCGAACGCGCTTGTCAGGCGCATCAGATCCCAATAACCCGCCGCGCCGTCAAGGTCCGCGTCGCCGGGCGACGCCCGCATGATCGTGCCGTAAAAGACACCCGCCTCGCCTTGCACCGTGTAGGACAGCGTCAGGTCCTGACCCAACGCCGGCAAGGCCGTCTCGCCCGCCAGCAGGCGGCCTAGATCGTGCAGGCCCGTCAACACGTAGCCGAACTGATCCGCCACCAGCCCGTCGCTGTCGGAAACGAACACGCCAGAGCCGCCGGCGTAAGGCTCGCCCGCAAGCAGGCCGGAATCGGAAGTGAGGATAAAACCGTTGACCGCCGCCCCGTCGGCGCGAATGATCAGGTCCCGCCCGCCCACGCAGAGGTCCGCCACGCCGTCGCCGCGCTGCCCGTCAAGCATCGCCGCCGCCGCCAGCGGCGTACCGACGATGCCGGCCAGTACCGCCACGACCAATACGCCCCATACTATCCGCCAGGGACGCGACCTCATGTGCCGGAATCCTCCTGCCGGCCCGCAACGCCGGCCAGGCCGCCGGTAAACGCACTGACGGCGCGCAGCAACCGTCGCCTCTCGCGAGGCGACAACTCAACTTGCCTTTCAGACGCCGCCGGACAGGCGAGGCCGCGGCAGCCGGAAATGCAACTGCCGCCGCATGGCTCGCCCAGCCGCCCACGGCGTACGACATGTTCTAAAACCCAATGTTCTTAAACCCGAGCGTCGACATGGGTATTATACCACCGTCTTGCCGTCTTGCCTACTGGCCTGGCGCGGGAAAATGTCTGGAATTTCGGCGCCTGGCGGGCGCCGGCGCGAGGCCGGCGGGCAAAGATGGTGACGGGAAAGGACGGACGAGCAATGGCGTTCAACGGTTTTCCAGCCGACGCGGTGCGGTTTCTGGCGGAACTGGCCCGCAACAACGACCGCGCGTGGTTCCAGGCCAACAAGGGCCGCTACGAGCGATCCGTCCGCGGGCCGGCACTTGCGTTCATCGAGGCGATGGCGGGCCCGCTGGAGCGGGTCTCGCGGCACATCTACGCCGATCCAAGCCCTACAGGCGGGTCGCTGATGCGGATCTATCGCGACACGCGGTTCTCGCCCGACAAGACGCCGTACAAGACGAACATCGGCATCCAGTTTCGCCACGAGCGCGGCGACGACGTCCACGCCCCCGCCCTGTACTTCCACATCGAGCCCAAGGAGTGCTTTCTCGCCTGCGGAATGTGGCGACCCCCCGCCGACGCCCTTGCCGCCATCCGCACGCGAATCGCCGAGCACCCGGACATCTGGCTGGCCGCGCGCGACAACAAGGCTTTCGTCAAGACGTGGGGCCCCGTAAGCGGCGAAACCCTCAAGCGCCCCCCGCGCGGATTCGACCCCGACCACCCGTGCATCGAGGACATCAAGCGAAAAGACTTCCTCGGCGTGCTCGACCTGCCGCGAGCCGATGTGCTCTCGCCCAAACTCCACGCCCGCACCGCCAAAGCCTTCGCCGCCGGCGCGTCCCTCATGAAGTTCCTCTGCGATGCGCTGGCGCTGCCGTACTGACCAGGGAATGGGCCGGCGGCGGGGGCTTGCCTCGGCCTGCGGCGGTTACCTCTTCTTTTTCGGCGGGTATTCGGCCGGGGCGAGCTTTTCGAGCAGTTCCAGGGCGGTAGCGGCCTGCTCGGACTTTGGGTAGTCCGCGATCAGTTCCTTGAGTATGTCGACAGCCTTTGCCTTGAGGTTATTCTGGATGTACATCCGGGCGCGTTTAAGCGCCTGCTCGGCCAGATCGGGCTCGCGGGTGTCGGTCGGGACTGGGGGCATGACTCTTCTGGCCGCCAGTCTCGCCAACTCGGGCGGCAGCGGGGCCGGATGCTTGGCGCGGTAGGCGGGATCGACCTTGTGCATAACCTCGACGCTGGCGGCGGAGACCAGGGGCAGCGAGCCGTCCGAGCCATAAACGATTCCGGCAATCTGGCAGTACTGGCCGGCAAGGTCCGTGACGCTGCCGGGGCATTCCGCCACGACGCACTGGTTGGTGTTTCCCACCACCACCAGCAGGAACGCGCCTTTGTTGGCCGTGCGGACGCCCGCGACGTAGCCGCCGAACGCCACCGGTTCTCCGATGTTCTTTTGCGGCGCCGAGAGCATTTGGGCCGCGGCCCGGTTCGCCTGGGCGCCGTACATTCGATCCAGGAAGGCCAGTTCGCCGAGCAGTCGCATCCCCTCCCAGTAGGGCCCGACGGCGGCGGGGTCGTCGAGGTCCGCCCAGATCAGCGCCTGGGCCATCTTGCCGACAGCCTCGCCGGCGGCCTTGGGGTCCTCATTGACCAGCTTGCCGAGGCAGACCGGGCATATCTTCTCGACGTCGACCGTGTACTTTTCCGCGGTTCGTACCGCGTGATATCGGCCCTCAATCAGGACTCGCTTCGTGACCCATCTGGTTCGGGTCTCCGTGACGGTTATCTTTCCCTTTCCGCCGCATCGGGTGCAATATGCCTGCCTGCGGTTGGAGTTGAACGCCCGGATGATGTCCATCCCCGCGGTCGGGGCCGGGACAAAAGGCGATGGCTCATCCTTGACGGCGGCGGCCCGCTTCTGGAGCTCGCCCATGTCTATCGGGCGGGCCTTTGCGGCGGCCGCTGTCAGGTCCGCTACCGCTTTCCACTCGATGGAGAACCCGTCCGGGCCGCCCGGGCGCTTCATAGCGCACATACCCAGCACCTTGCATTTGTCGTCCAGCAGCGGGCCGCCAATGTTGCCGCTGTCGATGGCCGAGTCGGCCTGAATATACCTGTAGCTGTGCTCGAGCCTCGTCTTGGGGCCCATGGCGACGGCGGCCTCTCCGGCCGAACGCAGGCCAGCCACCACGCCCCCGCTGAAGCTCAGCCGGGCCGGGCTTGAATAACCGACGCCAAATACCCTCTCGCCGGCCCGCGGACCCTCCCCGGCCCGTCCGCTGAAGACCTGCGGGATGGTCATCGCTTCCGTGGGTTTGAGGATCGCAACGCCGGCCTTGTCGTCTATGGCCAGCACCGACGCCTCCAGGATCACGTCTTCGATCTGTATCGCGACGGCTGAGAGGCGCGGGCTGGCAATTACGCGCCAACTCGTCGCGATCAGGCCGCTCGAAGAGACAAAGAAGCCCGACCCCACGCGGGCCCGGCCGATCTGGGGCTGGGCGATGACCTTGACGACGCCCTTGCTCGCCGCGGCATACAGGGCCCGCATCGCCTGGAACGGCGCCTGGGCGGCACTGGTCAGAGCCGCCGGAGCGTCGGTCCGGCGCGTTTCCCGCCGGGACGGCTGAGATTCGACATCGCGAGACCCGGCGTACGAACCCGACCCTAACCCAAGGTTCACGAGAATCGCCACGCCAATCGCGTGCGACACTTTCATGGCTCGTCCCTTTCGCATCATGCACACTTCTTCCCGGCAAAGCACCCTTAAACCCCAAGTCATCGGCCAGTTATTATACCTTGGGAGGCCGGGCCTGTCAGACATCCCTGGAACATTCTTCGTTTGAAATTCCTTCCCTAATAAACCGCCGCCCCGTTCGTGCTATGGGCAGACAAGCACAGGGCGAGGCCGTGCGGCCGGGCCGCATCATGGGACTCAAATGAAGGACACACCAACATGAACCGGCAACGAACATCGGATAACCGCGGGTCATTCAACCGGCGGGACTTTCTGAAGTCTGCGGCCACGATCGGGGCCGTAGGCGCAGCCGCGATGGCGGCGCCGCGGATCTTGCACGCCGCGAACAAAGGCGACGTGATCCGCCTGGGCCTTATCGGCGGCGGCACCGAAGGGCGTGTGCTTATCAACAGCGTCAGGAAGTGCGGCAATAATGAGAACGTCCGGTTCCAGGCCGTCTGCGACATCTGGAAGCACTACAGGACGTACACGTCCAACCTTCTTCGCGAATACAAGCAACCTGTCCGCCAGTACGTCGATTACGGCGACATGCTCGACAGGGAAAAAGGCAATCTGGACGCCGTGATCGTGGCCACGCCGGACTGGGTTCACCACGAGCACAGCATCGCGTGCATGGAGGCCGGGCTGGACGTGTACTGCGAGAAGGAGATGTCCAACAGCATCGACAACGCCCGCAAGATGGTCGAGGCGTCGCGCAGAACGGGCAAGCTGCTCCAGATCGGCCATCAGCGGCGCAGCAACCCGCGGTATCAGGCACTGTACGAGCACGTCGTCACTCGCAAGGCCTGCGGGCGGATTACGCATGTCGCGGGCAACTGGAACCGCGACCATCCCCTGACGGTCACCTGGAACCACGACGACGACATGGACGCCGCCACGCTGCGGCGCTACGGCTACGAGAGCATGCAGCACCTGCGCAACTGGCGGTGGTACCGCAAGTATTCCGGCGGGCCGATGGCGGACCTCGGCAGCCACCAGGTGGACGTGCTTAACTGGATTCTCGGCCGAGGGCCGCGGAGCGTGACGGCCAGCGGCGGCGCGGACAACTATCCGCAAATGGAGTGGTGGGACAACATCATCGCCATCTACGAGTGGAACTGCGAGGAAGACGGCGTGCCGCACACCGTACGCGGCAACTACGACCTTTACTCGACCACCAGCAACGGCGGATACCAGGAAGTCTTCATGGGCACCGAAGGCACGGCCATCATATCCGAAGACTCGACAAAGGGCGGTTTCCGGCGGGAATACTCAGCCGAGGGAAACGAATGGGAAAGACGCTTTGCCACCGGCCCGGCCAGCCTTGTCGTCGGGCCAAGCTGGAGCCTGCCCGGGGTCAGCGTCAGCCGCATCCCAGGGCGGTACTACCCGCCGATCCCGGTCCCCAAAGACCCCAAGACCGAGCACCAGCCGCACCTGGAGAACTTCTTTCGCGCCATCCGCGGCGCCGAGAAACTCAACTGCCCCGCCGAAGTCGGCTTCGAGACCGCCGTGACCATCCTGAAGGTGGATCAGGCCATCACAGCCGAAAGAAAACTCGCCTTCCGCCCGGAAGAGTTCAAGGCCTGAGCGGCCAGGAGCCAGGCCCGCGGTCCCCGCCAAAGGAAAGCGGCGATCATCGGCGCCGGCAAGCCTTGCCGTTTGTCCCTCTCCTCACAGCCGGGCGAGGAAGTCGGCCAGGTGGACCTCGCTGTTCAGGCCGAGGCGTGTCAGGCTGAAGTCGTACCGCACCGGATCGTCGGGGCTGATGGCGGCGAATGCCCTTGTTATCTCAAGGGCGCACTTGCCATCGGCGGCGTTGCGGGCGGTGAGCTTGAGTGTGCGGGCAATGCGGTGCATGTGGACGTCCACGGGCACGACGAGCATTCGTGGCGGGATGTGGTCCCAGCCGCCGGGGTCGACCTCGTCGCGGCGGACCAGCCAGCGAAGCATCAGGTGAAGCCGTTTGCACGCGCTTCCGCGCGCGGGGTCCGGCAGCAGGCTCGCGGCCGGGCCAAAGGCGGAAAGCTCGCTGACAAGCCCCGCCAGGGCCCCGGTGACCGTCTCGTCGCCGGGGCGGATATTGCGGGTCAGGCACTCGCCGAGCGAGCCGTGCCGGACGATGCACCGGCGCGCCCCGGCCAGCATGGCGGCAAGGTCGTCGCCGGTCGTCCAGCGGTGCTTGAAGCCGGCCAGGTCCAACTTCATGCGGGCAGGCGACGTGTCGCGGACATACCTCCCCGGCGCCGCGCCAAGGCGGTCAAGCGCCCGCCGAACGCTGACAAGGATCTGCGCTACACGCCCGTAGGCCAGCGTGGCCGCGATCAGCGCGACAATCTCCCTGTCGGCCGGATCGGGGTAGTCGTAAAGGAACTCCAGCGGGTCCGGATGGACGAATTGCCGCTTGTGGAAGGTGCGGTACTGGTGCTCGAGGGCGTCTTTGTACTTTCGGGCCGGCATAAGCGCAATCCTGGCTGTCCGATATTTGCGTGCATTTGGTGCCGTGGTTTGCGGAGCCCTTGGAGCGCAGCAACCACGTCTTGCCACTCGACTGACCGAAAGACGTGGTTGCTACGGCCCTGCGGGCCTGCGCGAACCACGGCACCCGGCCTCCTGTCGCCGATGTCGCACAGGGAACATGCTTCCCCGAAAAGCATGGGGAAGCATGGCACCCTGAATTGCGCCCCTCTTCAAGAGCGCGGTGCATCAAGGTCGCTGGGTTTCACATGGGCGAGAACTCTTCCTTGCCCACTCCGCATTCCGGGCAGACCCAGTCGGCGGGCACATCGGCAAAGGCAGTTCCGGGTTGGACGCCGTGGTCGGGGTCGCCCTTTGCGGGATCGTATATATACCCGCATGCGTCGCACACGAACTTCTGCATGGCTCTTCCTTTTTCCTTGGGTTGCGTAAAAGCGTTTTGTACGTGTTTAGCCACCTTGTTTACCAAGCCCTGGCGCCACCATTGTCACCACCACGGATGGCTGTTTCTTCCAACCCCCCCCCCGTCAAGAGGGAGGGGTTGCAAAGCGCTCAGGATACGTCTCAGCCAGGCGCCGGGCGACCTTTGCGCCCAGCTCGCGGCAGGCGGACAGATCCTCTGGCGAGGGCACGTACTTCGCCCGCACGGGTTCGCAGACCTGCTCGACCTTCATTGTGTCCAGGATGCCGGACAACAGCTTGGCGGCCTCGCCGGACCATCCATACGAGCCGAAGGCCGCGCCAATCAGACCCGCGGGCCTAAGCCCCTGGAGGTAGCACATCACGTCGGCGACGGTGGGGAAGACCTGGTTGTTTATGGTCGGCGAGCCGACGATCAGCGCCCCGGCCTCGAGGACCTCGGTGGCGACGTCGCTGCGATGCGAGCTTTCCAGCGGCATGACGACCGCCGCAGCCCCGCCGGCGGTCAGGCCGTCGCGGATAGCCTCGGCCATCTTCCGCGTGCTCTGCCACATCGTGTCGTAGACGACGACTGCCTTTGGCGAGCGTTGGCAGCCGGACCATCGCCGGTAAAGCTCCAGCACCCGGGGAAAGTTCTTTCGCCAGATGGGCCCGTGGTCCGGACAGACGAGCTTGAAGTCCAGCCCGCTGCCGGTCAACTTGTCCAGGGCCTTCTTTATGGGCGCCGCCAGCGGCATGAGGATGTTGGCGTAATACTTGGCCAACTCGTGCTCCAGCGGCAGGGCGTCGAGTTCGTCGTCGAACCGCTCGACCGAGGCCAGGTGCATGCCAAACGCGTCCTGGCTGAACAGCACGCCCGGGCCGTGAAGGTAGCTGACCATGCTGTCTGGCCAGTGGCACATGCGGGTCTCGAAGAACGACAGCTTGTCAGAGCCGAGGTCCAGCACCTGGCCTTCGCTGACCGCGACGACCTCCAGGCCCGCGCCGAAATGCTCGCCGAGAGCCTTCTGGCCCTGCTGACTGGCGAAGACCTTCTCCGGCTTCACCGCCGCGGCCACCCGAGGCAGGCAGCCGGTATGGTCCATCTCCGAATGGTTCGAGACGATGTAGTCGATCTTCGCCGGATCGATCACCGACGAGATCCGCGCCATCAGCTCGTCGTAAAACGGCGCCTTCACCGTGTCGATCAACGTGACCTTGTCAGCCAGAACCAGGAAGGCGTTGTAGGTCGTGCCGCGACTGGTGAGGTAGCCGTGGAAGTTGCGGATCTCCCAGTCGATCGCGCCGACCCAGTAGACTCGGTCGGCGATCTTTACGGCCGTCAGTTCCTGCGTCATTGTCAATTCCCCACGGTAGCCAGTTGCTTGCTCAGCGTGGCGATGTGGCCCAGTTCCTGTTCGATGATGTCGTCGATGCGGCTCTGACCGGCCAGGAACCGCACCATCTTCTTGACCGTCAGGTAGAAGACGATGGAGTTCTTCTCCATCTCGATGGCGATGCGGAGGATGTCGCCGGGCTTCGCGGAGCCTGCCAGCTTGCGGGCGGGCTCGGCCTTGGGGTCGAAGACCTTCCCATGCACCATTGCGTGGAGGTACAAGGCCCCCTCGCCCGTTGGGTCGAACTTCTCCTCGGTCCGCAACTTTGGCACCAGTTCGAGTCGCATCGCGCGGAACTCCCGCTCGTGATCGTCCTCCATCGCGGCCAGGTCCAGCAGAACCTTGCTCAGGTCCAGGCCCCGGAAGTTTTCAGCCGCCTCGCGATAGAAGGCCGCGCCGTTGCGTTCGATTTGTTCGGCCATCTCGAAGACTTCATCGGCGTTGAAGGTAATCATTGTCAGGCTCCCTGTCCGCCCGCGGCCGCCCCGGCCGGGGGAGTGTAGACTCGCGTGCCAAGCTCCTGGTCCAGCATGTAAAGCCCGCCCGGCGCCCCGGCCATCAGCTTGAGCTTGTTGACGATCCGGTCGGCGTTGGCCTCTTCCTCGACCTGCTCGGTGACGTACCACTGGAGCAGCACCTCGGCGGCGGTGTCGGACTCCTGGCGTGCCAGCTTCAGCAGGTCGTTGATCCGCTTGGTGATGTACTGCTCGTGCTTGTAAGCGGCCTCGAAGGCGGCCAGGGGCGAGTCCCACTCGGTGTCCACGGCAGCGATGGGCGCCAGCAGCGCCCGCCCGCCGCGATCGAGTACGAAGTTGAAGAACTTCGTCGCGTGGAAGATCTCCTCCTGAGTCTGGACGGTCATCCACTGGGCAAAGCCGTCGAGGTTCTGCGACTTGAAGTACGAGACCATCGACATGTACAGGTACGCCGAATGAAGCTCCGCGTTGATCTGATCGTTGATCGCCTTCTGCATCTTCTTGCTTATCATGATCGGTCATCCTTTCCAAAGGCCGTGCAGGTTGCAAAACTCGCGGGCGGTGATGACCTTGCCCGTAACAGGGAAAAACGCCTCCGGCGCCTGGCCGGGATTCAGGAACTGCCTGTGCTGCACGCCGTCGACAACCACCTCGATCCACTGGATCCAGTGCTTGTCGAGCATGGGATGGGCTTCGTTTTGCCCCACCCGCACCTTCACGCCGCCGGCAACCTTCTCGACGTACGGCACGTGCTTTTCCTTCGTCGAATCTTCCGTCCGGGCAGTCATCAGTTGCATCGGCTGGCCGCAACATACGAGCTCGCCCGCGCCGCCGTCCAGCACCTCTGTAACTATGCCGCACACCTTGCATTTGTAGATCTGCGTTCGCTCAGTCATCGTCAGTCCTTTCCTTGTGTTTTCAGAAACTCGGGGACGCTGATAAAAAAAGCCCCTGGGACAATCATGTAAGCAGATTCCTTGCCGCTCCCAGCGCCGCCTCGTAGTCGGGCTCGTGGGTCATTTCCGGCACGACCTGCTCATACACCACCACGCCGTCGCGGTCCAGCACGAACACCGCCCGAGCCAGCAGCCGCAACTCCTTGATAAGCATACCCGTCGCCAGGCCCGCCGACGCATCGCGATGGTCCGACAGCGTTATCACCCTGTCTATCCCGGCCGAACCACACCAGCGCTTCTGTGCGAACGGCAGGTCCATGCTCACCGTCAGCACGACCACGTCTTTGCCTAGCTTGGCGGCCTCGGCGTTGAACCGCCGCGTCTCGGTGTCGCAGACCGGCGTGTCCAGCGACGGCACGAGCGACAGCAGCACGATCTTCCCGGCGAAGGATGACAGTTTAACCGCCGCCAGGTCGTTGCTCAGGACCGTAAAGTCCGGGATCTTCTCTCCCGCCGAAACCGCCTTGCCGACCAGCGTCAGCGGATTACCTTTGAACGTCACCACGCCCTTGCGCTCGGTCATGGGGTCTTCCTTTCCTTGCCTGCCGGGCTGATCGCGGCATCCAGCGCAGCTTGGTATTTGCCGATTTCCTGCACCCCGACCCATCGCTGGGCCGGCTCCCTGCCGCCGGCAAAAAGCAGGACCGTGGGCACGCCTTCAATTGCGTAACGTCCCGAAAGCTCAGCCACGGCCGAGGCGTTGACCTTAACCACGTCCGCCCGTCCCTTGTACTGGCCGGCCAGGGCCGAGATCGTCGGCGCCAACTGTACGCAGAACGAACAACTGTCCGTGTAGAAATCCACCAGCACGGGCCTTGGCCCGGCGATCATCGCGTCCAGCTCGGCCGGGCTTGTAATGCCGGGCACGGCGTCCAAGGCTTTGCCCGCCCCGCCCGACTGGCCGAACGACCCAGCCAGGACCGCGCCCATCAGGGCTCCGAACATGGCCCCGCCGATGGGGTTGCACGTCAGCGGGCATGTTCCGCCGCGGGCCTTCAGAAACGACCCCAAGGCAGCCCCGGCGAGCAGGCCGATCGCTCCGCCTATCAACACTCGTAACAGCATATGAAACACCTTCTTGCCAATTTCCAGCCGCGATTGTCGGGTCCGGGCCGCCACCCGCCACTGCCGAGGGGGCCGCTTCTTACATTCTAGGCGTATCGAGCGGCCAGGGCGGGAATGTCAGCCGATTTCGTCGCCGGGGTCCTTGGCAATCACATCGGCGGTGTAGCCGGCGCTTTCCACGGCTTTTACCAGTTCAACCGCTCCGGCCGAGCCGGCGACGACCGCCCGCCCCGGATGCAAGTCCACCTCCACCGCCTCGCTGCCGTGTACTTCCTTGAGCGCACGCTCGACCGCCAAGCGGCAATGGTTGCACGTCATGCCGCCGATCTTGAGCTCGATTGTGGGATTGCTCTCCATGGCCAGTATGTCCTTGGGCGATGCAACGTGTTTATGGCGAGGCAGGTAGGACCTGACCGCCCCGACAATCAGCACAACCAGCATGATTATCGCCAGCGACGTGCTGACCGCCCCCGGCAGCATCCAGCCCATCTCGTGCGGCATGGGTGCGCCGGTGACAGTAAAAAAGTAGTCCAGCGTCAATCCGCTGGCCAGGGCCGTGCCTGCCACCGAAGCCAGGTACAGCACGGCCGTCTTCTTCCCCATTGTCCGCCAGACCGTGGCGATCGTGGCGGCGTTGGTGGCTGGGCCTGTCATCAGGAACACCAGCGCCACACCCGGTGAGACGCCCCTTGCGATCAGCGCCGCCGCAACCGGCACCGATGCCGTCGCGCATACGTACACCGGAATGCCCAACGCCATCATCACCAGCATCGCAACCACGCCGCCGCTGAGCACGCCGGTGAAAAAGTCCGGCGGGACAATCGCGGTGATGACAGCCGCGATAATCAGCCCGCCCAGCATGGACCGGCCAATGTCTTCCGGCAGGTCCGCAAACCCGTAAACCATGGCCGAGCGAAGCCGGGCGAGCCAACCCTTGGGACGGTCATCGTCGGCGGGCCGCGGCGCGGCGCAGGTGGGGCAGTCGGCGGCAGTCCCGGGCGGGGCCGCGCTGCTGCCCGGTTCGCCGCGGCCCTTCACCGTGTACGCCACAAGCAACCCGCCCAGCACGCCGGAGATCAACGCCGCCAGCGGGCGGAAAACCGCGAACGTCAGGCCCAGCAGGCTGAAGGTGACCATTATGCTGTCCACGCCGGTCTGCGGCGTGGATATGAGGAACGCCACCGTCGCGCCCCGGCTGGCGCCCTTGCGGTGCAGCGATGCGCCGACGGGGATAACGCCGCAACTGCACAGCGGCAGCGGCACGCCGAACAGCGCCGCCTTGAGCACCGGCCAGAACCCAGGCCCGCCAAGGTGCCGCTCGACCGTCCGGGCCGATATCAGCAGCGACAGCGCCCCAGCCACGGCAAAGCCGAAAAGCAGGTACGGGGACATCTGCCCAAGCACCGACCAAAAATCGCCGGGGATCGCCGAGATTTTTCCCAGGAGTCTGTCCATGCCGCCGCCACAAGTAAGTCATCGCTTCAACACGCCGTGTCCGCAGGATCGTGTATGCCATTATAGACCCGGGATAATAAGGGCTTCAATCCTGGCCGGAGAATGTGCTATCATCAGCCCGGCGATCCCGGCCCGGCGGCTGGGGAAAAGTCGCGGTACGATGGCGGGGGGTTGGGTGTTGATAGACCAGGCGGGCCGGGCGCGTGATCCCGGCCGGCGGAATCATGGCTAGGTTCCCGCGGGGCTCATGCGTCAAGGGTCCGGTCGGCGGGCAGAAACAGGAGACGAGATGATGACTTACTTCCACATGCTGGCGGCGTTGGCGTTGGTTGGCCTGGTGATGCTTAGCGGGTGCTCGGAGGCCAGGAGCGCCTCGGCGATCCAGTTTGACAACGCGTACTACTACGGTCCTGACGGCAAGTTTCTGCCGGAAAAGGCCAAGGACGCCTACGTCGCCCTGATGAAGTATCACGGCTACCCGGTGTATCCGGGCATTCGCGAGAAGATGTGGGTAAGCGACTATGGCACGGGGCAGTTCAGCAAGCTGGGTCTGGGCGCGGTGATGTGGGCGAACAACGAGAAGGATCGCTACATGCTTCAGGACTTCTACCTCATGCCCGGACAGATGCTGCCGGAGCACTGGCACCTGGAAGGCGCGAACGGGAACCCGGCCAAGCTTGAGGGCTGGCTGATTCGCCACGGCTCGTCGCACGTGGTGGGCGAGGGCGATGACAATCTGCCGAAGGACATAGTGATCCCCAAGTGCCACTGCAACGGCACGGCCACCGTCAGGCATGAGGTGTACGCTCAGCCCGGCACGTTCGTACAGCTAAACCGCGTGGGGGCTCACCACTGGCAGTTCGGCGGGCCGGAGGGCGCGATTGTAACCGAGGTCGCCAACGTCCACACCGGCCCGGCCGTCCGCCACCAGGACCCGGCGCTCAACAAAAACTTCCTCGGCCTGTAAGGCGGAGCATTACATCAAGTGGCGTCAAATGGGGACGCTAACCATCTATTGGCGCTGAGACCGCATCGGCGAAGCAATCTAATGGGTAGCGTCCCTGTTTAATTCTGTTTAATTAAGATGGAAAAGGCGAAATGAGCGCATAAATCGGCGGCAGGACACAGGTTTCCCTTGTGCCTGCCGCACGAAACCGGCAGCGCCTGAATCTTATTTGAACGATTCCAGATAGCTATTTCGGCAGGATCGGGGCGGGACTTTAATAGAGCAGCCGGGGCGGGACACGCCGGGGAGCTTCAAGCGTCGCAGGGGCAGGCGGTTATGAAATATTCACAATCGTGGCCAACACCCCGGCGCGCCGAAGAGGCAGTGATTATCGGCCCTTTGCGCCAAGGGCAGGATGCACTCACCTGGGAACGCCAGTCTCCCGATTGGCGTTCCCAGGATCGGGTTATCCCCGCATTTCTGCGGAAGAATCTAATCTTCCATCAGCCCGCGGTAGATGGCCTCGATCTGGTCGACCATGCGGTTGTGGTCGAACATTTCGCGGCAGCGGGCTTTGCCAGCGGCGCCGAGTTTTCGGCGGAGTTGCGGGCAGTCGGCGAGGGTTTCCAGGGCGAGCGCCAGGCCGGCGGCGTCTTTGGGGGCCAGCAGGATTCCAGTTTCGGCGTCGACGACCTCGCGTGCACCGTCGACGTCGAAGCTCACCACCGGCAGCCCGGCCAGCATGGCCTGGGGCAGCGCGCGGGCAAGGCCCTCGCGAAGCGAGCAGTGTACGAGCACGTCGCTGGCGTGCAGCAGTGCGGGGATGCGGTCGGGCGCCACCAGGCCAGTCAGGCGGAATCGCCCGGCAAGGCCCAGCGAAGCTATTCGCGACTCGATCTGCCCCCGCAGCCTGCCATCGCCGACCAGGCAGAAGCACACCCGCTCGTCGGGAATCCGCCGCGCAGCCTCGATGAGAAACTCATGGCCCTTAAGCTCGGCCAGGCGGGAGATCTGAGTGACCACCACCGCGTTGTCGGGCAAGTGCAGGGCGGCGCGGACGGCCGGTGCGTCGGCTGGGCGGCGGATGAACGTATCGACCTCCATACCGCTGTAGATCGTGGTGTACTGCCCGGCCCGGCCTACCTTGGCGGCGAGGGCCTGGGCGGTCATCGCGTCGGCGACGGAGATGATCGCGTCGGTGCGTTTTGCCGCGCCCCGCTCCAGGGCGATGTAAACCCCGTTTCGCAGCGGGTTTTCGTAGCGGTGGAACGGCAGGCCGTGGACGGTGTGGACTATCTTCATTCCGCCGACCCGCGCCGCGGCCCGCCGCGCGAGGATGCCCGCCTTGGACGAATGCGAGTGCATCACGTCGGGTCGGATCTCGCGGAGCAGCCTGCGCAGCTCAGCCGCGGCCTTGAGGTCGCGCGGGGGGTTTATCTCGCGGCGCATCGAGTCCAGCACGACAACGCGGTATCCGCCCGCCTTTGCCCGGGTGAGCAGTTCGCCCTCGGGTCCGATGGCCGGGCCGGTAATGAGGGTTACCTCGTGCCCGCGGGCGTGGAGGCCCTCGCAGGTCAGCAGGGTGTTCTCCTGCGCCCCGCCCAGGATCATCCGGGTTATGACGTGGCAGATGCGCATCGGGCTTTGCCCGACGCGATTGCGGATTGCGGATTGCGGATTGCGGATTTCCATGTGCGGGCTCGAGTGAACCGCCAGAAGAGCAGCAGTGACCAGCTACCACTGCCTTCTTCTTCAATCCAGCGTGACCGTGTCTCGGTACTTGGGCACGGTAACCTGCCAGCCATCCTTTTCGCGGAGCAGGCGGGCGAAGGATTCGGCGCTCTCGGTTTCGCCGTGGACGACGAACACGCCGCGCGGCTTCTTCGTGAGCGTCGAGAGCCACCCGAAGAGCTCCTGACGGTCGGCATGGGCGGACAGGCCGCCGATCCGGGCGATCCTCGCGCGTACGGCGCGGAGCACGCCGTGAATCCGCACCTCGCGAGCACCGCTGGAGATTATCCGCCCAAGCGTGCCCTTGGCCTGGTAGCCAACGAAAAGGATCGTGCTCTCCGGGCGCTCTATGTTGTTGACCAGGTGGTGCTTGATGCGCCCGCCGGTACACATGCCCGATCCGGCAAGAATGGCGGCTGTGCCCTTGATGCGGTTGATCGCCTTGGATTCATCGACGGTTCGTGTCATGGTCAGGCCGGGGAACTTGAACGGCGACAGCTCGCCGGCGATGCGCTGGCGCATCTTCTCGTCGTAGATCTCCGGGTGCTTGGAGAAGACCTCGGTGATCTTGATCGCCATCGGGCTGTCGAGGAAGACCATCATCGGCGGGATGCGGTCGCGGTGGAGCAGGTCGCTGAGGTAATAGAGGATGTTCTGGGACCGCTCGAGCGCGAAGCACGGGATGACGAGGTTTCCGCCGGCCTGGTCAGTCTGGTCGATCACCTCAGCCAGGGCCTCCGGCACGTCCTTCTCGGGCTCGTGGACGCGGTCGCCGTAGGTGCTTTCGATCAGCACGTAGTCAGCCCGCTCGAAGGTGGTCGGGTCTTGGAGGATCGGCTGGTCTTTTCGCCCGACATCACCGGAGAACAGGATAGTCCGGCTCTCGCCGTCGCGGGTGACGTTTACGGTGATCATAGACGAGCCGAACACGTGTCCGGCGTCGTGGAACGTCGCGGTGATGCCCTTGGCGACGTCCACTTTCTTCTCGTAGGGGACAGGTTCAAAGTGCGATTGCACCCGCTCGGCGTCACCCGTGGTATACAGCGGCTCAATCGGGTGGGGGCTTTCGCGGCGCTCCTTGCGGTGACGCTTGAGCTTGTAGGCCGCATCTTCCTCTTGAATGTGCGCCGAATCGAGCAGGATGATCTGCGCAATCTCCGCCGTCGGGGCCGTGCAATGAATCCGCCCGCGGAAGCCCTCCCGCACGAGCTTCGGCAGCAGGCCGCAGTGGTCGAGGTGCGCGTGCGTGAGCAGCACCGCGTCGATCTGCCCAGCCGGAAAAGGAAACGGGTCCCAGTTGCGGCTGGTAAAATCGCGCTCCTGGTAAAGCCCGCAATCCACCAGCACGCGCGAACCGTTGGTTTCGACGAGAAATCGCGAGCCCGTGACGTTCTGGGCCGCTCCGAGAAACGTAATCCTGATCTGCATGAATAACCTTTCCGTAATCAGTAGCCGGTAGCCAGTGGCCGGGAACCGGGATTGACTCACCACAACCGGGTCAGGCCTCGCACGCTTTCTGCCTTTGCAGGTAGCTAATGTAATCGTTCAACAGCTTCAGAAGCGACAACGCATCTTCTTCCTTGAGGGTCGCAAGTTGCGCCAGCTTGTATATGCGCGTGCGGAAAGCCCTGGCCGCCTTGTAGACTTCCAAGTCCTCAAACCCAAATCTGCTCGCCTCCTGCCTGTATCTCGACACGTGCGTCTCCACAACCTGCCGGCTAGCAATCCCCACCGGCTACTGGCTACTCGCTACTGGCTACCGGCTACCGGCTACCGGCTACTGGCTACCGGCTACCTATTCTTC
>CAZSBS010000077.1:0-17888 GCA_964605095.1 uncultured Planctomycetaceae bacterium | reverse complement strand
GGCCTTTTTGTGGCATCGGACAAGGTAATCCCGGGCCGTCGCCAATCCCTTGGCCATCTCGTCCGGGCCGGGGTGGCCGTGCATGAAGGGGTTGACGTACTCGGCGTAGCCTGCCCGGGCCAAAGCCGCAATCCAGGGAGTGAAGTCGGCCGGGCCGACGCCCGGCAGTTGCTTCATGCCCGCGCCATTCTGCCAGGCATAGAAGAACAGCAACTGCTTTCCGACAATCCCAATGACATCCTCGACCGGGATCTTCGCGGCCTGCAGGTGATACGGCGCCAAGGCGATTCCCAGACGAGGATTCGAGTTCAGTTCGACGAATGCCTTGAAGGAATCCTTGGAATTGAGCAGGCTGTTGTCGTGGTTCTCGACGGCGATGCGCGAATTGTATTTCTCAGCCAGTTCCAATTGAGGTTTGAGTGTTTCCAGCAGGGCCTTCATCTCGGCGGTGAGGTCCTTGACCTTGCCGTAGCGGGCCTCGCGAACCGCCAGGCCCCCGCCGGCCTTGCCGAGGAGCTCGGCAAACCGGGAATAGACGGCATTGGAGCCGACGTTGTAACAGGTGAACGCACAGAGCTTCAGCTTGTTCTTGGCGAGCAGGTCCTTGAGACCCTCGGCCCCCAGGCGTTTCTCGATATCGTCGAGATGGGGGCATCCGAAGCCCGCGTGCCAGAAGTCGACCGCGGCGAACCCCAGCGCGGCGATCTGCTCACACGCCTTCTCCACGGACAGGGAACTGAACTGCACGGTCGAGGTGGACATTCGCATTGGCCAGGGCGTCTTCTCGCCGGCAGTTGCCCGCGCCGACAGCGTGTTGGCCAGGGCGGCCCCGGCCAGGACCGCGCTCGAGTGTTGGAGAAACGTGCGCCGCGAGAGTTGCCTGTCGTGCATGATTCACCAAACCTTCCATTTTTCGCGGTACGGGCGGATGAGCATCTTCTCGGCTTCCGCATCGTTGACGATCTTCTCTTTCTTGGGGTCCCACTGAATCTCGCGGCCCGTAATTGCCGCGATGGTTGACAACTGGGTGATCGCGTCGCAGCGGATGGCCATCTCCACCGGGCACATCGTTTCCTTCCGCGACTTGACGCAGTCGATGAAGTTGCGGTTGTGTTCCGGCGAGACCGGCAGGATTTCGTCGGTGGGCTTGGGCTGCTGCTTCCAGAGCGCCTTGTTGCTGGTGGCCCAGCCCTCCACGTCGCTGATCCAGCCTTCGGAGCCGTGGAAGATCACGCCGTCGCCTGGGTGCCAACCGGGCAGCATCCCGCCGACTGCCGTCTTGGCGGTGCGGTAGTCCATGAAATGCAGTTTCACGCCGTTTGGGTAGTCGCACATGACGTCCCATTTCTCCAGCGTGCGGAAAATGCCCTCCTTTGGCACGCTGCCGGTCCCCTTGTAGCGGATCGGGCTGGTGTCGTCGCTCTTGTTGGCCCACTGGGCGAGCCCGAGTTCGTGGATGGCGCAGCCTGCAATGAAGCCCAGCGACGTCTCGGGGCAATGGTAGCCGCCCCAGCAGGTGCATCGGTCGACCGTGTACGGGGCCATCGGCGAAGGCCCCTGCCAGGCGTCGAAGTCGAAGTCCGCGGGCACCGGGACCTCGATGGCTGAGCCGTAGGGCTTGACAGCGTAATTGTTCACGTCGTTCGATACGTCGCGGCTCCACAGGTCGATCCGCTCGAGCTTGCCGATGTAGCCGTTGCGAACGAGCTGCACCATAAGCCGATACCGGAACATCGACCGGTACTGCGTGCCGAACTGGAAGATCCGCTTCTTGTCGCGGACCGTGTCGCGAAGCAGGCCGGTCAGGCCGAAGTCCAGGCCCAACGGCTTCTGGCAGTAAACGTCCTTGCCGGCCTTTGCGGCCGCGATGGACATCGGCATGTGCCAGTTATCGTGCGCGCCGACAATGACGGCGTCCACGTCCGGGCGGGCCAGGATTTCCCGGAAGTCGGCGTACGCCTTGGTCGTGCCCTCGCCGTACTGCTTGTTGAGCCGGGCGGCGGCGGCTTCGCGACGGCTCTTGTAGGCATCCGCCACCGCGATGATCCGAACGTCGGCTTCCCTGATGAGGGTGGAAATGTGGTAGTTGCTTCCGATGTTGCCGCAGCCGATCTGGCCGACGGTGACGCGGTTGCTCGGTGCATCGGCGCCAAGCAGCGGCGTGGTGACAATGTGCGGCGCCGCAAAGGCCGCACCGCATGCAAGGCTTCGCTTGAGGAACGCCCGTCGCCCGATGGCTGTGGCGGCGGATGTCCCGACATTCTTACGGTCGCGTGTTATGGTCATGGCTTATCTCCTGTTTAGAAGTTCGATGAACGGATTATACACCCGGCCAGGATATTCTCTTACGGATCTTACGGATCCCAGTACTCATGGGCGTTCAGAGGGTTGTTGGGGTTGATGGCCTGGGGGCTCAAGAGGTACACGGTTCCATCGGCGAAGAGCACGTTGGACTTTCCGAAGTGCCTGGCGAACGTCGGCGGGGCCTTCGGATCCTGCGGTGTCGGGTTCCAGTAGCTCAGGTGTTCGGCACGGTCCGTGCCCTCGTCGTAGGCGGAGCCGACGGCGATCGTCCGCTCGTAGTCCAGGGCCAGGAGCTTCCGCTTGGCGAGGGGGATCTTGGCCGACATGGAGTTGATGCCGTAGCTCGACTTGCCCCCGAAGAACGGGGTCGAAGCAGTCGCCCCCAAACTCAGGTTGGGGATGAGAACCTTTCTGTCGGGATCCTTCTTGCAGAGGCCAAAGCTCATGCCCGACGCGCGAACCATGACTTTGAACTGGATCTCCGACTCGGTGTAATGCACTTCCAGGACCACGTCGTAGAAGTCCTGGTCTCCACCGCCGCCCGGGGCGCAGTCCTCGAAGGTGAAGTACATGGTGTAGGGGTCACTGTCCTCGACGTACCCCGTCTTCTGGTAGACGGCCTTGTAGGGAGTTGTTATTCCCTCTCCGGAGACCTTCATGAACTCCAAGTACTGCGTTCTGGACATCTTCCAGATCCATTCGTCGGAGTCCACCTGGTCCAGGTACACGTCCCAGTAGAAGCTACCCCCCTGGAACACCTCGATGCAGATGCCTTTGAGCCCCCCGCCAGGATCGGGCGCCGGGTTGCCGTCTTCCGGGCAGATGAAGACGGTCTTGTCGTTCGACACGAAGGTTCTCAGCGTGTTCTGCCAGCCAAATGGGGCCACCTGGCCATTGAACCCGGTGCCCATGCTCGCCATCCGGGTCGCGCAGGCCTGCCCGATCTTCTCCAGGTGCAAGGCGCACTCCACCTGCCGCTGGGTCGCGACGGCCCCGGTCAACGTAGGCAGGAGAATTGCCACGAGCAGCCCGATTATGGCAATGACGACGATCAACTCCGCCAACGTAAAAGCGCGTCTTTTCGGCAGGCTCATGTTCTCATCCTCCAGCTCTGGCCTTTTCCAGCTTGGTGAAACGATCGTAGAACCAGGGCCAGTCCTTGCGGATTCTCCGGATCACCTCGCTACGGCGGTCGGGGGGGTCGTTGGCTCGGTAACCGTAGTCGACGACTATGAGCCTTCTCAAGGCGACTCCGGCGCGCGCACGCAGCAGGGGCGATGGGTCCTCCATGGCGTCGATGATGGCCGGCCCGGCGTCCCAGAGCCTCATTTCCCCGAGGCGCTCGACCGCGGTGGCCCGCACTTCGACCTGCTCGTTGGGCTTGCCCAGCACCTCGAGCAGGAATTTCGGGTCGCCTGTCCGCCCAAGGCGCCCGACGCCGTCCACTGCGGCGTGCCGAACCTTCCAGTCCGGGTCGGCGGCCGCCTTCTTGAGCTGAGGCAGGTACTCGGGCTTGCTCTGGACCGCGATGCTGGCCACCTCCCGGTAGCGAGTTGCCCCCTCGGATTGCTCAGGTACGTTCTCGCGACCGGGGGCGTTCTCGCGCCCGGGGGCAGGCCGATTGGCGGAATCACCTCCGTTGGCGCTGCGGGAGTCCCGCAAGCCCGGCACGCCACGAACCGCGACGTATGCCACGGCCAGAACCGCCGCCAGACCTATCAGCAGGAGCAGACGTTTCCTGTCCCTCAGCATCGAATGGGGCCTTGTCTTTAAGCAGGCATTTCGCAAATGACCGGCCGGACTTGGCTGTCGGCCGAACTACTCATATTGTACCCCGCCCCGGAACTGCGTCTACACCAATTTGGGACGTTTTCCTGCCGGACGGGGACGCCCGTGCCACGGTTTGCGGCAGGTCTTCCGGCCCGCAAGCCTGCCCCCGCGTCCGCCATGCCATTCCCGCCGAAAGTCCTGAGGGAAGCCGAAGGGACGAACTCGCCTCCCTGGCCGGCAACTGGTCAGCCCTGCCGCAACACATCCGCCAAGCCATCGCAACGCTGGCGTCAGCGCTCCCGTCCTAGGCCTTCCACTTCGCCGCCATCGTCCAAATGTCGCGGAAGAGCTTGGCGGCACTGGCAAGGATTACGAAGAACTCCAGGCGACCAAGGAACATGCCGATCGTCTCAGCCCATATCACACCGGACGGGGCGGCCGGCGAAGTCACGCCGATTGACAAGCCGACGGTGCCGACGGCGGAAGCGTACTCGAAGAGCGATTCCTTGAGCCCGTAGCCGTATGCGGCCAGGATGGCCGTGCCCGTCGCGAATGTCAGCAGGTACAGGAACGCGAAAGTGCCGATCTGCCGCAGTCGCGTGTCGTTGACGAAGACTTTCCTGTCGGCCTCCCACACGTGGTTTTCGGTCACGGCCGTGCGGGGCAGCAGGGTGCGCCGCAGTTGCCAGACCACGCTTTTCCACATCAGGTAGACGCGGTACTGCTTGAGGCCGCCCGCCGTCGAGCAGGTGCCGCCGCCGATGAGCATAAGGACGATCATGGCCGCCCACCCGAAGGAGTCCCAGTTGCCGTAGCCGACAGTGGAGAATCCGGTGGTCGTCAAGGCGGTCACGGTCTCGAAGATCGCCACTCGGGCACTCTTGCCCAAGCTCGGGTACAGCCCGCGGGTAGTCAGCAGGAAAAGCAGGATCGCGCAAAGCGGGATCATGACGCCCATCAGGCGGACTTCGCCATTTCGCCCGACGGCGCGGAACTTGCCCCGCAGCAGCATCCAGGCCGTGACGAAGCTGAGGTTGCCCATGATCATAAGCGGGATGGTCACAGCCTCGACGGCCGCGGAGTCCCAGTAGCCGATGCTCTCAGTCCGGGTGGAAAAGCCGCCCGTGGAGATGGCCGCAAACGAGTGATTGACCGCGTCGAACCAGTTCATCCCCGCCAGGCGCAGAGCCACAATACCCACAACGGCGTATCCGCTGTAGATCATCACCACCAGCTTGGCCGACTGTCGGACGTGTGGCACGAGCTGCTCTCGCCCCTCGGCCACGGATAGGGCCGGTCCCGTCGGGCCCGTGATGGCCGAGAGCATGATGATGGCCAGGCCGGCGCCGCCGGCAAGCTGCATGATGCTCCGCCACAGCAGAATGACCGCACCGGCCTGCGTGACGTCGACCACCGACAGGCCCGTAGTCGTCCAGCCGCTGACCGACTCGAAGACCGCCTGCGTGAAGTTCAGGCCTGTTATCGCCATTAACGGCCAGGCCGAGAAAATGCACACGATGACCCAACTCAGCAGGACGATCACGCCGCCTTCATGGGCGTTCAGCACAACCTCGTCCCTGGAGCGAAGCAGCCGCCACGCGGCCAGGCCCAGTGCTCCCATGATCCCGGCTGGGATGAGGAAGGCCCAGACCTGCGAACTTTCGCCCCCCCAGGCGATCAGGGCCAGCAGCGGCGTGAGCATCAGCCCCGCGCAGAGCAACAGGATGAACCCCGTGTAGGAGAGGATCGTCCGGTATCGTTGTCGCAGGTAGCTGCCCTCGCGCACGGTAACCTCCCTCAGATCGTTTCGCCGGTAATGGCCTTGAGGACGGGCCCGTGATTGGCCGGCAGCGTAATCAGGACGATCAGGTCGCCGGCGCGCAGCTCGGTATCCCCGCGTGGAACGATGGCGTCGTCGCTGCGCATGACGACGGCGATGAGGCTGTTGGCCGGAAGGGACAGCTCGCGCAGCGTCTTGCCCACGACTGGCGAATTCGGCTGGAGCTTGATCTCGGTAATGTTCACCTTACCTTCGCCGACGGGGATCAGGTTGGTGATCTCATCGAGGGCAGTTCGCTGCTCGATCATGCTGGCGATGGTGCGCGTGGTGGAGAAGGCGGCCAAGCCTAGCTTCTGGAAGACCCTTTCGTTGTCGGGGTCGTGCACCATTGCCACGGCCCGCGGCACGTCGAACAGCATGGAGGCAAGCTGGCAGATAGCCAGGTTGTCCGGGTCGTTCGGCGTGACGGCCAGGACGGCGTCAGCCCCGTGCGCGCCGGCTTCCTCAAGGATGGTCGGATCGCTGCCGTCGCCCTGGACCACCGTGACTTTCAGACGGCGAGCCATCTGCACGCATTCGCCCGGGTCGCGGTTGATGACCGTCACCTGGTGTCCCTTGGCCAGGAACGTGCGGCACAGAAAGTAGACCGCCTTCGAGCCGCCGACGATCAGGACTTTCATGGCCGGTTCTCCAGGCTCCGGGGAGCCGCGATGGATTCGAGGAACAAGTCCGCCGCGACAGAGGTGGGGCAGACCGTCTCGATGCCCAGGCGGCGATAGATGGGCTTCCGCGCGGGCTCGAACACCCTTGCCAGCACACGCGGCACATGGAATTCAGCCTTGGCGACCTGCGCGACCATGAGGTTGACGTTGTCGTCGCGCGTCGTGGCGATGACGAGATCAGCCTTTCCCACCTTGGCCTGCCGCAGCACGGCCAGTTCGGTGGCGTCACCCTCAACGCTAAAACCGCTATACTCCGCCGAGAGGTTGGCGAAGGCCTTCTCCGCCAGGTCGATGACCACCACGCCGTGCCCGGCCCGGCTGAGTTGGTTGGCCAGGTGTGAGCCCAGCCGCCCGCAGCCGACAATCACGATGAACAGGTCCGACGCCATTGCCGCTACTCCTTCCGGAACGGCTTCCTGGCCTTATCGCCCAGGCTCATCTCGCCGCCTGAAGTGAGGCCCGTCGTGCGGCTGAGGTTCTCGATCGCCGGCTTGTAGGTCGGGTCCAGGGCCAGTGCCGCACGATAGTTCTTCTGTGCCTCCAGCTTGTTGCCGCTTATCTCCAGCAGGATGCCCAGAAGGTTCAATGCCTCGGGCTTGGTCGCGTCGGCGGCAATGGCCTGGCGCACGTGCTCCCGGGCGGCGTCGAGCTTCCGCTGGCCGATGCACTTCTTGGCCAGCTCGACGTGCTGCTCGTAACCCTTCGCCTTCTCGCCGGCGATCTTGTCCCGGTCGAGAACCTTCGTCACGAGATCACGGATTTCCTTGGGCGAGAAAGGCTTCTGGATGAAGTCCACCGCCCCGAGCTTCATCGCTTCCGTGGCCGATTCAATCGTCCCGTGGGCGGTGATGATGACGACCTTGATGTCCGGACGCATTTGGCGGACGCGCCGCAGCACCTCCATGCCGTCCATCCCCGGCATCTTCAGGTCCAGCAGGATCAGCCCGAAGTGCCGGCCTTCAAGCTTGCCAAGGGCCTCTTCGCCGTTGATGGCCGTGTCGATATGAAGCTCCAGGGCCTCCAGCGCCTGCGAGAGGGTCAGGCGGATGTTCTTCTCGTCGTCCACGATCAGGACACTCTTCTTGTCAGGGGAAGCTTCCATGACGATTCTCCTATGTTTGCCGCGCCACCGGCAGGGTGAACGTGAACGTACTGCCCTTGCCAGGCGTCGAGTCTACCCAGATTGTTCCCTTGTGGGCACGGACAATTTCCTTGCAGATCGCCAGGCCAAGCCCCGTACCGCCCACGCTCTTTTCGCTCTTGACCTGTACGAACTTCTCGAAAATGCGGCTCTGATACTCCGGCGCGATGCCTTCACCATCGTCCGAAACCGATAGGTGGACCCACTGGCCGACATGCCGGGCCGAGATCGTGATCCTGCTGTCGGCATACCGCAGGGCGTTGGCGACCAAGTTCGTCAGCACCCAGGTGATCTTATTGGCGTCGGCCTGGACTTCTGGCACATCCTCCGGCACGTCTGTGACTAGATCGATGTGCTTCTCCTCAGCCTGCGTCTTGAAGACGCCAACAGCCTTCTCAGCCAGGACACGCGGGGGCGTCCGGTCGAACTCCATCTCCACCTTGCCAGCCTCGATCTTGGACAGGTCCAGCAGGTCGCTTATGAGGCTCTTGAGGCGGGCCAATTCCTCGCTAGCGGCGTCCAGCAGTTGCCGCTGCTTGTCGTCCAGCTTGTCGGCAGCGCCTTCCCGCAGCAGTTCGATGCTCATGCCCAGGCTCTGGAGCGGCGTCTTGAGCTCGTGCGAGGCCGTCATCACGAACTCGCTCTTCAGGCGGTCCAGTTCCTTCAGGCGCGTCACGTCGCGGAGCAGCAGGACCACGCCGAGCATCCCGCCGCCATTGGAGACCACCGGGGTAATGCCGAACATGTAGTGCTTGGCCGACTCGCCCTCGCCGATCGACAGAATGTTCTTGCCTTCTTCGACCTTCGGCGGCCTGCCCGACTCGGCCGTCTGCTTTATCAACTCGAAGAGCCGCTCGTCCTTGACCACTTCCAGGAAGTGCTTCTCGGCGACAGCCTCGGGATCGATGCCCAGCATGCGCCCGGCCTGGGGGTTCATGTTGGCCACGCGGAATTCGGCGTCCACGACCACCACGCCATCCTCGATGCTTCGCAACACGGCGTCGCTCTTGCGTTTCTCGGCCAGGATCTGCTCGACGTTCATGCGGTGATAGACGCCGAGCTTCTTGGCCATCGCGTTGAAACCCTCGGCCAGCCTGGCAAGCTCATCGGAGCCGTTCGCGGGCACCTCCACGTCGTAGTTGCCCCCAGCCAGGGCCTCGGTGGCTTCCATCATCTGCCGGATCGGCCGAGCCAGCCGCTTGCTCAGCAGCAGGCTGAAAGCCAGTCCCAGGCCCATCGCCGCTGCAGCCACGGCCACAGTGGACCAGATGGCCGTGCGGGCGACGACATCCGCCCGACGGCTTGCGACAAACATCGTGTTCTGGTTGATCTCACGCAGCCGCTCCGCCTCGTCACGAACGTGCTTGAACGACGGCAGGACCGTCTCGTGGTAGAATACTCCCGCCTGTTGCGGTGATGAAGCCCGCACCTGGCGGAGCTTGGAAAAGTTGACCAGGTAGGCCGAATAGCCCGATTCAATGGACGCGATGATGTCGGCCTCGCCCGAGATCGTGATGTTGTCCTTGGCCCGCCCCAGCCATTGGAGGAACTGGTTCTCGTTCTCTCGAAACTGCCCGAGCCCCTCTTCGCCGTAGTCGAGCATCACCAGCAGCGTGGCCGAGTCCTGCCGCTCGATGGTGCCGACCATGTTCTCTGCCGCCAAGATGCTCTTGTAGTTCTCGCGCAGGATTGCGTCGCTGGCCTGGCCCAGGCCGACCAGGTTCACCACGGCCCAGACGACCACCACCGCCATCAGCGCCAGGGCGATTCCATAGCCGATCAGTATGCGTTTTCGAAGAGTGGAAACCATTACCCCTTATATTGTCCTGAATTCACTGCCGAGGGCAATACACTACATGCAATACGAGGCTTCACCGCACGGGATCTTCCGGCCATCCGCCAACCTGTTTTGCATGCTTTCTCGCATTTTTGGCGCATCGTATGGCGCACCCTCCTTCGCAAATCCTGCCGCGCTTCGCTTGGCGGGCTTCGCTTCGCAGGGCTGCGCACTCTTCTTCAAGGCTTCGGTGGACTGTGCCGGACGCTTGCTGTCGCTTTCTGTCGCGAACTGACCCTCCTTCGCCAAGGCTTCGGAGGGCCGAGGCGCGGTTGGGGCGGGATTCGGGAATCGGGCGGACGGGCCGGGAATCTTCGAACTTGGGTTAAAGTGCGGCGTTTTTGTCGCGTAGTGACGCGATCTGACTTACCAGAGATGTCGTTTGGCAAAGGCATGACCAGAGCCGGATTTGAGGTATAGCTCAAAGGCTTCTGCTTTGGCACGATCGGCAAACCAGACGGCGGCCACGATTCGCCATGGGCGATACTTCGACGTGTGCGGGGACTTGCCGGCGTTGTGGTCTTCAAGGCGATTGTGCAGGTCGGCGGTCAGACCAACGTAACGCTTGCCGGGAAGGGCGGTGCTTTCGAGAAGGTAGACGTACATGGGCTGGCCCCTGTTGTGTGCTGGCCCTTCGTCGCAGTACTTGCTTCGCTTTGCGAAGCAAGTCCCGCTATGAAGGGCGGCATCCTGCTTCGGTTCGCTGCGCTCACATTCCCAGGACAAGCTTCTGTGAAGCTCAGAGCCGCTTTGCGGCTCTAAGCGAAGCAGGATGCCGGAGGTGGGAATCGAACCCACACTCTGTTGCCAGAACGGGATTTTGAATCCCGCGCGTCTGCCAATTCCGCCACTCCGGCCGGAGAGGATAGTTTACGGGATCGGCCAGAAAAGGCAAGGTCTCCAGTGACTCGTGACAGGAATTCATCGGCGGTGATGTGCGGCGAGGTCGGCAGGTCGTTACCGCGGGGGGCCTGATCGGTTATAATCCATAGTGGACGCTCAGGGTTCTGGCCAGGCCGGTTCGGCGCTGGCTGGCGATAGCCCCGTGTCGGCGGGCGGGCGTCATTTGGAGAATCGCATGGATCGGATCGCGAGAATCGCGGCGGCGGCGTTTGCCGTCGCGGCGTTGGCGACTGTGCTGCTTGCGGCGGGGGCGTGTTTTGGGCAGGGCAGGCCGGCAAGGCCCGGCCGGCCGGCGGTCGGGCTGGCGGGGGATTCCGGCTCGCCGGGGCCCAAGTACACCACGAAGGTTCCCGGCCAGCATGGCAAGCAGGGCGCGGACGTCTCGATGCTCCAGAAGGTTTACGAGGGCCGCAATTTTACGACGCTCGACGGGCAGACGATGGAGTACCGCCTGATGAAGCCGGCCGGGTACAAGCCCGGCACGGCCTATCCGATGGTGGTCTGCCTGCACGGCATACCGGGCGAGGGCAAGGGCAACACGCTTCAACTGCTCGCGGCGTATTCCGTGGGCGTCCTGGCCAGGCCGGAGATTCAGCAGCGATACCCCTGCTTCGTCCTGGCCCCGCAGAGCCCCAACTGGTGGGGCGACGAGCCGTACGGCGACACCAAGCCGAAGCCCGGCCGGAAACATTTTCCGGCCATGAGCGTGCTCTTGCAGTTGGTTGACAATCTTGGCCGGGAGTTCGGCCTGGACCCCAACCGCCTGTACGTCACGGGCCAGGAGATGGGCGGGTTCGGCACGTTTAACGCGCTGAGGTCGGACCCGAACATGTGGGCGGCGGCGGTGGTGGTCAGCGGCGGGGGGGACCCGAACTCGGCGGCGAGTTTCGCCCACGTGCCGGTGTGGATTTTCACCGGCGAGAAGAGCCCGATCCTGCATTACCCACAAGACATGTTCGTGGCGCTCAAGGCCGCGGGCGGGCATCCGAAGCTCACGCTGCTTACCGGCGCGGCGACGGCGTGCTGGGCGGAGGTCTACGAAAGCCAATCCCTCTGGGACTGGCTGTTCAGCCAGCGCCGCCAGCGCCGGCTGCCCACGACCCAGCCCACGACCCAGCCGGGCACCCAGCCGGGCACCCAGCCGGCGGCGCCCGAGCCGCCCAAGCCTGTGATCATCTACGGCGAGAATGGCGAAATAAAGGAGTACCGGCCGGGGGAGAAATAGGGGGAGAAATGCAAGTGGACAATGGACAGTGAGCAATGGACAGCGAAGAAGGGTGCTATTTCATTGTCCATTGCTCACTGTCTACTACTTCCTGCTTTTCGGAACACACCATTCTCCAGCAGCGATGGATTCGTTTGTTGCGGAAGTCTTCGGGGATGGTCCGGCCGGTGATCTCATGGGCGCTCAGGCCGGCGTTGGCGAGGGCGGGCTCGTCGAGCTTGAATCGGCGGAAGTTGGTGGAGAAGTAGATAACCCCGCCTTCGGACATTCGCTCAGCCAGGGTCGTCAGGAGTTCGACGTGGCGGAGTTGCACGTCCCAGTCCGTCTTGACCATTGTGCTGTTGGAGAAGGTGGGCGGGTCCACGACGGCCAGGTCCCACACGCTGCCGGGCTTGTAGTCCAGCAGGAATCCGGGCGCGTCGGCCCGCACGAAGCGATGCTCGACGCCCGCAAAGCCGTTGATGAACATGTTGTCGCGTGCCCAGTCCAGGTAGGTGTTCGAGAGGTCCACGGTGGTGGTGGCCTTGGCTCCGCCGGCGGCGGCGTAGACGCTGAACGCGCCGGTGTACGCGAAGAGGTTGAGCATTCGCAGCCCGGCGGACTCCTCGCGGACGAGCGACCGCGTGATGCGATGGTCGAGAAACAGGCCCGTGTCGAGGTAGTCCGAGAGGTTCACGCGGAACTTCAGGCCCGCCTCGGTGACGATTGCCGTCCGGCTTTCGTCGGAGAACTTCTCGTACTGGTCCAGGCCTCGCTGCCGCTGGCGGCGCTTCAGGAAGACGTTTGCGGCGGGGATGTCCAATGCCTGACCGGCCGAGCGGGCCATCAGGTCCAGCCAGTCGGCGTGCTGGGCGGCCGTGCGTTCGTCGGGCCGCTCGTACTCGGCGATGTGGAGATGGCCCTCGTAGATGTCTACGGCGAGCGGTACCTCTGGGATGTCGCGGTCGTAGATGCGGTAGCACGTGATTCCGCGCGCAGGCCAGCGGCGCAGGTGATGGGCGCGCTTGAGCAGGCGGTTGCGGAACATCTCTGCCTGGTCGAAGTCGTGCTTGTCCAGCCCGCCGAAGACGGGGGCGATTTCCGGCCGGGGCTGGCCAGTTTGTGCCATGGGCGGCTTGTTGCTGCCCTGCGTGAGGTTCTGGACGTCATCAGCGGACCTCACCCTCCCCCGGCCCTTCGGGCCACCCTCCCCCGTCAAGGGGGAGGGGTCGCGAAGCGCATCGCTGCTTGTTTCCTGCTCCTCGCCCGTGGTCTTCTCTGTTTCTTCTGCTTCTCTTGCTTCTTCTGTTGCCCTCTGTGTCTCTGCGCCTCCCGCAGGGCCCTTCGGGCTGCGGTAATCCGCTGCTTCTTCCTTCTCATTAGCGGGCGATACGCCCGTGCCACCCGGTCTTGGGCCGTGAAACTGGTAGTACGTACACTCGATCGAGCCGTTGTAGAGTTTGCGCCGCCGGTCGGCATCCCGGCCTACAATCTTCTCGAGGTTCTTCCGCGCGCTGAGAATGAAGTGCGACCACGTTTGCAGGTGCCGCAGCACCAGCGGCAGGCTGAGGTACAGTTCGCGGATCTGCGCCTCTTCGCCGATGCGCTGGCCATACGGCGGGTTGCAGATAACGCAGCCGTACTCCCGGCTGCTGGTAAGCTCCTCGAAACTCCGCTCCTGGAAATGCACCTGCCCAGCCACGCCGGCCCGCTCGGCGTGAAATCGCGCGAGCTTGATCGCCTCGGGGTCGATGTCCGTGCCGATGATGCGGATGGGCAGGTCGGCGGCGACGGCCTGGTCGCGGGCTTCCTGGCGTGCCTGCCGCCAGAGCGGCTCGGGCAGCGCGGGCCAGGCCTCCGCGGCGAATTGCCGGCCGAGCCCAGGCGCGATGTTTTGGCCGATGAGTGCGGCCTCGATAGGTATCGTCCCGCTGCCGCAGAACGGATCGATCAGCGGGCGTTCGGGCCGCCAGAAGCTAAGCAGCACGAGCCCGGCCGCGAGGGTCTCCTTCAGCGGCGCGGCCCCGACGAGCGTTCTATAGCCGCGCTTGTGCAGGCTTGGCCCGCTGGTGTCGAGAGTCAGCGTAGCGACGTCTTTGAGCAGCGCTACCTCGACGGTGCAGGTGTGGCCGGTCTCGCCCAACGTCTCGACGTGGTGTGCGGCGCGGAGCTTCTCGACGAGGGCCTTCTTGACGATCCGCTGGCAGGCCGGGACGCTGGAAAGCTGCGACGCCACCGACCGGCCCAGAACCGGAAATGCCGCTTCCGGGCCGATCCAGTCCTGCCATGGCAGTGCGTACGTGTGGTCGAAAAGCTCGCCGAAATCCCCGGCCTCGAATTGCCCGACCTGGATCAGCACGCGGTCGGCGCAGCGAAGCCAAATGTTCGCCCGGCACACAGCCAGACAGTCGCCGGCAAACGCGACCCGCCCGGTCTGGACGATCCGCGGGCTGTATCCGAGGCCCTCCAACTCACGGGCGACCACGGCCTCGAGGCCCATCGTCGTCGTCGCGACTAGGTTAAGCTGTTCCGCCATTCTGCCGAATCTTCGCCCACGTGTCTTTCAGAACGCACCCATCAATTACCCTGATGCGATAATACCAGCGCGGGCGGCCTTGTTCCACAGGGCGATCTGTTCCACGGCCGCTTCAGCCCCGTTCACGGGGCTTCGCCCGCCGAAGGCGGGTATAGACCAGGGCTTTGAGCCCTGGGGAAATCGGTACGCCCTTGTTGTTTTTCAGCACGCTTTCACCGCGCTTTCTGTCGGCTTTAGCCTGAAGGCCCCCAAGAACGGGTAAGCACGCTGAAAGCGTGCTGCAAGTAATAGACAACAAGGATGGGTAGCGCATTGTCCGTAAACCAGGCCTAAAGGCCTGGCCTAAACCCCCGCTATCGCGGGGGCGAAGCCCCGTGAACGGGGCTAATGAAGAGTCCGCCAAACACGTTTTGCGCCGCGGGCTGACATGTGCCGCCCCGCCTCTCGGCTTCGCTCGGGACTACGCAATTGCCGTCTTCCCTCCGCGCCTCCGCGTCTCCGCGGTTAATCCCCAATCCCCAATCCGCAATCGCCGGTTCCCGGTTCCCGTGCCGCTACGCCTCGGTCGCGTGTTCGGCGGCGATGTGTTTGGCCAGGAATTGGCCGGTGTAGGACGCGGGATTTGCGGCGACGGTTTCCGGCGTGCCCTCGGCGACGATCAGCCCGCCGCCCTCGCCGCCCTCGGGGCCAAGGTCGATCAGCCAGTCGGCGCACTTGATCACGTCGAGGTTGTGTTCTATTATCACCACCGTGTTGCCCATGTCGGCCAGGCGGTTGAGCACGTTTAGCAGGTTGTGGATATCGGCGAAGTGCAGGCCGGTCGTGGGCTCGTCCAGCACGTAGAGCGTGTGCCCGGTTGCGGTTTTGCCAAGTTCGCTGGCGAGCTTGACTCGCTGTGCCTCGCCGCCGGAGAGCATTGTCGAGCTTTGGCCTAGCTCGACGTAGCTTAGGCCCACGTCGTTGAGGGCCTTGAGCAGTTGCTTGATCTTCGAGAAGCTATCGAAGAAGCCCAGCGCCTCCTCCACCCGCATGTTCAGCACGTCGGCGATGTTCTTGCCCTTGTAACGGACCTCAAGCGTCTCGCGGTTGTACCGCGCGCCGTGGCACTCCTGGCACTCGACGTACACATCCGGCAAAAAGTGCATCTCGATCCGCTTGGTGCCCTGGCCCTGGCAGGCCTCGCAGCGCCCGCCCTTGACGTTGAAGCTGAACCGCCCCGGCTTGTAGCCGCGAATCTTCGCCTCGCGAGTCTTGGCGAAAAGCTGGCGGATAAGGTCGAACACGCCCGTGTACGTGGCGGGGTTGCTCCGGGGGGTGCGTCCGATGGGCGACTGGTCGATCTCGATGACCTTGTCGATCTTGCCCAGGCCGAGGATCTTGTCGTGCTCGCCGGGCTTCTCACGCGAGTTCGTCAGCCGGCGGCGCAGCGCCCGCATGAGCGTGAGGTTCACGAGCGTGCTCTTGCCCGAGCCGCTTACGCCCGTCACGCAGATGACCCCGCCGATGGGGAACTTGACGTCCACGTTCTTGAGGTTGTTTTCCCGGCAGCCGCGAAGCTCCAGGGCCTTTCGCGGCGAGACCTTCCGCCGCCGCAGGGGCGTCTCGATCCGCATCGCGCCGGAAAGGTACTTGCCCGTCATCGACTCCGGGGCGCGGCAGATGTCGTCGACAGTCCCCTGGCCGACGATCCGCCCGCCGTGGCGCCCCGCGGCCGGGCCCATGTCGATTATCTCATCGGCGCTGCGGATGGTCTCCTCGTCGTGCTCGACGACCAGCACCGTGTTGCCCATGTCCCGCAGGTGCAGCAGTGTTTGGATGAGCCGGGCGTTGTCTCGCTGGTGCAGGCCGATGGTCGGCTCGTCCAGGACGTAGCAGACCCCGACGAGCCCGCTGCCGACCTGCGTGGCCAAGCGGATCCGTTGGGCCTCTCCGCCGCTCAGTGTGGCCGAGGTGCGGTTGAGGGTGATGTAATCGAGCCCCACGTCGGCCAGGAAACGCATCCGGTGGTGTATCTCGCGGAGGATCGTCACGGCGATCTGGGTCTTCTCGACGTCGAGCTTGAGCGAGTCGAAAAACGCCAGCGCCTCGATGATGCTCATGCGGGTGACGTCGTCGATGGTCCGCCCGGCCACCTTTACCGCCAGGCTGGCGGGCTTGAGCCTGGCGCCCTTGCACGCGCGGCAGGCCTGCTCGGAAAGGAACCCGTGCAGCCGGCTCTTGACGTACTCGCTGTCGGTCTTCTTCCAGCGGCGGTTGAGGTTGGCAATCACGCCCTCCCAGCCGCGATCAGCGTCGCCCTTGAGCAGCGCCTCGCGAAGCGGCTTGGGAATATCCTGGAAAGGCGTGGCCGGCGAGACGCCGAACTCGCGGCAGAACTGCCGCAGCAGCCGATTGTAGAAGATGTTCATCCGCTTGCCGCCGTGGCGCCATGCCGCCACGGCCCCCTGGGTCAGCGAGAGCGTGACATCCGGCACGATCAGGTCCGGGTCGAACTCCAGGATCGTGCCCAGCCCGTCGCACGACTTGCACGCCCCATACGGCGAGTTGAAGCTGAACATCCGCGGACTCAGCTCCGGCAGGCTGGCCTCCGGGTGCTCCGGGCATGCGTATGTGGCTGAGAAAACCCGGTCCTGCCAGTGCCCGTTGGCAGTCCCGGCAGGGTCCTTCGAGTCGTCGGGGCTGGCGCTGTCCTCGTGGCTGATCGTCACCAGCCCGCTGGCCAGGGCGAGCGCGGTCTCGATGCTGTCGGACAGGCGGATGCGAACGGATTCCTTGAGGATCAGGCGGTCGACGACCACCTCGATGTTGTGGGCCTTGAACTTGCTCAACTCCGGCGCGGCCTTGAGGTCGCAAATCTGCCCGTCGATCCGCACGCGGACGTAGCCCTCGCGCCGGATGTGCCGCAGCACCTCCTGGTGCTGACCCTTCTTGCCGCGAACGATCGGCGCCAGGACCATGAACCGCGTGCCCTCGGGCAGTTGGAACAGGGCGTCGACCATCTGGCTGACGGTCTGGCTGGTGATGGACCGCCCGCAGATCCAGCAGTGCGGCTCGCCCACGCGGGCAAAGAGCAACCGGAGATAATCGTATATCTCCGTTGTGGTTGCGACTGTCGATCGCGGATTGCTCCCGCCGCCGCGCTGCTCGATGGCCACCGTCGGCGGCAGGCCCTCGATGTGCTCGACGTCAGGCTTGGACAACTGTTCGAGGAATTGCCTGGCGTAGGCTGAAAGGCTCTCGACGTACTTGCGCTGGCCTTCGGCGTAGATCGTGTCAAATGCCAGCGAACTCTTGCCCGACCCGCTGAGGCCCGTGATGACCACCAGCTTGTCGCGCGGAATGCGAACGTCAATGTTGCGGAGATTGTGCTCCTTGGCGCCGAGGATCACTATCTCCTTCGTCCCGGCCGGGGGCGCGGGGTGGCCCGTACGCACAGGCTCATCCGCGACGATAGACGCCCTGCCGCCCGCGACGGGGCCGAGGTTATCCCGCGAGGATGTCGATTCCGTTTCCGTCATACGAAAGTAAATTGTGCATTATACTGCCGACGGGGATGGGGCACAAGCGATTGCCCTGCGCACCGCATGCGGGAAGGAGGAATGGCATAAAAGCGGAACCTGGAACCAGGAACCCGGTATTAGGAAAAGCAACGGCGGAAAAGCGGAACCTGGAGCCGGGAACCAGGCATTAG
>CAZSBS010000076.1:0-17922 GCA_964605095.1 uncultured Planctomycetaceae bacterium | reverse complement strand
CGGACGGCAGATCAAGGACTTACGCGCGTTTTGGCCTCGAACTGCGAAAGTTGGGGTAGTACCTGTTGGGACCAGTCGAGTCGTTCGGACGCTACAGAAGAGCCGGGGTGAACTGCGGGCTTGTCAGACGGAGGCAGAAGGCAGGATTTGCTGGGCTTTCCAGTGGGGCTACAGGTTTCATCCGAGCCGTAATGTGGGCTCTTCGGCAGCCGATATCCCGCAATCAGGGCTGCCTTTTCCGGCAGGGGCCGGTTCCTCCGGCTGGCAAAGGCCGGCAGGGGCAAGACTCGATGGCTCCAAGGCATTGGGGCATTGTACCGTCCGGACCCCTGGGGGAGAAGTTCATTTGAGGGAAACTGCCGGCTGGTTGCGATGTGTTCCCTGTTGCCCCAGTGGCGGGACAGGTTCGGCCGCTGATACCTGACCACGGTGATTGAGAGTGGTCGGGCCGCCATGATGTCGGTCATCCGAGCCCTTGGCAGCCAAGCCGTGAGCGGCTACGATGGCGTGGTGGGCCAGAGAGATGACGTGCAGGACGGCTGATTTGACGTTCCTGGCCCATCCGGAAGGTCAGGGATGTCTGGCGAAGTTTGGTCTGGCAATGGTAGGCCTTCTGAGCCTCGTTACTTTCTGTGAGGCCATAGCTTACCACGTGATTCTGTGCGGTTAAACCCCCAAATATGTTCGGGATTTGAGCGGGCCGAAGAACGATGGACCACCACACCGTGCCCCCTCGGGCTGAGTCCGCCTGCCCTCCAGCGCCAAGGCCTTTACCTTTAACCGGTCCCGTTCACCCTGGCTCATCTCAATCCGGCTCTGTTCATCCGCCTTCGTTCGGAATGCGGACACTTCAACTTTGGTATGACACAGGCGAGACTTCCGCCTTGACAATTAACGATTAGCGGGTAGGATTTGGACGTTACGGGCGCGCTGCAGGTGGATTTACCCCGTATCAGGGCTTGGTGCTGTCGTATCTCAAGATGCCTCGGTTGTGCCACTGTGCCGCGAACGGTCCGGCAGCTTGGAGTATCGCGTCCGCTGAAGTCCGTGCCTAACAATTCTGTATCGCCTTAACACAGCTTGTTTGGCTTGGTTACAGCGGCTCAAGCTTTTGTGTTCTTGGGCTAATTGGACTTGTTTTCTTGGGAAAGTGAGGACCTATCCCATGTCAAGATGCGCGCGCGCCTGGAAACGGCTTGTGTATTTATACGACTTGGTGCTGCGCAGCAACGGCATGGCCAATGCCGAGCGGTTTGCCTTTCCGTCGCGGCTGCACCGAGCGTCGGCCGGGGCACTGGTCGAGCAACTCGAGCCCCGGCTGATGCTCAGCGGCAATGACCTGCTGACCGACCTGGGGGTTCTGGGCAACACGTTGCTGTCTGGTGATGACGGTTCGGGGGTGGTCCTGCCTCTTGGCACTGGATTTTCGGGGCTGAGCGAGCCGGTCGGCATGTGCATCGGCGGGCGGACCGGTGATGTGGCTGCCATCGATCTGACCGAACTGGCGCCGTCCGACCAGTACCGGCTGATCGGCGCGCAGCTAGTGGAAGAAGGCTGGGCGCTGTCAGTCGTGCCTCACGGGCAGAACTATCGCCTGCTGCGAAGCGGGGCCTTGATAGCCGAACTGTTCACATCCGGCGGTCTCGGCGGCGATCCGTGGGCTTCCACGGGGCAGGTGTACCTCGCGGCCTCCGTCGCCGACGGCCTGCGCGGCGACACCAGCGCCGACGAGTCGGGTTTTCAGGGCACGATCCGCCTGTCGTTCGAGGCGGGCGAGCCGACTTCGCCTACGGCCATCGACGTTGACGTCGTCATCGGCGCAGGCGCCAGCGACAGCGGGCCGAACATCCCCGTTGCCAGCGGCCTGTCAGCGGTGCTGCGCGCCCAGCAGCGCCTCAACTGGATCGCGGGCGAGTATCCCTTCGTCTCCCTGGCGCCCGTGACTCTCACCGGTACTTTGGACCTGCCGACTCAACAGGCGATCAGGACGTTCCAGACCGCCGCAGGTCTGACCGCCGACGGCAAGCTTGGCGAACAAACCGCTAGCCACCTTGTGACTTTCCCATCCGGGCCGGACGACCTCAGTCCGCAGATGCGGGCGATGCTGCTGGAGTCGATGAGCGGCCTGCCGATCATCGGCCAGGCGCTCGACGCTCTGGACTGGCTTAAGCAGTCGATTCCGCTGCTGGGCGGCGACGACGTGACCAACGAGGACGGCGAAACCGAGCCCGAGAAGGTGTCCATGGGGGTGTTGTTCCAGTTTGCCGACCTGCTGAACGAGTACGTCGTCACGCCGGTCAACGAGTACTTCACCGAGATCGTCGCGCCGACGCTCCAAGGCCTGGAGGGCTGGCTGAACGCCGCCGGGCTGGACACGACGCTCCAGGAATTGGCGCCTGGGCACGTGACTCTAACCGGCAGGCTCGCCGACGGGTACCTCTACGAGAAGAAGGTGCTCCCGGCCGAGATGCTGGAAGACATCGCGCCGGCCTCGGACATCGCGGTTAACATCATGATCTCCGCGGACTATGCCTTGCAGTTCACCATCGACGTGGATTTCAGCAAGGGCATCGTGGCCTCGCAGGCGGTCTCGCTGTCGCTGGACGAGTTGTCGGTGGGCTTCAGCGCCGATGCGAGCAACCTGACGGGCCGGTTAAACGTGGGCTTCATCGGCGCCGACATCACGGCGGGCCAGCCGGGCAACGAGGCCAGCGCCCACTTCGACGCTCGCGGCGTGCTGACGGCGGGGATTGGCGAATCGACCAGCCTCGGCGCTCTGAACAGCGGGTGGGTGAACGCCGCGCTGGAATTCGTGCCCACCGGCTCGGTGGAGGTGAACCTGCCGCTGTCGCTTGGCATTCCTGGTCTGCTGAATATCGACGCCGGGGTCAAGTACACCGACGCGAACATCTTCGAAAACCCGCCGGGAGCGCTTCAGTTCCGCTGGGCTGGTGCGTTCGAGCCTGAGGGGCTGATACCCGAGGGCTGGCTGCAATTCCTGCGCATCCAGGCCGGCGAGGTGCTCGACGGCCTGCGGCAGTTGGCGGATGACCTGCGCACGCTCTCGCAGCATCCGGCGATGCAGATCCCGCTGCCGTGGCTCGACGGGCACAGTCTTGGCGAGTACCTGCGTTTCGGCGATGCGTGGTACAACCAGGCGGTGCGGTTCATCGAACAGGACCCGGATTTCCCCACTCTAGGTACAGCCCAGCAGCTCCAGGCGGCGATCCCCGGGCTGACGAACCTTCGCTACGCGGCGGACTTCGTCACCGGGGGCGAACAGATTCCCGTGTTTCTATGGGACTTCTCGCTCTATGAGTCCCTTCAGCACACGCTGGCCGGCGTGAACCTCGGCGGCCTGAACTTCGGGCAACTAGGGGGCCTTTCAGCCAACGGACAGGTCGGCGTCGATGGCGTGCTGGACATGGGCTTCACCTTCGGCATCGACCTGCGCCCGCTGGGCCAAGCCTTCACGCAGGGCGTGTTCGACCTGGACGTCAACGCCGACGACGAGGTGAACGAGAGCGACAACGTCAAGCTTAGCGACCTGCTGGGCGAGGGTCGGTGGAACGACTTTGTCCCGGCCAATGACTCCAAGGCCGACCTCGAGATCATTCTGCTGGACGGGACGAAGGTGTCGGTGAACTTCGACGGCCTGCGGGAGAACACTACGATCTGGCAGTTCCGCGACCACATAAACGCCGTCATCGACGCCGCGGGCGCAAATGGGCTGGTCGAGTGCGAGTTCGACGGCGAGAACGCCCGGTTCATCCTGAAGGATTACACGGACCCGCCGGCGGTTCCAGCCGATCCCGGATCGGGCGACCCGCCGATCGTTGAGGATGCATTCTTCCGCGTCCAGTGCGTCAACGGGTCGCTCGGCGGCATGCTGCTTGGCCTGGTCGGGCGAGCGCCGGCACCGGACGAGGCCGGCTGGGGTGCCAGTGCAGAGATTGCGGGCACAGCCCTGCACGGCGACTCGATGAGCAAGCACATCTTCCTCGCAGATGCCCATCTCAATGCCTCAATCGAGTGCGGCGGCGACTTCACGGGCACGGGCAGGCTGGGCCTGCTGAGCCTGAACCTAGGGCCCACGGGCGACCCATGCACGCTCGCGGCTGGAACGTGGTTCGACCTGCCTCTGCGAGCGCCCTGGGACGGCTCGGAAACCAGCCCCGACCGAATCATCACGCTGCACGACTTGACCGACTCGATCCTGCTTTGGGGCGCCAGCGACGAAGAGCTTGCCGACCTCGGGTACGCCGACCCAGACACCGCGCCGGCGCACATGTTCGACGACTTGGACATCAACGCCTCGGCTGAAATGCACCTGCCCGCCACGCTTACGTCAACCATTCCTGGCCTCAGCGGCACGCTTGTCAGCGCGGGAATCTGGATCGACTGGGGGAGAGTTTTCGACGATGAGTGGGACCTGAACATCGACGATGAGAATGTCTTCTCGGAAGATGCGCCCGCCGACGGCGAGTTGCGAATACGCCTGGACGGCTTCGACGAGGTGCCCGGGCTCATCGAGATGGCATACGACGACTTCACGGGCATGCTCCAGTCGTACTGGAACCTCCTGGAGACGACTGTCCGGAATTTCGACATCATGAAGGAGAAGATTCCGGGCATCGGCAAGAGCCTCGACGAGATCATCGGGCTGTTCGAGAAGATTGCCACGGACATTGAGGACGCTATCGAGAACGCCGACCCGACTGCCCCGATCGAGGAGCTTGTCCAGCAACTCGGCCTGATCTTCGAGGGCGTCGAGACCATCGACGGCGAGCAGATCCTCAAGGTCGCATGGCAGTATGCGCCGCAGATATTGCAGAACCTGCCGGTGAATCTGAATCTGCTCGGCGCTTCCGGCGGCACGGGCGCGCCAATCGCTCCGGTCGGGGAATTTACACTTTTATCGGACGGCGGCCTGCCCATCGACTCGCTGGTCGATCTTGACGGTGGTGGGGATCTCAGCGTCACGGGCGGGTTCGATTTCGACATCAAGCTCGGCTTCAACCTCGACAATCCCTCGCCGCTGCCGGTGATCTTCAGCGACTCGACCATCACGGGCGAACTTGCCGTCGAGGCCACGGACCTCTTCTTCCAGTCGGTTATCGGCCCCATCGGCGTGGCCATTGGCCAGCCAGGCGACAAGGGCAGCTTCACCCTCGATGCCGACGGTATGGCTGGGGGCGACAAGGCCAGCTTCACCATCGGTATGAACCCAGCCGAGGCCTTCTACGGCCTGGGCAGCGTCCTGGACGACATCTTCACGTTTGACATCGTGGGCGTTGGCCAGCTTGATTTGCCGATCTATCATCTTGACGGCACCGGCTCGTGGACGCCGCTGGACCCGGCCAACCCGGACCTTGTTGCCGAGCTAAACCTGGGGGCCTTGGATCCGGACTCATCGGCGCAACTGCTGACGGTAACGAGCTACCCGTCCGCGTCGTCCATCGCCAATATCTTGGACGGCCTGGACTTCAGCAACTGGAGCGATTTCGATATCGGGGATGTCTTCGCTGCGGTGGACCTCGTGCTCTCAACGCTACAGAACGTGCTGGACGACAGCATCACCCAAGCCGACATTCCCCTGATCGGCGCTAACCTCGAGGACGTCTCCGATTTCGTCTCGCGAATCCGCGCCGCCATTGGCTCGCCTGCCGGCACGGCCGCGGAACTGCGCCAGCTTCTCTACAACGTCCTCGGGGCCGGCGGCGCGCTGCCGCAAGGGGCCCCGCTGCCGCAAGGGGCCCCGCTGCCGCAAGAGCCCGTGATGCTTGGCTCCTCGGATGCTATCGGCTGGCTGCTCGACGTCACCGGCGACGGGCAGGTCACCATCGACGACATAATCGTGGCTGCCGACTCCGACCACATCCAGTACGACCTGAAGCTCGGGGCCAGCGAGTCGGTGACATTCGTCAACGGCCAGCTCCAGGGCCTCGGGACCGACTGGCTTGGTCTGGACCTTGCCGGAACGGTCACCGGCACGATAGAGTTCGGCTTCAATCTGTCGTTCGGCGTCAGCAAGGACCGCGGCGTGTACTTCGACGTAAGCGACCCGGAGGACTTTTTCCTCGACGTTTCCGCCGATGTGGACCTCCATGCCTCCGGCGATCTGGGGTTCCTGTCGCTCGACGTGGTGACGCGAGACAGCGACACCCGTAGCGGGCAGGACAAGGCCGATGCCTACGTCGACGGAAGCGGGCACGGTGTTGACTTCACCGGGCTGCTAAACGCCATCACCGCGCGGTTCAGCATCGACATCACCGATGCGCTGGTCTCGTACGACCCAGCCGGGCCCGATGGCATACTCACGCTCAGCGAGATCGTCGCAGCCAACGATCCGCTGGACATCCTGGACGCCGACGTGAACGTCTCGGCCGCGGTGCATGCGGAGATCGTCGCGGGGATAAGCCACAACGACCAGTTCCCATCCGTTCGCAGCGACCTGTACCTATTGTGGCTCTATGGCGGCAATACGAGCTACCAGCTCTCTGCGCCGGTTGTGCAGTTCACGGACCTCGGGCTGGACCTAGGCAAGTTCGTGGGCAACGTGCTGGGGGACATGCTCGGGACGATCGGCGACATCCTCGATCCGATCAAGCCGGTCATCGACGCGCTTACCACGCCGATCCCTATCATATCGGACCTTGGCACGCCGATCACGCTGTTGGACATCGCTGACCTGTTCGGCTACGGCGATTACAACGACTTCATCTACGCCGCCGACACGGTGCTGGATTTGATCGAGTTTGTCAATGACACCCGCTCTCGCCTGGACGGCGCGGGCCTGGTGTTGCCGATCGGCAGCTTTACCTACGGCGGGCATGGCGCGGACGGCTTGCAGATAGCGGCGGCATTGCAGGGCATGGAGCTATACGGCGACCTGTCGGGCTGGGTCATGCACTTCGCCTGGGGCGACCCGAGCGGCCAGGGCGCCACGAGCGAGCAGATCGCCGGGGCGGTCTCGGGCGTCGGCGACGGTGATGTGTCTGAACTGCTAGCCCGCGCGGGTGGCATAGGCACAAGCTCCGGCGGCGGGTTCGACTGGGCCGGCGGGCTGCGATTCCCCATCCTCGAAAACCCCATGCAGGTCTTCCAGCTCATGCTGGGCAAGGAGGACATCGACCTGGTCGTGTTCGACATGCCTCGGCTGGGAGTCGAGTTCTCATTCTCCCAGGCGTTCACGATCATTGGCCCGCTCATGGCGCGTATCACGGGCACGGCAGGCGCGGCCATCGACTTCGCCTTCGGCTACGACACCCAGGGATTCTTCGACATGGCCCGCAGCGGCAAGGCGGTGGACCTTCTCAACGGGTTGTACATTGCCGACTGGGACGCCAACGGCAAGGAGGTGCGCGAGGTCGAGCTTTACGGGTCGCTCGTGGCCTCGGCGGAGCTCAACCTGGGCTTCGCCCGCGGCGGCGCCGGCGGAGGGGTATACCTAGGGGCGTATTTCGACCTCAACGACCCCAACGACGATGGCAAGCTTCGCCTCGGCGAGATGTACCAGGCGCTTCTGGCCGGGCCGGAGTACCTTTTCGACATCGGCATCTCGGCCGAGGCGTTCCTGACCGCCTACGTGACGGTTGGCTTCGGGCCGCTGAGTTGGACTGCCGAGTGGAACTCGCCCCGCATGCCGATCATCCAGGCCGAGTACAGCGCCGGCCCGCCGCCGGTAGAGGTATCGGTCGATCCGGCCCTGGCGGGCTTCGCCACCGGCGGCAGTTACCCTGGCGTTCCGAGCGAGGACGGGCTGCTCGTGATCAACGTCGGCGCACACGCCGGCCAGAGATACCCCGTGGCGCCCACCGGCGACGAGGTAATCAACACAGAGGACGTTGGCGACCTTGTGGTCATCGAGCGCGGGTACGCAGCCGACGAGATATTCGTCACCACGATGGGCTTCCGCCAGCGGTACAGCGGCGTGCAGCACATCTGGATCGACTCAGGCGAGGGCGACGACACAATCACGGTCGAGGAGGCCGTCACGATTCCGGTGACCATCTATGCCGGTGTCGGCGACGACCACGTAACGACCGGTCGCGGCCAGGCCGAGGTTTACGGCGGGGCCGGCAACGACACGATCACGCTGGGCGACGCCGACGGCAACGAGGCCTACGGCCAGGACGGGCAGGACACGATCCACGGCGGCAGCGGCGATGACCTGATAGACGGCGGCGCCGATGGCGACACGCTGGACGGCGGGCTTGGCGATGACCGGATCTACGGGCAGGGCGGCGCCGACACCATCGACGGTGGGCGCGGCGACGATTATCTCGTCGGCGGGGCCGACGGCGACACCATTTACGGCGGCATCGGCAGCGACGAGATATACGGCGACTTCGACGCTTCGGGAGGCACCGGCGATGAGGGTATCGACACGATCGACGGCGGCAGCGAGAACGACGTAATCGACGGCGGCGGCGCGGGCGACAACTTGTCCGGCGGGCGCGGCAACGACACGATTTATGGCCGGGGTGATGCGGACACCATCCACGGCGACAGCGGCAACGATGTCCTCTTCGGCGGGGACGGCGCGGACTGGCTTTACGGCGACGGCGGGTCGGACGAGCTCTACGGCGAAGGCGGGCAGGACCATCTCATAGCCGGCCTGGCCGCGAATGTCGGATCGAGCGTCTACCTTGGCGACCCGGCCACCACGCACCTGCTGGACGGCGGGGCGGATAAGGACTGGATCTACGGCGACCTCGGAACCGACCTCGTGCATGCCGGCGAGGGCGACAATTTCGTCAAGACGTTCGACGGCGACGACACGATCGATGCCGGCAGCGGCAACGATGAGATCTGGTCGGGCGGCGGCGACGACGTTATCCACGTTGTCGGCGGCGACAACCACATTTACGGCGGCGGCGGAAGCGAGGTGGTCACCACCGGAAGCGGCAACGATTACATCGACCTGCGCGGCCCGGCGAGCGAGCCGGCAAGCACGCACAGCGTCTTGACGACCGGAGGCGACAACCGCATCTGGACCGATGACGGAGAAGACATCATCACCACCGGTGTCGGCAAGGACACCATCTACGCCGGCGGCGGGCACAACACGATCCACAGCGGCGCGGGCGACGACACGATCGTCGCCGGCAACGGCGAGCACTACGTCTACGCCTCCGCCTCGGGCGCGGTCGACATGGACGTGGTGACGCTTGGCGACGGCCCGGGCGTCATCGAGACAGGCGGCGGTAGGGACATCATCCACGCCGGCAGCGGGGATAAGGTCATCAGGACCGGCAGCGGCGACGACGACGTGTATACCGGCTCGGGCAACGACTGGATCGAGACCGGCGAGGGACTCGACACCATCGTCTCGACGGGCGGCAACAACACCATTCTGGCCGGCGAGGGGCCCGACGAGGTCACCACCGGCGACGGTGACGACTGGATTGAAGGCGGCGACGGCAACGACGTCATCACCTCCGGCGGCGGGCGGGACGTCGTCTGGGGCGGCGTTGCCATATTCTCGGCCGAGGACCTGGACGTGTCCAACCCGGCGAACTTCACCTGGCCGATGCGTTTTGTGGACGCCCAGGGCAGCCCCGTGACGCGTGTTGACGGGCTCGAGGCCATCCTGCCGCAAATCACGCCGAAGGTGGTCCAAGGCCAGAGCGTGGCGGGGTCCCTTGACGGCATCGACACAATTGACGCCGGCGCCGGCGACGACATTATCTTCGGCGGGGGCATGGGCGACGACCTCATCGGCGGGCCGGGCAACGACTACATCGACGGCGGGGCCGGCGAGGACCACATCTGGGGCGACGGCGGGACCGGGCCCGACGGGCACGACGTGCTTGTCGGCGGCGGCAACACGGACACGATCTACGGCGGCGGCGGGATCGACAACATTTACGGCAACGAGGGCGACGACGTGCTGATGGGCGACGCCGGCGGCGCGGGCCAGCGGCTCTACGGCGGGCCCGGGGTCGATCGGATCTACGCCTGGTCGGACACGGCCGGGGCGCCGGGCGACCAGCTCTTCGGCGATGAGGACGGCGACTACCTGTACGGCAACATCGGCTCGGAGACGATCTTCGGCGGCGGCGGCAACGACAACATCTACGGCGACTATCTTGCGGGGCCCAGCTACGGCCTGAACCTTCTGCCCGACACCCTCGGCGGCAACGACAAGCTCTACGGCGATGCGGGACAGGAGGTCATCTACGGCGGCGCCGGCGACGACGAGTTGTGGGGAGGCGCCGACAGCGACACCCTCGAAGGCCAGGCCGGCAACGACAAGCTCTACGGCGGCGAGGACATCGACATCCTCATCCTCGACACCGACCCCACGCACCTGGCATCCGGCACGGAGGTCTTCAACGGTCACGGCGGCAACCGCTCGCTAGGCGACGTGGCCGAGGACTACGCCACCGACATCCTCAAGGCATACGGCACGCAAGGCGACGACGTGATGTGGTTCCGTGAGGACACTCCCGGCGTGCTGACGGTGACGCTCCAGATCGACGGCGGTCCGACGTACTCGTTTTACGCCCAGTGGCGCGATGCCTACGGCACGCCGCTGGTCGAGCAGTTCCAGCTCTTCGGCCTGGGCGGCGACGACGTGCTGGGCTTCGTCTCTAACGGGCCCGGTGCGGTGGACTTTTCCGGGCTGGAGAGCCGCAGCCGGGAGTTTGTCGGCTGGTTCCACGGCGGGGCCGGCAACGACACGCTCTACGGCTCATCCGGGCGTGACTGGCTCATCGGCGATTCCGGCAGCGACACCATTTACGGCTACGCCGGGGACGACGTGCTCTGGGGCGACGCCGAGGCGGGCGACGGCCCGGACGTTGTGGACCGCCTCTACGCCGGGGCCGGCAACGACGACCTGATCGGCGGGCACGGGCGAAACGAGCTGTACGCATGGACGATGGACCCGCGAAACGGCGGGCAGTTCGGCGTGTTCGTGGACCCCGCCACGGGGCAGCGTTACGACAACGACGGCGGCGGGGCGTACGTGTTGGAGTCCACGGGCCTGAACCGCATGCTCGGGCGCGACTTTGACGACCTGCTGTTCGGCGGGACGGTCCTGGACTTCATGTACGGCGGCGCCGGTGACGACACGCTTTATGACCGCTATGGCGAGCCCTTCAACAGCGGGCTGGACGGCGGGGACGACATGTGGCAAGAGTACGCCAGGCAGTGCGACCGCGTGTGGTACTACAGCGGCACGGCCGGCGCCGACCGCATCGAGGTCAACTACGTCACCGAGCCGGGGCTGCTCACTCAGCACCACATCATCACGCGCCTTACGAACAACAACGGCAACTACACGTTTGACGCCCAGATCCGCCTGGACTTCATGGCTCGCGGCGAGGACGGCGAGTACCTCTGGGACCCGTCGTACCTGCTGCTGGACGCCGAGAAGCTCCAGGACGAGGACCCGGACGTCCGCGCCCTGGCCTACACGGAACTGGTGATGACCGGCGACCTGCTGCCCAGCGAGGGCGACTTCGACGCGATTATCATCGACGCGCTCGGCGGCGACGACGAGATCTACGTCGGCCCGACCGTCCGCAAGACCGTGTGGATTTCGGCGGGCGAGGGAGACGACTTCGTCGAGATCGCCTCCGGAAACGCCATCCTGCCGGACAGCACGGAGAACGACCAGCGCAACGACGTGTACACGCAGCCCGACAACGCCTCCCACGCCTTTTCGCTTACCGGATCGGCGGGGGTGTGCCTCGGCGACGACAAGCTCGTATCGGCCGGCCTGGAAGACGCCAAGATCACGGTGGAAATTGCCGCTCACGTCCCGATGGTTATCGAGCTCAAGCCGCACATCGGCGGGCTGACCATGCTCTCGGCCGTGCTGGCGCGGGAGCTCGAGGCTGCCGGCCTTGACGACACGCTCGAGGTCGTCGTCGTGGGCGGAAAGGTGATCCTGCGGGCGGTCAATCCAGCCGACACCGACGCGATCGTCATCGCGGCGAATTTGCCGGCCTTCGCGGCCATGCCGATAACGGGCCTGCCTGAGTCCGGCCAGGAAGTCGAGACCCGCGGGCTTTCGCCCGAGGACCTCACGGCTGAGTACCTGCCGACGTACGTCGCGCACAGCCTGCGGTGGACGGGCCTGACCATAGACTCGCCCGACGACGTGGACTGGTACAAGGTGAGCCTGCTGGCCCTTGACGCGGCCACCACGCTGCGGGTCAGCGGCGCCAGCGATCTCGACCAGCTCCAGCTTGCCGTGTTCCAGTACGTTGACGGCGAGTTGACGGAGCTGGCGTCGTCGGAAGACGGCGAGATCGTGCTGGGCGAGATAGAGGACCTCGACGTGACGGCTGAACTGTACGTTCAGGTCCGCCAGGCCGAGCCTCTACCGACAATTTACGAAATGGAGATTGAGCTGGTCGCGGGCGACGAGTTCGTCGAGATCGACTGCGCCAGCGGACTGGTTCAGGACATTGGCGACCAGCAGCACATACGCCGGGACGTGATCCTGGGCGGCCCGGGCAACGACGTGCTTCGCGGCGGAATCGCCGAGGACTGGATTCTTGGCGGCTCGGGCAACGACGTGATTTCCGGCGGCAACGACTACCAGGCGTGGGATCTGCTGCTTGGCGGCGAGGGCGATGACCTGTTCCAGATCATTCCGGACGAGCTGCCGACGTTGGACGACGCGGATCTTCCGGACGACACCACCTACATCACCACGCACACCGACTGGATCGAGGGCGGGTCCGGCGACGATGCCGTGATGATCCTCGGCGGCGACCTCGACGACATGGGCGATCCCGTGCCCGACTACTTCGCTATCCGCTACAACCGCGTGCTGGGGCGATACGAGCTGACGGCCCTGGTCTGGGATACCGCCAACCAGCGGTACATGACCGACGATGGCCAGGAGATCACCGTAATGCTCATCGCCCGCAACCCGGCCGTGGTCGTCTCGGAAGTGCCGCAGCCGCTCTCGTTGCGTTTCCGCCTGACTGACGGCGACGACGTGAGCCATGACTACGAGATAATCGTCAGCCAGTACGAGTACGATTCCACAAAACATGCCGGCGACATGGCGACGGACATCCAGGAGCGGATCGAAGAGCTGGGGCTGACGGACTACATCGAGGCTGGCGTTGTCCACGACCGTTACCTGACACTCACCACGCGGCAGATCGGGTGGGATCTGGCGATACTGTCGGGTACGAACGGGGACCTGGGCTTCGAGGACGACCAGGCCGTGGCGGGCACGGTCACGGTGTACACGCAGCAGTACGCATACTGGCGGGCGCAGGAGGTGGAGCACACGATCGTCGAGACCCGCTCGGGCAACGACGAGTTCCACGCCGACCCGGGCTATCACATTCCGCTGCCCGACGGCAGCGGCTACCGCAGCAGCGAGTACGGCATCGCCCGCGGCGCCTTCCAGGAAGGCGCGTACGTCGCGGCGCTTGAGATCTACGGCGGGCCGGGCAACGACCGCCTGTACGGCGGCGTTCTGGACGACGTGATCGACGGCGGGGAGGGCATGGACTTCATCGCCGGCTCGCTCGGGGACGACCTGCTGCGCGGCGGGTCCGGCACGGACCTTATTTACGGCAACGACGGCATCGCGCCGGACCTGCTGGAGTTCGTCACTCGCGACGGACAGACCGGCTCGAACGACACGGCCAGCCTCGCCAGTAGCGTTGAAGACATCGTCTCGACGGCCTCGATGGCGGACCTGTCGCTGCACTTCGGCGACACGGGGGACTGGTACGTGATAGACGCGCCGGCCTCGCAGACGGCATTCGGGGACGCGGCGACCGCGCCGCTGAGCCTGGACTGGATCGATCGCGTGAGCTTTGCCGACGAGCAGTCCCAGACGTTCTTCGACGGCGACCTGTTCGTCACGGGCCAGAGCCTCTGGGCCGGCGACGTGGACCTGGGCATGGCCAACGTCCGTTTGTACGCGGCCACCGAAGACTCAATCGACGGATCGCTGGCATATCTGCCCGTCGAGCAGTTCACCGGCACGCCGGACTACTACGTCCTGCGGATAATAAACCCCAAGACCTTCGGACTCATCGGCGAGCAGGACCTGGAGAGCATGACGGGCGCTACCTCCCTGAGCTTCAGCCTGCGGATCAACGGGGCGTCCACCGGCTCGATCACCGTGGACCTGACCGTCACGCAATCGAACAGCTCGCTTGGCAACGATGAGTACGTGCGGAAGATCAACGCCGCGCTTGCGGCCGCGAGCTTCCAGGGCGGCACCGTCTTCGACAAGGCGTTCTTCTATTATGACGTCGGGCAGCAGAAGTACGGTTGTTCGCTGCGGCAGGCGGGCCAGATCGAGATCACCTTTACCGCCGAGAACCCGATTTCCAGGCTGGGCTTCCTTTCGGGGCAGACCAACGAAGCCCATCCGGACGAGTTGGGCGATTACGACATCTTCTTCGTGGCCGGGCTGGGCGGCTATCCGGAGGTGGACTCTTCTGCCGCCGACGTTACGCTCTCTGTTGACGACGCGGCATTCACGAGCTACTTCGCCCCGGCCGGCGACCTGAACCACGACGGCGAGATGGACTACGTCGTCGGCGTGAAGGACGCCACGTATCTGAACTGCGGGATTGACCTGGGCCTTGTCCCCGAAGGTCAGGCCGATCACGAGGTGGTAGGTTCAAGCCTGGTCCGAGTCCAGCTTGGCGGGACCGGCCTGTACGTAACGATCGTCGTTCCGGCGCCGGTTTCGAGCTATTCGGGCGGCGTGTCCAGCCAGGTCAGCACGGGCGACATCAACGACGACGGCTTTGACGACCTGGTCGTCGGCGTGTGCCAGAAGTTTGACGAGACATATTCGGCCGCCGGCGTGTACGTATGGTTCGGCCAGAACGACCTGAGCGGCGGCGACACGATCAGCCTGCTGGACGAGGCGGACGTGGTCATGAGCGGTCAGCTCATGGGCGAGTCCATCCTGGCCGTCCAGGCCGTGGGAGATGTGACCGGTGACGGCATAGACGACATCGTCGTCGCCACCAACGATTACACGCAGTACACGCGCGTCCGCGTTCTGGCCGGGCAGCAGGGGCTTTCGCCCGGCGGCGTTGTCGCAAGCTGGGCGTTCGACGGTGAGGACTCATCGAGCTTCACCCACTCATCCTATTCCGGCAGGACGGACTACTGGCACCCGACCAGCGCCCGCGGCAGCGAGTCCGGCGACGGGTCGTGGTACTTCGGCCACGACGAGGGCCCAAACGGCGGCGGCACCTACGAAGGCGGATGGTCCGCGGGCGTGCTGGACAGCCCGGCCGTCACGATGCAGCAAAGCGTCGATCACCTGACGCTGGAGTACACTTATTGGCTGGACACGGCCTACTGGACCAGCGGCGGCGTGCATATTACCGACGTGCCGAAGGTGCAGGTGTCCATCGACGGCGGGGCGTGGACCACCGTCGCCGACACTTCCACCGACAGCTTTGCCGAGTCGGACGATCAGCCGTGGTGGCATCACATGCGGGTCGAAATCGGCCAGGTCGACGCCGGCAGCACCGTCAGGGTCCGCTTCTACTTCAACACGGTCACGGCCTTCGACAACGACCATGAGGGCTGGTTCATAGACGACGTGAGGCTCTTCGAGGACACGCCGCTTTCCGCGCTGGAACAGACCAACTACAAGATCACGGCCGAGTCCGTCAGCCAGATCGTGCCCGTTGGCCAAGCCTACAGCAGCGGAACGAAGGACTTCGCGTTCCTTGCCATAAACTCCGCCGGGCCGATGCAGTGGAACGCGAGCGTCCGGGTGTTCTCGGGCAAGTTGTCGCCCTCGGCGAGCTACGACATGTCGCAGGCGCAGCCGCTTGGCGTCGCCTGGTCTACCTCACTGGGCACGCTCGGCCCGTTCGACGGCGTGGATCTTGTCCCGGCCGGTCGAATGGACGCGGGCTACGTGGACCTTTATGCCGACATCCTGGTCAACCAATGGAGCCTGTTGTCGGGTGATGGCCACAGCAAGCTGCTTTCAGGCGGCTACACCAGTTTTTCCATCACGGAACTGCCTGATTTACTGACGCCGCTGGGCGACATCGACGACGACGGGTTCGGGGAGATCGGTTACGCCCACAAGGAGTTGACCAGTTCCCTGACCGATGGCGAGGGCATGCTCTTCCACACGGTCATGCGCGTTACGGGCACGCACACCATCTCCGAGTGGCTCACGGGGGCCGAGGACCTCGAAACCAAGCTGACCGTGGAGCCTCCCGCGCCGCAGTACATAGACGCATCGCTGAGCTTCCAGCAGGACCTGTTGTACTGGGTCCGCAAGCTCGGCGACGTCAACGGCGACGGGATTGACGACATCGCCATGTTGGACACGACTCTGGGTGAGTACCACATCATCTTCGGGCGGGAACTGACGCCAAACACGCTGGAAGTCGAATTGCTGCCGCCCGCGCCGTACGAGTACGAGATGGGCACCCCGCTGGCGGAGGGCCGATGGACGAACACCGGCGTGGACCTGTCCGACCCGGCCGGGGCCGACGCCGGCGACTTGCCGCGCGTTCAGGGCGACGCCTTGGGTCGCGAGTTGTCCCATGCCGCGTCGGTGGGCGACGTGAACATGGACGGCTACGCCGACACGCTGCTGTGGGATGACAACCTGACGACGGCGTACCTGCTGTACGGACCGACGGCGACGTGGGACGGCCAGGAGCCTATCGACGAAGTGGCCCACACGGTCATCGAACTCAATGGCTTTGAGCCGCTGGGCGAGCCGGCGGACATCGACGGCGACGGCGCGTGCGACCTGCTGTTCGTGGGGTCCTGGCTGTCCGGATTCGTGTTGTCCTCCGGCGTGTTAATGATCCCCGGAACGCCGGATATCTCACCGACGCTCGAAGTCGGCGCTTCCTCGCCGGACTCGACGCGGTTGATCGTCAGCGCCTGGTTCCCGACGCTCCAGGCCCAGGTGATCGACTGGGACGGCGACAGCCGCAGCGATCTGATGCTGCTCTACCCCGAGACCACCGACGGCCTCAAGGCCGCGATCTTCACCGGCCAGCACATCTACGACTCGGTCTTCGCTTCCGGCGAGCCGACGCCCTTGGGCGTCTGGGAGGCCGACCAGGTTATCAACGAAAACGGTGCCTGGGAGTGGGACGAGTATGACACGCTGGACTACCTTGGCCTGAATCCTGCGGAGTGGTCGTACGCGCCAACTGGCTACTATGACGCCACGACGCAGGCCGCGGTCGCCGACGTCGATGCCGACGGCAGGCAGGAAGTCGTCCTGTTCATGCCGGGACAGTGGACGTTCGAGAGCTCGGTTACGGGGCAGTTGCTCACGGTCGGCGCGCTGTACGTGGTGGACTACGACCGCCTCGGCGGGCTGGAACTGGGGCTCGGATCGCCGTGGTCCACCGGCGGTGCGCAGACCTTCTCGCCCGTGATGGTGCTGGCCGACGCGACTCGCTCGGGCGCCGGCGCGGGCAACTCCACGCGAGACTTGGCGGCCATCGTCAACCTCGGCGACGTCAACCGCGACGGCACCGACGACCTCGCGGTCGTCCGTGGCGGCAGCGAGACCAACGACGACGATGCGGACATCCTGATCTACTGCACCGACGGCTTCTGGTCCGACGGCCAAATGGAGGCCTCGCCGCTGCACAACGACAGCCAGGCCGACATCCGGATCTACCTGGACCACGACTTTGCGGCGGCCTCGGGTGGCTGGCGGGAGGACGAGCTGGTTCTGGAGGCCGGCGACTTTGACGGCAACCGCCGGATCGACCTTGCGATAGGCAGGCCGGAGCAGCGCGTGCTGCGGGCCGACGGCTTTGTCGTTCGCCGCAGCAATGCCGGCGAGGTCCGCATCCTGTGGAACCTGGATGAACTGCTTGGCGGCAGCCTGACGTTGCCGGACGCCGGGGCCGACCTGGACGGCGACGGCATGCTCGACACGACGGTTATCCGCGGCCAGTCCGCGGG
>CAZSBS010000075.1:6769-17988 GCA_964605095.1 uncultured Planctomycetaceae bacterium | reverse complement strand
AATTACGCGCTCTGGCCTCACATGACCGTCCGGCAGAACGTGGAGTTCGGGCCGAAAATGCGCGGCTCGCCCGCCGCCACCAGGCGCCGGCTCGCCGCGGACAACCTCGCCCGCGTCGAGATGGAACTCTACGCCACCCGCAAGCCAAACCAACTTTCCGGCGGCCAGCAGCAGCGAGTCGCCCTGGCCCGCGCCCTGGCCGCACAAGGCGACTGCCTCCTGCTCGATGAGCCACTGAGCAACCTCGACGCCCGCCTTCGCCTGCACATGCGCCACGAACTCCGCCACCTCGTCAAGTCCACCGGCATCACGGCTGTGTATGTCACGCACGACCAGAAAGAGGCACTGTCCATGGCCGACCGTATGGCCGTGATGAACGCCGGCAAGGTCATCCAGATAGGCCGCCCCGAGGAAGTGTACAACAGGCCCACGACGAGGTTCGTCGCCGACTTCCTCGGCGAAGCCAACTTCGTGCCCGGCACGATCGCCGCCCCCTCCGGCGGCGGAGTCCGCGTGGAAACGCCCGTCGGCGAACTCCAGGCCGCGGACTGCCCCGTGCGCCAGATCGGCCGAAACGTCCTCTGCTGCGTGCGGCCCGAGCGGATACTGTTGTCGTCGGCCTCAGCCTCGGCCCCCGCCGCCAACAACCACACCGCACCCGCCGACGCCGCCGGCCTGCGCGCGACCGTGGCTGAGAGCATCTACCTCGGCGAGATGCGCCAGTACCTATGCGACCTGCCCGGCGGCCAGCGGTGGAAGATATCCGTCCTCGCCGGCGCCGACAAAGCCATCCCCCCAGGCTCAGCCGTCACCCTCCACATCGCCGCACAGGACGTCGCAATCCTGCCGGAGTGACCGCGTCAAACTGCGGACTGGCGACTTGGGAATGCGATGGCAAGCCCGGACGGGACGACGGTGTCGTTTTGGATCTCGCATCCATCCGCGCCCGTATTCCAATCCCGCCCCCCCGCCGCCGAATCATTCCTTCGCGAAGTCCGCGGGCCGCAGGCCCTTGACGAACTTGTTAAAACCGAAGTACGTGGGGTTGTACTTGCCGACGAGGCCCACGTCGGCGCTGGGCTGGATTCTGTCAGCCAGGCCGGTTGCCCAGTAGGCGGCGTTGACCAGCAGCCGGCGCACGCCCTCGCTTTGCAGGTCGGTCGCGGCGCCCATCGTGGTGGTGAACGCCTTTCCGGCCCGGCCGCCGTCGAGCTGGTACGTCCGCATCCATGCGATGGGCATCATCGGGTCGTTCTTGGGGCCCGCAACCGGCTTGTCCGTCGGGTTCATGCCCTCCAGCACCGACCCCATCACCAGCGCCTCGCCGTCGCCCGAAAGCGGCAGGGTAACGGTATAAACATCCGTAGGACTCCATATATCATCGCAGCCGCGGACTATCGGGTTGTTCGTCGCGCCCGGCGCGATCACGCCTCGCGTGCTCTGCTTGCCGTGATCGCCGTGATGATTGACCCACGTCTCGCCGAGTATCTGCCTCCCGAAGCCGCCCGGCCAGTCCTTGCTGTTGAACGTCCAACGCGAATACGTCTTGCCCTCGGGAATCCGAAACGCATGCGTCGCCGTCCGCATGCCGATGATCGGCTTGCCCGCGGCCACGTAGTCCACGATGTGCTTCATCTGCTCGTCCGGCAGGTCGCGGAAGCGCGTGGCGATCACCATCAGGTCGGCCGAGTCCAGAGCCTCCAAGCCCGGTATGTTACCGACGTTCGACGGGTTGACCTGGCCCGTGGCAGGGTCGATGGCGAACAGCACGGTGCAGTCGAACCCGTGGCGCGTCGCCAGAATCTTGCCTAGTTGCCCCAGGGCCTCCTCGGAGCGGTATTCCTCATCTCCGGAGATCAGAACGACATGCTTGCCCTTTCCCGGTCCGTCTGTGCCTTTCAACCTCATAATAGCTCCCTGTTTACCTGTCGCCGGCTTGGCAGCCGGCGCATCCTGCGTCGCGGGCGCCACCTCAGGCTTGCCGCGCACCTGGGCGAACATCCAGTCCCATACCTTCACGTTGCCGTAAACGAAGTTCCATACCGAGTGCCCGCACTTGGGCTGCTCGGTGTAAGTACACTTGCCGCCCGCCTTACGGATCGCGGCGACCATGTCCCGGCTGCGCTGGGTGGGCACGACCTTGTCGCCGTCGCCATGCCAGACCCACAGGGGAATCTTCGTGAGTTTGTCAGCCTGCGATGGGTCGCCACCCCCGCAGACCGGCACGGCCGCCGCGAAGAACTTCGGGCGGCGCTGCATCGCGTCCCACGTGCCGAAGCCGCCCATGCTGAGCCCCGTGACGTACACGCGGTTGGGGTCGATGGGGTATTGCCCAATCGCCGCATCGACCAGCTCGAGCGCCATGCTCATCGGGTCGCCGGAATCCTTGGGCACGTCGGAGCCCTTGCCCCCGCGGTTGATCGCCGACCACCACTTGCCGGCCGGCACTTGAGGGGCGATCATGTAGCATACGTAACGCCGGGCAAAATCGGCCTTGTTGAGCAGGCCCGGGCAGAATCCAGCGTCGGTGATCTGGCGAATGTTGTCGTTGCCGCGCCCGCCAGCGCCGTGAAGAAACAGGACCAGCGGATACTTCCTGCCGCTCCCGACCTCGGCTGGGGAAAGCTGGCGATAGAGAAGCTTGCCGCCCTTGGGGCTTTCGTAGGTCTTGGCCTCGAAGCTTTCGAGGGTAAGCTTGGGCCCGACTGGAGCACCGGCCCCATCGGCCGCCATCGCATGCGAGCCAGCCATGAGCCAACTCGCCGCCCACAAGGCCGCAACAGCGGAAATGATTCTCCCGTTCATCGCGATTTCCTCTCTCTGCCGCGTATTTCTCCGCCACGTGACTAAACGACAAATCTGCCTGCGGCGGACCTGCAATCCTACCGGCCAGGTGCGGCGCATAGCAGCACTATACCTTCAAATGCATTTGGCCTCAATCGGTTGCCTTTTTCCCCCCTCCCGGCCAGCCCCTGCCGTAACGCAGCCTTGAAATCGCCGGGCCGACGGATAGGATACCCGGGTAGGACTCGACGCCCGCGGAATGAAAGAAGGATTGAATCATGACTGAAGCGAGAGCAGATATCGGCCTGATCGGCCTGGCGGTGATGGGGCAGAACCTTGTTATGAACATGGCCGACCACGGGTTCACCGTGGCCGTGTTCAATCGCACTCTCAGCAAGGTGGACGAGTTCGTTCAAGGCCCCGCGGCCGGGATGAGCATTGTCGCCACTCACAGCATTGAGGAACTTGTCGCGTCGCTCAAGACGCCGCGGCGAGTCATGCTGCTTGTCAAGGCGGGCACGCCGGTGGATGAGTTCATCGACCACCTCCTGCCGCACATGGACCGGGGCGACATCATCATTGACGGCGGCAACAGCAACTTCAACGACACGATCCGGCGGACGAAGAAAGTCGAGGACGCCGGCCTGCTCTACATCGGCACGGGCGTTTCCGGCGGCGAGGAGGGCGCCCGTCACGGCCCGAGCCTCATGCCTGGCGGCAGCCCGGCGGCCTGGCCTCACGTAAAGCCTATTTTCCAGGCCGTAGCCGCCAAGGCCGCGGACCCCAAGACCGGGCGCGACGAGCCCTGCTGCGACTGGGTTGGCGAGGGCGGGGCCGGGCACTTCGTCAAGATGGTCCACAATGGCATCGAGTACGGCGACATGCAGCTAATCTGCGAGGCATACTCGCTCCTTTCGGCCGCGGGGCTCACGCCGGCGGAAATGAGCGGAATCTTCGCCGCATGGAACGAGGGCGACCTGAACAGCTACCTCATCGAGATCACGCGCGACATCCTGGCCAAGACCGACGATGAGACTAACAAGCCGATGGTGGACGTGATACTCGACACTGCCGGACAGAAGGGCACGGGCAAGTGGACGGTCATTACCGCGTGCGACCTCGGCCAGCCGCTGACCCTCATCGGCGAGGCGGTCTTCGCGCGGTGCCTCTCGGCCATCAAGGCCGAACGCGTCGAGGCATCCAAGAAGCTAAAAGGGCCTCGCACGAAGTTCACGGGCAACCGTGAGGCGTTCATTGAGGACGTCCGCAAGGCACTCTACGCCAGCAAGATCGTCTGCTACGCACAAGGGTACCAGCTCATGCGCGAGGCCGCCAAGCAGTACAAGTGGAACCTCAACTACGGCGGCATCGCGCTTATGTGGCGAGGCGGGTGCATCATCCGAAGCCAGTTCCTCGGCAAGATCAAGGAAGCCTTCGACGCCAAGCCCAAGCTCATCAACCTGCTGCTGACGCCGTACTTCAAGAAGGCCGTCAGAAGCTGCCAGCCCTCCTGGCGACGCGTGATAACCAAGGCCGTCAAGATGGGCATCCCCGTGCCCGCCTTCAGCAGCGCACTGGCGTACTTCGACGGCTATCGTTGCGAGCGCCTGCCGGCCAATCTGCTCCAGGCCCAGCGCGACTATTTCGGCGCGCACACCTACGAGCGCGTCGACAAGGACCGCGGACAGTTCTTCCACACAAACTGGACCGGCACCGGCGGCTCGACTACGGCCAGCACGTACACGGCCTAAGAAACAGAAAGAGGATTACCGCAGAGACGCAGAGGCACAGAGGGTAACAGAAGAAGAAGAAACATCTGATGGGGATTACATGGATTAAAGGATTACATGGATTAGGAAAGTCATATGTTCTGTTATCCATGTAATCCTCTAATCCATGTAATCCCCATCTAAAGCTTCTTTTGCTTTTTCTTTCTTCTTCTTTCTTCGCTCCGCGGCCTCCGCGTTCTCTGCGTTGAGACTTTCTCAAGATGATCGACAAACTGCGACAAATCACGGGACTGGACATCTACCCCGCCAGTGTGCAGCGAGGCGACAATGGCACGTACTTCCTAGGCCGCCGGGCGGGCTCCGGCGGCGCGGAAAAGCTCATCGGCTGCGCCGACTGCGGCGACGGCGCGTGCCTGCCGAACGTCACCAAAGTCGGCGAGATCGATGGCAAATGCGTCTGCGTCGGCCCGTGCGGGCACGACAACGCCGCCGCGCTGCGAAAGCTCCTGCCATGGTCCGCCCCCAGGTGCCTTGGCTTGGCAACCAGCGCCGGCTTCGGCGACCGCCTGGGCCTGGCGACGCCGGGCCACATCCGCGCCGTTCGCGGCACGGGCATCGCGCCGGTCTTCGCACAGCAGTCCATCCGCGAGATGACCCGCACCGCCCGAACGCCCGAGCAGGTAATGGACTGCGCCACCTACGGCGTAATCCAGGAGGGCTTCACGGACGGCTTCGGCTCCGACGCCGACCACCTCCAGAACCCCCAGGACATCCCCCCCACCGTCGAGGCCGGGTTCACGCAGTTCACCATCGACCCCGGCGCCCACGTTGACAACGCCGCCGACTCCCTGCCACCCGCCGCCCTGGCTGAGAAACTCGCCCAACTCGATTACGAAACGCTCGCCACCTCGCCCGGCGACCTGCGGGCCGCGTACGCCGGAAAAACCTTCCCCCTCGCCGGCGGGCAGGAAGTGTCCATCGACGAGCTTGCCTTCCTTCGCGCAGCCGCAAAGTATGGCCGGGCCGTCGCGAACACCGTAACCATGTTCCGCCATCTCCAGCAGGCCGCCACGGGACCCTTCGAACTGGAGGTCTCCGTCGACGAGACCGACACCCCCACCACCGCGGCTGAGCATTACTTCTTCGCAAGCGAGTTGCGACGCCTGGGCGTAACCTGGGTGGCGATGGCCCCGCGGTTCGTCGGGCGTTTCGAGAAAGGCGTGGACTACATCGGTGACGTCGACGCCTTCGCCGCCGACTTCGCCCGGCACGTCGCGGTCATGCGGACGCTGGGGCCTTACAAGATGTCGATCCACTCCGGCAGCGACAAGTTCAGCATTTATCCCGTAATCGCCGATCTCGCCGGCGGGCTGGTGCATCTAAAGACGGCCGGGACGAGCTACCTCGAAGCCGTCCGCACCGTCGCGGGCATCGACCCCGGCCTGTTCCGCCAGATATACGACTTCGCCCGCAAGCACTACGACGCGGACCGCAGGACCTATCACGTCTCGGCCGACATGTCGAAACTGCCGCCCGCGGCCGATATGCCCGACGATGAGCTTGCCGGGCAAATCGACAACTTCCACGCGCGGCAGGCGCTGCACTGCACGTTCGGTTCGGTCCTGACCGCCAACGGCGGCAAACGCTTCCGCGACCGCCTCTACACCGCCCTGGCCGCCGATGAGCAGGCCCACTACGCCAACCTCGCCGCACATCTCGGCCGGCACCTGGAAGCGTTCCGAAACTGACAGCCGTTTGTAGGGGCATATCCGGGGGATAGCGTCTTACGACGCCACGACGAACGAGACTCCCTTGCGTCCCGCCGCCGCGGGCGCTATACTTGCGGTTCCCGTCGGCGAAACGTTGAGACAACGTCGCCGGTGGGTAAACCCTTGCATAGGAAGCGAAACAAGCCATGAAACGAACACTTTTGTGCCTCACCGCCGTATTCGCAATCGTCGGCGTACTGGCCGGCCCGGCCCTTGCCGCCGAGAACCTGCTTGCCAAAGCCGTCAAACTCGTCGGCCCAGCCAAGGGCACGCCCAAGCAACTGCTGCTCAAGGCCGGCGACCAGATCGTCTGCATGGGCGACTCCATCACCGCCGGCGGCGGATACCTCCGCGACATGGATGCGTTCTTCGCCCAGCAGTACCCGGACCTCAAGCTGCCCCAAATCATCAACGCCGGCGTCAGCGGCCACAAGGCTGAGGACTGCATCGAGCGGTTCGACAGGGACGTGCTCAAGAAGAAGCCCGCCCTGCTGACGCTCAACATCGGCATCAACGACGTGTGGCACCGCCTCGGCCAGCCCCACGACCCCAAAGTGCTCGCCGCCTACAAGGAAAACGTTGGCAAGATGATCGACCAGGCCCAGGCCGCCGGAATCAAGGTGGTCCTGCTGGCGCCAACCGTCATCCAGGAAGACCCCAAGCACGAGGGGCAGAAGCGCCTGGCGCTCTACGTCAAGGCGATGAAGGAACTGGCGGCCCAGAAGAAGTGCGGCTTCGTCGACCTCCACCAGATGTTCCTGACCGCCCTGGCCAAGAAGCCCGCCGACTTCAAGGGCAACTGGCTGACGCAGGACGGCGTACACATGAAGCCGCTGGGCGACGCGATCATGGCCGTCGCGGGCCTTCGCGGCATGGGCGTGCCGGACAAAAAGATCGCCGCGCCTTCGCCCAAGTAGGCGAAAAGAAGAAGAAGAAGATTTAACGCGGAGAACGCAGAGGCAAAGAAGCAGAAGAAACAGCAGATGGGGATTACATGGATTATATGATTAGGTGGATTGAAGCATATATATAAGTTCTTAATCCATGTAATCCTTGAATCCGTGTAATCCCCATCAAATGCTTCTTCTGCTGCTTCTGTTTCTCTTTCTTCTTTTTCCTTTCAGCGGCCTCTGCACTCTCCGCGTGAAATCGGTTCTTGAAGAAGAAAGGCGGCGGCAGTGATTGACAGTCTCTTCAGCGTTGAAGGCAAATGCGTGGCCATCACCGGCGGGGCCGGCGTGCTGGGTGCATCCATGTGCAAGGCCCTGGCCGCCCGCGGAGCCAGACTGGCCGTGATGGACCTCGACACCACCCGCGCCGGCGAACTCTGCAAGCGGATCCAGGCCGATGGCGGCACGGCGGTTGCCATCGAAGTCAACGTCCTGAACAAGGACTCCGTCGAGGCGGCCTACGGCCTGGCGGCAGAAGCCCTTGGCCGGGTCGATGTGCTGATCAACGCCGCCGGCGGCAACAAGAAGGAGGCCACCTGCGCCCCGCCGACGACGTTCTTCGACCTGCCCACCGACGCGCTGCGGTGGGTCTTCGAGCTCAACTGCATCGGCACGATGCTGCCCTGCCAGGTCTTTGGCAAGGCCATGGCGAAAGCGGGCCAGGGCGTCATCATCAACATCTCCTCGATGAGCGCGTTTCACCCGCTGACGCGAGTGGTGGGCTACTCTGCCGCCAAGGCGGCAATAAGCAACTTCACCGAATGGCTGGCGACGTACATGGCCCTTAACCACTCGAAGTCCATCCGAGTCAACGCCGTCGCGCCGGGCTTCTTCCTGACCGAGCAGAACCGATTCCTGCTGACCGACGAGAAGACAGGCGACCTGACGGCCCGCGGCAAGCAGATCATCGACAAGACGCCCATGGGCCGCTTCGGCACGCCGGATGAGCTTATCGGCACGCTGGTTTGGCTCATCAGCGACGCGTCGAAATTCATCACCGGCGTCGTCGTGCCCGTCGACGGCGGGTTCAACGTGTACACGATCTGATAGAGACGATTACCGCAGAGGCACAGAGACGCGGAGGCTGAAGAAGAAACGGCTTTAAATGGGGATTACATGGATTAGATGATTACATGGATTAGGAAGAAGATAATCGAATTCACCTCTACTAATCCATGTAATACTTTAATCCTATAATCCCTCTCAAAAGCTTCTTCTTTTTCTCTTCTTCCCGGACAGGCGGCCAATAATGGCAAACGACGACAGCATCGGTAAGCTCAATGCGTTCGCCAAGGCGCGGGACTTTTTTGTAGGCATCGACAGCGATGGCTGCGCTTTCGACACGATGGAGATAAAGCACAAGGAGTGCTTCATCCCCAACATCATCAACTCCTACAACCTCCAGGCGGTATCCCGCCTGGCGCGTCAGACGGCTGAGTGGGTGAACCTCTACAGCCGGTGGCGCGGCATAAACCGTTTTCCCGCGCTGGTGATGACCTTCGACCTGCTCGCGGATCGCCCCGAGTGCATCGAGCGCGGCTACAAGGCCCCTCATGTGGACGCCCTGCGCAAGTGGATCAAGGAAGAGACGCAGCTTGGCAACCCGGCGCTTGAGGCCAGGGCCAAGGCTACCGGTAAGCCGGACCTCATGCATGCGCTTGAGTGGTCCAGGGCCGTCAACGAGGCCGTGGCGAAGTTCGTTCGCGGCGTGCCGCCGTACCCGCACGTCCGCGAGAGCATCGAGAAGATCCGCCGGCTGGCCGACGTGATGGTGGTCTCCGCCACGCCGGGCGAGGCGCTTTCGCGCGAGTGGCGGGAGCACGGCATCGACAACCTGGCCGCCATGATCTGCGGGCAGGAACTGGGCTCCAAGACCGAGCATATCCAGTACGCCGCCGGCGGCAGGTACCAGACGGACAGGATACTGATGATCGGCGACGCCCCGGGAGACCTCAAGGCCGCCAGGGCCAATCACGCGTGCTTCTACCCGATCAACCCCGGCGATGAGGCCGAGTCGTGGAAGCGGCTCCGCGACGAGGCGGCTGACCGCTTCTTCGCCGGCGACTACCGCGGAGCCTATGAGGACAAGCTCATCGAGGAGTTCCTATCTCACCTGCCGTCGACACCGCCGTGGAAAACGATTTCTCACGACAAAACCAAGTAACGGGACGCACAACAATGGACGCACTGGAAGCCATCCTATCGAGGCGAAGCTGCCGGTCTTACACACCCGAGCCCGTGGCAGCCGAGCAGGTCGAGCAGTTGCTCAAGGCGGGCATGGCCTCACCATCGGCGTGCAACCAGAGGCCGTGGCATTTCGTCGTCGTGGACGACCGCGAAACGCTCTGCAAGATCTCCGACGTACAGGCTTACTCGCCGATGCTGCGGCAGGCGCCGATGGCCATAGTCGTCTGCTCCGACGGCGGCGACGCGGCCCTGTCCGCGCCGTACTGGCCGCAGGATTGTGCGGCCGCGACGCAGAACATCCTCATCGCCGCCCGCGCCATCGGGCTCGGGGCGGTCTGGCTGGGCATCTACCCGGACGCCGCCCGCGTCGATGGCCTGCGGCAACTCCTGGGTATGCCGGATAACATCACGCCGTTCTGCGTGATCGCCGTCGGCAACCCCGCCAAGCCTTCCCGCCCGATCGACCGCTACGAGCCCGAGCGGGTCCACCACAACCGCTGGTAGAGAAAAACGGGACAGGCTACTTTTTCTCGGAAAGGATGCACATCATGGCAGACAAGCTGCGTTGGGGCATACTCGCCACGGGACACATCGCCCGCAAGTTCGCGGTGGGCGTGCGGCAGACGCCCGGCAGCGAGGTGGTGGCCGTCGGATCGCGGACGCGGGCCAATGCCGACGCGTTCGGCCTGGAGTTCGACATCCCCCACCGTCACGGCAGTTACGAGGCCCTGGCGGCCGATGCGGACGTCGACGCCGTCTACGTCGCCACGCCCAACCCGATGCACGCGGAGAACACCCTCCTGTGCCTGAAGAACCGCAAGGCGGTACTGTGTGAAAAACCGTTTGCCCTCAACGCCGGCCAGGCGCGCGAGATGATCGACTCTGCCCGCGCCGCCGGGCTGTTCCTCATGGAGGCCATGTGGACCCGCTTCCTGCCGCCGATCCGCAAGGCCAAGGAACTGGTCGATGCTGGCGCGATCGGCGAGCTGCGGATGATCATGGCGGACTTCGGATTCCGCGGCGAATGGGACCCGTCCAGGCGGACGCTGAATCCCGGCCTCGCCGGCGGCGGCCTGCTTGACGTGGGGATTTACCCCATCAGCCTGTCGAGCATGTTCTTCGGGCAGGCTCGGGGCGTGGCGGCCGAGGCGCACATTGGCGCTACCGGCGTCGATGAGCAGGCCGGGATGGTCGTCAAGTACGACGGCGGACGGATTTCCGTAATGGCCGCCGGCGTCCGCACGCAGACGCCGATGGAGGCCTGGCTGCTGGGCACCGAAGGACGCATCCACCTGCACAACCAGTGGTGGCGCGGCAGCGAGCTTACGCTCATGGTCAACGGCAAGGAACCCGAGGCCATCGCCCCGCCGGTTGTCGGCAACGGCTTCAACTACCAGATCGAGGAAGTCGCCCGCTGCCTCGCCGCCGGCAAGAAGGAATCCGACATCATGCCGCTCGACGAGACGCTCTCGATCATTACGCTCATGGACGACATCCGCAAGCAATGGGGGCTGAAGTACCCGATGGAGTAGCGGTTTCAGCAGGGATGCAGGGAATAAAGAAGAAGATCAGCCACAGATGAACGCAGATAAAAAGAGATAAAAAGAGATATTATGTTTCTTATCTGCGTTTATCTGCGTTCATCTTTGCTAACCTCTTCGCTTCTTCTTCATCTCTTGCATCCCTGCCAAACGCAAGCGCACACGCCCGCCGCTACTTCATGCCGAACATCCGCTCCTTGAGATCGAGGTAGTAGAGGTAGTCTTCCTGCTTGACGTTCGGCGGGCAGCGGTGGTCGC
>CAZSBS010000075.1:0-6669 GCA_964605095.1 uncultured Planctomycetaceae bacterium | reverse complement strand
TCGAGGTAGTAGAGGTAGTCTTCCTGCTTGACGTTCGGCGGGCAGCGGTGGTCGCAGAATGGGATGTAGCCGCCGCGGGCAACCAGCGGCGCCAGGGTGTCCATGTACTTTCGGATCTCGGCCGGGCCCTTGCCGAGGGCGATCTTGTCCACGCCGCCCATTATGCGAAGGTCCTTGCCGTACTCGGCCAGCAACTCCCCCGGATGGGCGCAGCCGTTCACCTCGAACGGGAACAGGCAGTTGATGCCGCCTTGCATCATAAGCGGCAGGACCGGGCGAACGTCGCCGTCGCAATCGGTGTACCAGATGTCGATGCCGTTGTCCCTGAGCCTGTCGCCGATGCGCCTGTAGCGGGGCGTGACCACGTCGCGGAAGAACGGCACGGAAACTATCGGCCCGTTCTTGAAGCAGATGTCCTCCCACCCGCTGGCGTAGTCGAAGTCCACCTTGCCCAGCACCTGGTCCAGCACGTTCTCTGTCAGCCGGCAGGCCGTCTCGACCATGTCCTCGACCATCTCCGGATAGTCGTAACATGCGTAGCAGAGGCCCTCGAAGGTGAGCGTGTCGCGTATTGTCCCGATCATCGAGCCGCAGAAAACGCCCAGCGGGTAGTCGCGGCTGCTCGGGTGGCGTTGCTTGAGCGCCTCGACGTCGACCTTTCTGGCCGGGTCGTCGACGCGAAACCGCTCAGCCTTGATTCGCCGCCAGTCCTCCGGCGTCTCGATGGAACTCTTGAGATAGTGCGGGATGGTGGAATGACCGTCCTTGGGCATCTCAGCCAGCAGGCCGTTGTTGTTGCGGATGACCTTGTGCGTGTCGGTCTCGGAGATCACCTCCTCGGTGAAAGCCGGGTACATCCACACCCTGCCGCCCCAGTTGGCGATGCGGTCGAAGTTGAAAAACTCATCCGCCTCGGAGTTGTTGCGGATGCCGTTCTCCGCGAACATCGGCCAGGCCGTGAAGTTCTCCTGCCAGTATCCGAACTCCATGTTAAAGCAGCGGTCAACGCTCTTGTAGTGCATCTGGTTGTTGAACCGCTCGCGGTCGGTCATGGCCGACTTCCACTTAGGCCTGATCGGCGTTACGGGCATCCGTGCGTCTCCTTTTCCTCGATGACTGCTCCCAGGGATTGCTATCCCTGGGCTTCTTTTGTTACTTCTTCTTCTTCTTCTTCTTTTGCTTCTGCTTCTTACTTCTTACTACCTACTTCTTACTGTCTTTTCCCGTCCCCTACTTCACGACGAGTTGGTGCTCCGTCCGGCGGACAAACTGATGGCGGCGCCAGTTGTCATCGAGTTGCGGGAAGTCCTCTCTGTAATGCACGCCTCGCGTCTCCGTGCGGCTCAGGGCGCACTCGCTGATGCCGTAGGCGGCGGTGAGCATGTTCTGCACCTCCCAGCCGGTGGGGTCGTTGAACTCCTTGTCGAGCATGTACCGGCCCCAGAACGCGACGATGTCGATCGTCTCGGCGAGCCTCTCGCCGCGCCGCGCGATGCCGACGTTCCGCCACATGACCGAGCGCAGCGAGTTGCGGATATCGGCCAGGTCCAGCTCGGTCCGCTCGCTGGGCGGGTTGTGCCACTCGATCCTCGGCGCGGCCTCAGGCACCGGGCTCTGGGCCGCCTCCCGCCCCGCCAACTCGCCGCAGCTCTGGCCGAAGACCAGGGCCTCGATAAGGCTGTTAGAGGCCAGACGATTGGCGCCGTGCAGCAAGGTGCAGGCGCCCTCGCCGCAGGCCAGCAGGCCCTCAAGGCTCGTCCGCCCGTCGAGGTCAACCGATGCCCCGCCGATGTGGTAATGGGCGGCCGGGTGAACCGGAAGCAGGTCCGTGCCGGGGTCGATGCCGAATGCCCGGCAGCAGCGGTCAATGTCCGGAAAACGGGCCGCGAAAGCCTCCGCGCCGATGTGCCGCACGTCCAGAAAGACGTGCGTGCTGTTGGTCTTGACCATGTGCGCGAGTATCGCCCGGCTGACCACGTCGCGCGGGGCAAGTTCAGCCATCGGGTGGTAGTCCGGCATGAAGCGGCAGCCGTCGCGGTCGACGAGCTTTCCGCCCTCGCCGCGCACTGCCTCGGATATCAGGCTTCGCGTCGCGCCGGCGACGTAGAGCGTCGTCGGGTGGAACTGCATCATTTCCAGGTCGGCCAGCATGGCCCCCGCGCGGAAGCACATCGCCAGCGAGTCGCCGGTAGTCACGTGCGGGTTGGTCGTCTCGCGCCACAGCATGCCCGCCCCGCCGGCGGCAAGGATCGTCCTGCGGGCAAGAATGAGCTGGTATCCGTATCGCGGATGGAACGTCAGCACGCCGATGCACCGGCTGCCCGGGCCTCCCGCGACCGGGTCGGTTACCAGGTCTATCACGAAGCAGTGGTTGAATGTCTTGATCCGCTCGGACTGCCGGCAGCGCTCGGCGAGGACCTCCACAAGCGCCCGCCCGGTGGAATCGCCATTGGCGTGTACGATCCGCGAACAACTGTGCCCGCCCTCGCGCCCGAGGCTCAGCCGCCCGCCCGAGGTGTCGAACCCCACGCCCCACTGGGCCATCTCGCGAATGTGCCGCGGGGCCTCGGAAATGACGTGCCGGACGACGTTCTCGTCGCTTAGCCCCGCCCCGGTCGCCAGTGTGTCGGCGATGTGGCTGTCCACCGAATCATCGGGGTCCATCACCGCCGCCAGGCCGCCCTGGGCGAAGTACGAGTTGGAGTCCTCAACGCCGGCCTTGGTCGCCAGGACGACCTCGCCAAACTGCGCAGCCTCCAGGGCCGCGCGCAGGCCCGCCACGCCGCTGCCGAGCACAAGAACGTCGGTGAATATGTGCCCAAGCCTGCGGCTGTCGAAGCCGACGAGGTAACGCCGTTTCAAGTACGGACCGTTCATAAGCTCTTCAGTGTACGAACCAACCACCGCTTATGTCGAGAAACGATTCCCTTGCGCGGCTTCCCGGCAGCCAACCACGCAGCCCCGGGGGATGCGGGAATCCCGGTGAAGAGCTTGGCGCATGGCGATAAGTGCCCGATGCCCAACTCACAACCGACCACACCTCGACCGACATTCATCCCGTGCTACTTCCCGGCCGTGTCCGGCGGCGGCGCTGACCATTCGCGGGCATTAGGACCGGTCCCGATGACCGGCAGGGCACTGATGCGCAGACGAGCCGCGCCCATGGGAATCAGCGTGACCGTTTCGGTCGGCTGATCGCTGAGCACGGGGCTGTCCTGCATCTGGCCGATGAGCCCGTGGGCATCCAACTTCCAGTTGGGAATCCTCTTGGCCTTGGCGGTCAGCATTACCGGCACGCCTTCGTGGGTGAAGGGCATGTCGGATTGCGGGTAGTCTCGCCTGGTCAGCTTGAACGACGCGGCGGGATTGGCATCGTCGAACACGAGACCATAGTTCCACGGCGTGGTGGGGTAGATTTCCCAATTGGGCCACTGCTCCGTACCGCCCTGGCGCACGTACTTCTCGCCGATTTTCAGCGAGTAGGTCAGCGGTCCGCGGTCGACCGAGGCGAAGCCGTGGTTGCCGGCCCATCGCTTGACGCGGATCTGCATCGGCAGCGTGAGGGTCAGTTTATCGCCGTTGGACCATGCCCGGTCGATCACCAGGTATTTGCCGGGCTTGCTCTCGACCGGCACGGCCTTGCCGTTGATTGCCACCGACGCGGCCTCGCACCAGGCGGGAATTCGCAGGTACAGCGGGAATTGCACCATAGCGGGCGTATCGACCGTAAAGGTGGCGGTTTCATCGAAGGGGTATTGCGTCTCTTCGGTGATGGCAACGTTCGTTCCTTCGCCCGGGCCTACCTTGGCGGCGACCTTTGACGCGGCGTAAATCACGGCGGCCAGGCCATTGCCGGGCGAGGCCAGCCAGAGGTGCTCGGCATAGTAGGGCCAGCCCTGGCCCCAATTGTGCTGGCAGCATCGGTGCATGTGCGGGCTCATCAGGAACATCGGCCCGCTGTTCTGGATACCGGGGCTCTTGGACTTGGCGTCCGAGAGCGGCTGGTCGGGGGCGGTCAGGTATCGCAGAGCCTTCATGTCCGCCAAAACGGCGGCGGGCAATGAATTGAGGGCGGCATTTTCACAATGGTCTGCCCAGAACAAATCGCCGCTGATTGTCAACAGGGTCTCGTCGGAGAGCATCTGCTCGACGATGCCGCAGGTCTCGATGGCCTGGCGCGGACCGGTGTGCCCCGGCCTGGCGTTCTCATCGGCGCCAAACATCCCGCCGGGCACCTGCCCGTAAAGCTTGCGGACCGTGTTGAAGTTGCGATACGCGGCCTGGAGGTCTTTCGGGTCGTCGGATTGCAGCCAGTACGTGCCCGGCTCGCCGAAGCCCTGGGCGATGTTGACGTTGTGCCAGTTGGCAATCTCCTTGTCCCAGCGTGCGGTGTCGGCGTGGACCTTCTTGGCCAGGTCCATCAGCCACGGATCGCCGGTAATGTTGTAGAGCCAGTAGACGCTGAAAAGCAGATCGCCGCCGCGGCTCACAGGCCAGAACCCATTCAGCAGCTTGTCCGCCGGAACCTTCTCGTGCAGATACTTGAAATACCGCGTCATCAAGCCGATGACACGCTTATCGCCGGTATAGCTGTAGTAGTCCTGCAGGCAGAAGCACATGACCATGTTCGGCCAGAGGTCGCTGCGGCCCTTGAGACGGGTAGCGACGCCGCCGCGGCCTTTGTCCGGGCCAAACCAGCCATCCTCTTGCTGGCTCTTAAACACCGCCTCGATCCATAACTTGGACTCGGCGATCATGCGCTCATCACCCAGCACGTAGGCGCAGTTGCTGTAGCCCTTCAGCCAGTAGGGCACCTCCTCCCACCCATGATTACCCTCGCCTGAAACGCTGAGCCAGGCGTTGCCCGCTTTCTTCAGGAACCCGCTGATCTCGGTCAGGTGGCCGTGAAAGCCGTCGGCCTGGAGACGCAGGTTTTTCCGCAGCCAGCCGGTCGGCTCGATCGAGCCGACTGGCAGCTTGATCAGCGAGCTTGGCTGAAGCGGCGCGCGGTTGCCGACGTAATGATCGTTGCGCAACGCCGTGTTCGGGCGATCGACCACCGACACCTTGGCATCGGCGCCCCATGCCACGGCGGCCAATAGACAGATAGTTCCCACGACTGAAATATTTTGATAACTCATAACAAGCCCCAATCTGTGTGCGTGTTGAAATCCTCACTGTTGGATCGTGGCACTGAAGACTCATGGAGCCTTTGAGTAACGATCCCAGCCGGGTAGAGTCGGATGAACGCCAGCCCACGACCGCCGCGGGCCTTTAACATGACTTCACTTTATCACGATTCCTGAGCATCAAGCAAGCTCTCCCCCCGGCTCTCTCTTGCTCCGACAAGGGAGCACGGGGCCATTGCCGGGCCATGATGTCGCCCGAACGGCCTGCACGCTGGCGCCTGCTGCCCGTCCGGGCAGAGCGTCCGTGTATCGCTCAGACAGAATAGGCTTCCCGGCCCATCGCCCCCCCCACCAGGGCCTTGCCAACGGCGGCCAGATAGGCTAGTTTTGTCGCGAGCTTCATTAGACGCCGCAAGCAAACGATGGAATTCCACATGCCCGGGCCAGACCCGGCAAGACTCGAAAGGACATGACAATGCGTAAGCAATCGCTGGACTTCCTCAAGCAACTGTTGACCACGCCGACGCCGAGCGGTTTCGAGGCGGCCGGGCAGAAAGTATGGTGCGACTACGCCCGCAAAATCGCCGACGAGGTTATCACCGACAGCTACGGCAACGCCGTGGCGGTGCTGAACCCCAAGGGCTCGCCGCGGATCCTGCTGGAGGGGCACGTCGACGAGATCGGCATGATGGTCAAGTACATCGACGAAAAGGGCTTCCTTTACGTCCAGCGGATCGGCGGGGTGGACCCGAACCTCGTCCGCGGCAAGCGCGTCAACATCCACGCCGCCAAGGGCGTCGTCCGCGGCGTGGTGGGCGCCTCCGCCATTCACCTGGCGGAAAAGGAGAAGGACCCCAAGCCGCTGAAGTTCCACGAATTGTTCATCGACATCGGGGCCTCCGACGCCGACGCCGCCAGGAAGAAAGTCGCCGTCGGCGACGCCATCACGTTCGTGGACGACTTCGAGATGATCGACGAGAACATCGCCGTCGCCCGCGCCTTCGACAACCGCGCCGGCACGTGGGTAGCCATCGAGGCACTCCGCCTGGCCAAGGAAAAAGGCGTCAACTGCTGCGTCTGCGCCGGCAGCAGCATCCAGGAAGAGACGGGCCTCAACGGCGCCAAGATGCAGGTCTTCAACGTCAAGCCCGACGCCGGCATAGCAGTGGACGTAACCCACGCCACCGACACGCCGGGCATCGACGTCAAGCAGCACGGCGAGGTGAAGCTCGGCCAGGGGCCGACGGTCGCCATCGGGCGGGAAAACCACCCTGTCGTCGTCGGCCGCCTGCGCAAGGTCGCCGACAAGAAGAAGATCAACTACCAGGTCGAGACCTTCAGCACCACCGGCGGCACGGATGCCCAGGCATTCTGGACCGCCAACGGCGGCGTGCCGTCAGCCATCGTCTCGATCCCCAACCGCTACATGCACTCGACCGTCGAGATGATCGACCTTCGCGACCTCCAGAAGACGGCCGAACTGCTGGCGGCATTCTGCTGCGACCTCAAAAAGGGCGAAAAGTTCGTTGTGAAGGTGTGA
>CAZSBS010000074.1:0-18073 GCA_964605095.1 uncultured Planctomycetaceae bacterium | reverse complement strand
GCGCTCACTGCGCCTCGATGCCGTAGCGTTTGATCTTGGCGTGGAGGGTGGCGCGGGTGATGCCGAGCAGTTCGGCCGCCTTTGTGCGCTGCCAGCCGGTTTCCTTGAGGGCGCGGCGGATGAACTCCCGCTCGGCGGTCTCGAGGGAGAAATCCGGCCCCGTGGCGGCCTGTGCGGCGGCCTCGGCCGGGGCTTGCGAACATGGCGGGCCGGCGGCGGGATCGTCGAACACGATGCTTTCCGGCGTGAGGTGCGTGGTTCGTTCCAGCAGCGTCGCCCGCTCTATCACGTTGCGGAGTTCCCGCACGTTTCCCGGCCAGGTGTGGGCGAGCAGGTGCTTAAGGGCCTCGGGTGAGATGCGCTGTATCTCCCCGCCGGGGCGCAGCGAGCTGTTTTCGACGAAATACTCAGCCAGCAGCGGGATATCGTCCCTCCGCCGGTCGCAGCCAAGCGGCTCGACGCGGATCGGGAACACCGCCAGCCGGTAGTACAGGTCCTGGCGGAAGCGCCCCTGCTTGGCCTCGGTCAGCAGTTCGTGGTTGCTTGCGGCGATTACGGTGGCGTTGCAGGCGATGTCGCTTGTCCCGCCGACCCTGCGGAACGTCCGCTCCTGGAGCACTCGCAGCAGCTTGCCCTGGAGTTCGACGGGCATCTCGCTGATCTCGTCGAGGAAGATGCTGCCGCTGCCGGCGACCTCGAAGAGCCCCGGCTTGTCGCGGTCGGCGCCGGTGAACGCGCCTTTGACGTGCCCGAACAGCTCGCTTTCCATGAGCGTGGCGGTCAGGGCGGCGCAGTTGACGGACACCATGGGCGCCTGCTCGCCGGACCGCCAGCAGTGCAGGGCCCTGGCGACCAGTTCCTTGCCGACTCCGGTTGCCCCGAGGATCAGCACGGGGTTGCACCGGCTGAAGGCGACCAGGCGAACCGTTTGCAGGAGTTCTTCCGCCGCGGGGCTTCTTCCGACGAACGGCACGCCGGGCGGGCAGTCGTCGCAGAAGAACCTACCCCGGCCCGGCCCGGAGAGGATCGCCTCCAGGCAGCGGTCGAGACCCTCGACGTAACATTCGTCGCTCGGGCCAGTAAGGCAGTCCATCGCCCCGGCCTTGACATACCGCACCGTCCATTCAGTGATCGGCTCGTCGCTGAGCACCACGGCCGGGATCGGGCGGCTCGAGGCGCGAAGCTGGATCAGAAGGTCCGCCACAACCTGCCGGCCAAGGGATTCCGTTATGATGGCCAGGGAAGGATTATGCTGGAGTGCAATACGAACCGCCGCGGCGGAGGTATTGGCCAGCAGCAAGCTCTCGGCCGCAGCGTCCAAGCGGGCCTTGAATCGGGCCAGTCCTTGGGGCAAACTGCCCGCAAGCAGAATTGACTGCACGCCCAAGTCTAAGTCCTGCATGCTCGACCTTCCATGATCGTAATGCAAGCGTGCCTGGTCATGAACTCCAATTGCGACCAGCAATGAATCCAAGCCCGCTGGAAGCAAGCCGTATAGCGTATAGGGGTTGCAGGCTATAGCATGCTCAAACGATATGCCAGAGTTTTCTGTGAAATTTCACACAATCTTCCTTCCTTCAGAATCCTCGCCCACCCTCCTTATCAGAAGGTCCTCGACAGCGTCTTGGTGTTGCCTTTGCCGGACGATTCGGAGAATCCGAAGTCCGCAATCAAGGCCTCTTCCCGCAACTTACCCAGACAAATGGATTGGTGCCGACTATGCCCATGCATGAGATTCCGCATGCTCTGCGGGTTACGACAATATCTTCCGTATTGGCGGAGGAATCTTCCGCATGCCGCCAGGAGGGCCCAGGTGGGCCTCTCGGGATCGCCGGCAAGACACATGCACACTACACCTTGCTAGCAAAGTAGTTATGTCGTACCCCGAATACCATTTCATCCATTGGCACGACTGTTGCAAGTACATGCTCCGCGAAAGAGGCCCCACATTGGAAAACGTAAGACCTATATCGCTGGACATGTTGCTGGGCGCCACGTCGAGGACGGGCTCATCGCGGTCTGCCGGCAGGGGCCAGGCCGGCGGACTATCAGAGGCGGACGGGCAGCCGAAGGAGTTCGCACTGCCCGATGACGATGCCCCGGCTGCCGATGTCGCGGCTCCAAAGGCCGCGCCGGGCCATTCGCAGACGAATCGGTCTGACGCCCGGACGCGGTCTGACACCCGGCCGCGATCACGAGACCCACATGACGCCGGGCGCGACGAGCAGGCCGTGAACCCGCTGGCGGCAGCCAGCCAACCCGAGCCCGCACATGGAACTGTGGTCACTCAAGACACTGTGAATCCATCGGACGCACTGAAGATAGCGGTCGCAGCCCAGCAGCAGGCCGGGCCGGCAGCCAACGGCGTCACGAGTATCGCGGCATGGTGGCAATCCGCCCAGGGGGCGAATCAGCCGGCGACAGGCCAGGGCCAGGCGATGAGCAGCCCGGCCGGGGCAATGGCAGCGGCCTGGGTGCAAGGTCAGGCAAATGCCCGCGCCGCGGTGGGCGAACCCCAACAGCCAGCCAGCCAGCCCACCGCCGCGATAGCGCCTGGCGCCAACACAACCGCCGGGCAGGTGGAGGGTAAGAACCTCGGCCCGCACGCACCGCAGATGTCCACCGCCGCCAACGCACCCGCAACCGCCAACGCACCCGCAACGACCACCGCCACCGCCGCCAGCGGTCGGACCGTTCCCGGCGCCGCCACTGCGGTTGCCCCAGCCGGCGCCGAAGCCAAGTCGATTCTGCCGAATGTCCTGCCCGCGGCGGCAGGCGACACTTCGCAGACCGAGCCGGCAAGCCAGGCCAGAGGCCACGGGCCCACGACGCAATCCTTATCCGACATGGCCCAGCAGGGTGTCGCGTCGGCTGTAGGCGAGAAGTCGTCGGCCGAGGTGGATCCAAACCTCCAGGCCCAGGCGAAGCTGATAGACCGCGCGGAGCAGACGGCCAAGTTCCCATCGGCCTCCTTGCCGGAGCCGGCCGATGCTGTCGAGGAACGCGCCACTGCCATGACGAGCATTCTTGCCGGCTCGCATCAAGTCAATAGTGCCGCCCAGACCGCCCCGCATGGGAGCCAGGGGGCCGGCGAGCAGCGTATCGCGGAGGCTTCACGTCCGGCCGACCAGATCATTGAGAACGTCCGCCAAGCCGTTGCCAACGGCCAGCGCGAGGTCACGATCAACCTCAATCCGCCGGAGCTTGGGCGCGTGCGGCTGAGGATGTACTCCGAGGGCAACGAGATTCACGGCCGGCTTGAGGTGGAAAACCCGCGCACTCTGACCGAGATTCGCCACCAGGTGGAGCTTCTGACGCAGCGCCTGGCGGAGGATGGCATTCCCATCCGCCGGCTCGAGGTGCATCAGATGAGCAACAGCGGCGGGCAGACGGGGAGTTTTTCCCCCCAGCACCAGGACACCGCGGCCCAGACGCCCTGGAGCCATTCCAGGCCCATGCCGGGCGATCAGCAGCGAGGCCGCGAATCGGCCGACGCGGGCGGTGCGGCTGCCACACGCGCCGCGGCTTCGGCCGGAGGCGAGGAGTCGCTTTCCACGGGTAGCCTGAACGTATGGATGTAACGGAAGAAAACCAAACAAGAGCGAGAAACAGATGAGCACGATATCGACAACTTCCAGTTCTCTCCAGACCGACTTCATGACGCTGCTGGTCAACCAGCTCCGTTATCAGAACCCTCTGGAGCCCATGAGCAACAGCGACATGACCGCGCAACTGGCGCAGATATCGCAGTTGGAGCAGATGGAGAAGGTGAGCGGTTTTTCGCAGCAGTTGCTCCAGGCGACCCAGCGAGCCGAGGCGACGGACCTGATCGGCAAGCAGATCATGTTCAAGTCGCCAGACTCGGACATGCCGGTCATGGCGCGGGTTGACGGCATCGACCTTTCGAGCGGGTCGGTGATGGTCATCGCCGGAGGGCAGCCGGTGGCGATGGACGCAATTGTGGGTGTCACTAACGGCTGACATGCCGGAATCAATGGTCAGAAAACAGGCAAGGAACAGATCATGAGCGACGCACTACTATCGGGAGTGTCGGGCCTTCAGGCGCACCAGACGATGCTGGACGTGGCGGGCAACAACCTGGCCAACGTGAACACGACGGCTTTCAAAGCCAGCCGGGTGAGTTTCGCCGAGCTTCTCAGCGAGACCATGCGTGAGGCGTCCCAGCCCAACGCGCAGATCGGCGGCACCAACCCGGTTCAGATCGGCAGCGGCGTGCTTGTCTCGCGCGTGGACCGCGACACGACGCAGGGAAGCATGGTCACCACCGGGCAGCCTCTCGACATGGCCATCGAGGGCGGCGGGTACTTCATGCTCAACGATGGCAACCGCGACCTGTACACGCGGATGGGCAGCTTCGCGGTCGACGGGCAGTACTACCTTGTCGATCCCGCCACGGGCGCCCGCGTTCAGAGGATCGGCTCGGAGGGCATCGCCGACGGATTCCAGAGCGCGTCGGACAACTCCATACGAATACCCTACGACGTGCCCCTGCCGGCCAGGACCACCACGCAAATCAAATATACCGGCAACCTCAGCGCCGACGAGGTCAACCCGACGACCACCCATCTTGTCTCCGGCATCCAGTACACCAAGGGCGGCGCAACAGTCGGCCTGGGCACGCTGCTGAGCGAGATGGACCAGGCTTCCGGCCTGGCCACCGGAGACGCTATCGCCATCACCGGCACCCGCCGGGACGGTTCGTCGGTCAGTTCCGCGCTGACGGTGTCCACCGACCCGACGACAAACCTGCTGAATTCCGTCCAGCGGTACACGGTCGGCGGGGCCGCCGCGACTGGGGCGAGCCTCATGAGCGCCCTGGATCAGGCCACCGGCCTTGCGGCCGGGGACACGATACGCATCCAGGGCATTGACAGCGACGGAACGGCCGTGGACACAACCTACACCCTCACCGGCGCCGACACGCTCGACAACCTGCTGGCGGCGATCTCGGCGGCATACACGGGGGCTTCCCCTAGCATCTCCAACGGCGAGATCCTTATGACTGATGCCGCGGCCGGGACCAGTCAGACCACGCTGGGCCTGAGCTACGACGGCGACGGCACGCTGGCGGTGCCCACGAGTTTCACGCGCATCGTAACCGGCGGCGCGGGCACGACGGTTGGCGACCTGCTGACGGCGATCAAGCTGGCCTTCGCCAACCCCACCGACCGAACCGATCAGTGGTCGGTCAGTAGCCTGGTCAGCGGCGATATCAACCTGACGGACTCGTCAAGCGGATACAGCCAGACCGACCTGAAGCTCTCATGCTCGAATGCCGATGGGATCGAACTGCCCCAGTACTTCACGTTGGTCAGCGCCGGCGGGGTATCCTGCAAGAACACCAACATCGAGATATTCGACTCCCAGGGCGTCGGGCACGTGGTGTCGGCTTCGTTCGTGCGGACCGACGACGCCAACACGTGGGACATGGTTCTGACCAGCGCTACCGGCGACGTGGCGATAGAGGATCGGCGGGTCAAGGGCATAACGTTCCTGCCGGACGGCAGCTTCGGCGGCATGGGCGGCACGAGCCCGGATGCCTCTTCTTTCCATATCCGCTTCGCCAGTGACCTGACCAATGTTTGCGCAATCGACCTGAACATCGGAAGCGTCGGCGAGTTCAACGGCCTGAGCCAGTTCGGCGGCACCTCGACGGTAACGCCCAACTGGCAGGACGGCTACGCCAGTGGCTGGCTTTCAAGCCTGTCGGTCTCGCGGGACGGAACTCTGGTGGGCCTGTTCTCCAACGGCATCCGCCGCGACCTGGCAAGCATCTGCCTGGCTACCTTCCAGAACCCCGCGGGCCTCCAAAGCGCGGGCAACAACTACTTCGAGAGCTCGCCAAACTCCGGCGTGGCCGTGGCCACCAAGGCGCTGTCCAGCGGGGCCGGTGAGCTTCGAGGCGGGGCGCTGGAGAAGTCCAACGTGAACACGGCCGTCGAGTTCATCAACTTGATACAGGCGCAGAACGGCTTCCAGGCCAATGCCCGAACCATCAAGACCGCCAACGACATGCTCCAGGAGTTGACGAACCTCATCAGGTAGCGACAAAAGGTGACAAGATAGTAACCGGATGCCAAGACTGCTGATACAACTTATGGATCTGACGCTGGCGCCGCTGGCGATCACTCCGGCCGAGCGGTGGAGTGCCGCCCGCCCGGCCAACTATGGCATCGGCGAGTATCGGGGCCTGTACATTATCGTGCTGGGCCTGCTGACGGCCGTCGTCGCGACCATTGTCGCGGTGCTTTTGCGCCGGTGGGTAGGGCATCGCCGGCAGATGCAACTGGACTTCCGCGAGCAGGCCGAGAGGGCCGGGCTGGGTGAGGAGGAGACCAACCTGCTGACATACGCCGCCCGCCTCGGCGAGCTGCGGGCGCCGGCGAACATCGTGGTCACCGAGGCGGTCTTCCAGCGGTGCATGCACCTGCTGATGCAATGCCACCGGGTGCTGTCCATGTTCCCCGATGACAAGAGGAAGATACTCTCGGTCATCAACTCCGCCCAGCTCAAGCTCGGCTTCGAGGGAAACTCATCGCTGGTCAGCAGCCGGCAGATCCCCGAGGGCGCCATTATCACACTTACGGGCAGCGGCATATTGGAGCCGGCCCAGGTCACGATCGTCTCGGCCCAAGGCTGGGAGATAAAGGCCCATGCCAGCGCCGAGAGCCAGGATCTGGTCACCGGAACCCACCTGCGGGCGCGGTACTGCCGAGCCGGCTCCGTCTGGGAATTCGATACGGAACTCGTCTTGGCCGACGGGCGGGACCTCACGCTCGCCCATGCACTGAACGTCCGGTTCGTCAACCGACGGCGCTTCCGCCGAGTCCGCGTGGATCGCCCGGCCTCTCTTGCCTGCTACCCGTTCATAGTCTGTAAACCGCACGAGCCGCCGGTCTTTCACCCGGCCCGGCTGATCGAACTGGGCGGCACGGGACTCATCCTGGAGGTCGAGGACATGCCATCGCTGGCTGAAAAGAGCCGCACGCTCGTGCTCCTTGAACCGCGACAGGGCAGGAGCATCAACGGAATCGCAATCGTCCTGAGATCTGAAACCATCACCTCGCGCAAGGCCCACTTGGTCGTGGAACTGACGGACCTTTCGGAATCCGACGTGTCTGAACTGGTCTCCGAGACGAACCTCGCCGATCAGCCGAGCATTGAAGCCAAGCCCCCCGCCGCCACCCACGCCGCCCAACCGGCCTGGAGAGAGTAAGTCATGGCCATAAACGTCAACCCGACCGCGAGTTCCTTGCAGGCGTTGATGCGGCGCTACGAAACCATCACCACCAATCTGTCCAACGCGAGCACCGTCGGCTACAAACGCCGCAGTGGATCGTTCTCCAGCGTCATGGACGAGCAACTGGCCGGACAGGACGCCGCCAACGGCGCCCGCCCCCGCGCCGCCATCGACCTGACGCAGGGATCGCTGACCGCTACCGGAAACACGCTGGACCTGGCCATAGACGGCAAGGGCTTCTTCGTGATCGAAACCCCCACTGGCGAGATGTACACGCGGTGCGGCTCCGTGCGGGTAAACCCCGGCGGCAGGCTCGTGGACTCGGCCGGCAACAACGTCGCCGGCGAGACAGGCGCGATCGTCCTGCCTCAATCGGCCACGAGCGAGGACCTGTCGGTCGGCTCCGACGGCAGCGTCTCGGCCAACGGGCAGCTCCTGGGGCGGCTCAAGGTGGTGAACTTCGACGATCCGGGGGCCCTCAATGCCGTATCCGCAACAATGTTCCGCGCGCCAGAGGGCGTGGCCGCAAAAGCGGCCGGCACGTTCAGCGTCAAACAGGGCTACCGCGAGCAGTCGAACGTCAACGTGGTCCGGGAAATGGTGGACCTGATAACCGTCAGCCGCATGTACGAGGCAAATTGCAAGAGCCTGGAGAAATCCGGCGAGAGCAAGGACCAGCTCATGCGGGTTGCAATGGCTTAGATAAGAAAGGATTCCTCATGTTACGAGCATTTTCCACGGCTGCGACGGGCATGACGGCCCAGCAGATGATCGTTGACACGATCTCCAACAACCTGGCCAACATGAACACGGTGGGCTTCAAGAAGAGCCAGGTGGACTTTCAGGACCTGATGTACGTCAAGTTGCTCGAGGCGGGTCGGCAGAGCGATCAGGGCACGACGGCCCCAAACGGCTTCGAGATCGGCAGCGGCGTGCGTCCAGCCTCGACGATGAAGATCTTCACCCAGGGCGAGATGGAGAACACCGGGCGGTCGCTGGACCTGGCGATCCAGGGCTCGGGGTTCTTCCAGGTCAGCGTTCCAGGCGGGCAGACCCGCTATTCCCGCGACGGCTCGCTGCGGGCTGACGCCAACGGCAACCTCGTCACGTCGTCGGGCTACCAGATAAGCCCGGCCATTACCGTCCCCAGCGACGCCCGTTCGATAAGCGTCGGCACGGACGGCACGGTCTCGGCCATGGTCGGCGACAGCACCACCCCCACGGTGGTGGGGCAAATCACCCTCGTTCGCTTTCAGAACCCATCCGGGCTGACAAGCGAGGGCAGCAACCTGTTGAGCGAAACTGCCGCCAGCGGCAGCCCCATGACGGGCATACCGGGCCAGAGCGGCATGGGCGCGATCCAGGCTGGGTTCCTGGAAAGGTCCAACGTCCAGATGGTCACCGAACTGGTGAGCCTCATCACCGCCCAGCGGGCATACGAAATCAACTCCCGAGCCATCAAGGCCGGCGACGACATGCTGACGACCGCGACCAGGCTGGTGCAGTAAGGAAATATCATGGCGGTAGAAACCATTCTCGCGACGTGGCTGATCCTGGCGGCGGCGCCCACAGCCGGCGCGGCAAACGCCGCGCCCGCCCAGGCCGCGCCATCAGCCTCTTGCGACGACGGCCAGGGCGGGTTGCGAATCTACCTGCCGCGCACGCAGCAGGTCCGCGGTTCGACGCTCTCTCTCGGCGCCGTCTGCATAGTCCGAGGCAGCGACCACGACCGCACCGCCAGGGCCAAACAGGTGCAGTTGGGCCGGGCTCCCTTCAGCCGCGAGGAAATGAAGGTCGACCGAGCCATGATCCTCGGACGACTCGCGGCAAGCGGGTTCTCCCAACGCGAAATCCACTTCTGCGGGGCCAACGAGGTGCTTGTCACTCCAAACGAGCAGGAGATCGACGCCAGCAGACTCGTGGCGGCCGCGTCGGCGCTGCTGAACGAGAAGATGCCCTGCAAGGGCGGGGCACAGTGGCGCCTCGCCCGGCAGGTCGAGCCCGTCAGCGTTCCCACGGGCCCGGCCGTCAAGCTTTCGCCGGTGCTGCTCGACGGGGCCACCGAGCAGCGGGCAACCGTGCGGGTGAACATCACGCGAGACGGTTTGGCCACGGCAAACTGCGAGCTCGGCTTCGAGAAGGCGCACCTTTGGCGTCAGGCGGTGGCCCGCAAGGACATCTCGCCCGGAGAAACCATCACCGAGTCCAACGTCGCCGTCGAGACCGTCCTGCGCCATAGCCCGCAGGAGGGCTGGACCAGTCCGTATGGCAAGCTGGCGGCCCGGGCCGTCGCCGCCGACAGTGTGCTGGCCCAGGGCCTGCTGACCACGCCCAAGCCCAAGTTGGTCTTCGAGCGCAACGCCCTGGTCCGCATCCGCGTGGACCTTGGCGGCTTTTCGCTGCTGGCCAAGGGGGTGGCGCTTGCCCCCGGGCGCGTCGGCGAGGCTGTCCCCATACAGAACATAGACAGCAAGCGGATCCTGACCGCCCGCGTATGCGCCGACGGCACCGTGGAGCCGCTGCTGGAGGAGAGCGAAAAATGAAGCTGATTACACGAGCGATTCTTTGCGCGATGGTCCTCGGCGCCGGCGCCACGGCGGCACGGGCGGGGTCCATCTGGGAAAAGGCGTCCGTCAAGGCGCGAGCGATCCACTCCGACGACACCGCGCGCCGCCGAGGCGACTCGATTACGGTCGTTGTGGTCGAACGGTCCACCATCGCCAACGACACCAGCCGAAAGCTCGAGAAAAAGGACGAGCGCACCGCCGGCATGAGCGGCACGTTCGACCCGGCCAAGCTCTTCGCCCAGCCGCTCGGCAAGAACGTCTTCACATTCCCGTCGCTGGACTACACATCTTCCGGCGAGACCAAGTTCGACGGCAAGAGCAACTACGGAAGCGACAACAGCCTGACCGACCAGGTGACCGTGACCGTGCAGGACGTGCTGCCGGACGGCAACCTTGTCATCGCCGGCACTCGTGTGCGGGAAGTTGAAGGCGACCGCCAGACGATACAGGTCAGCGGAATAGTCCGGCCTAGCGACGTCACGTTTGACAACACCGTGTCCAGCACGAAGGTGGCCAACTTCAAGGTCGTCTACGGCGGCAAGGGCTCCGCCAGCCAGTACACCAAACCCGGCTGGCTGGCCAGGCTGATAGACCTCTTCAACCCGTTCTAAAGCGGCCGGAGAAATAACGTGAAGGACAGGATACACCAATTGCGATTCCGCGGATGGCAGATGATGGGGCTGCTGGCTGTCCTGCTTGCCGGGTCGGCCCTGCTGCGGGCCGAGCGGATCAAGGACATCGCCGACGTCAAGGGTGTTCGCGGCAACCCGCTGTGGGGCTACGGGCTTGTGGTGGGCCTCAACGGCTCGGGCGACGACAGCGAGGTCTCCCGGCGCGCGCTGGCGAACATCCTTCGCCGGTCGGGTCTGGTGCTCAGCCCTACGGACGTCAACAGCAAGAACATCGCCAGCGTCATGGTGACGGCTGAGCTTCAGCCATTCGCCCGCAAAGGCAGCCGGATGGATGTGACCGTCTCGACCATTGGCAACTCCAACAGCCTCCAGGGCGGCACGCTGCTCATCACCCCCCTTGCAGGCGCCGACGGCGAGGTGTACGCCGTCGCCCAGGGGCCCATGTCCGTCGGCGGCTTCAGCGCCGGCGGAAAGAGCGCCACCGTCACGAAGAACCACGTCACCGTCGGGCGAGTCCCGTCCGGGGCGACCGTCGAACGCGAGGAACTCGCGAACTTCGTCGAGAACGACACCATCACCTGGACGCTGCGGAACCCCGACTTCGCCACCGCCACCATGATGGCTCAGGCGATAAACAAGGCCATGCCCAACGCCGCCAAGGCCGTCGACGCCGGCGCCATCCGCGTCACGCTGCCCAGCCGGATCTCGATTGAGGACGCCACCGCCGCCATCAACCGCATTGGCCTGATCGACGTCCAGGTCGATCAGCCGGCCGTGGTGGTGATCAACGAGCGCACCGGCACTATCGTGGTCGGGCAGAACGTGACCATATCGCTTGTGGCGATTTCTCACGGGAGCCTGTCGATCATCAAGCAGGAGAAGGAATCCGTCTCGCAACCCTCGCCGCTCTCGCGGGGCGGAACCACCGAAAAGGTCAACCGGACGGAAATAACCGCAACCGAGGAAGGCGGCGCCATACAGGTCGTGCAGCGGTCACTGTCGGTGGCCGAACTCGCCCGCGCGCTGAACGCCCTGGGCCTGACGCCGCGCGACCTGGTGTCGATCTTCGAGGCCCTCAAGGAGGCCGGGGCGCTCCAGGCGGCGCTGAAGGTGATCTGATGACTATCAACATTCAATCCCTGTCGGACTCGCTGATGCCGTTGTCCTCGCCGGCTGAGACGCGACTGAGCGCCTCGCCGGGCGAACTCAAGAACGAGCAGGCCGCCAAGGACTTCGAGTCGGTGCTGATCCACAAGGTGCTCCAGGAGATGGCTAACACGGTTGACGAATCGCCGCTGCTTGACGAGGGCTCCAGTCAGGGAGTCAAGGACATGTTCTGGTATTACCTTGCCCAGGACCTCGCCGACAAGGGCGGGCTGGGCCTATGGAAGCAGATTGCCGGCCGGCAAGGCTACGCCGGCGCCGAACAAGGAAAGAAGGTGAATCCGTGACGCGCACCTTGCAGCCTGACGCCGCCGGCAGTGGCGCCGCCGAGTCGCCGGCCCCGCCGGGGCCCCAGATGCTCCAGCGGCTGACCGAGAGCCTGGACTGCCAGATCGACCTGCTCAGCCGGCGCGAGGCGGAACTGGACGCGCTGAGCGAGTCCATCATCGCCAACGACAACGACCGGATGGAGCGGGTTCTCGAGGAGATGACCCGATCCCGGCAGCACCAGGCGCTGGCTGACGCCCAGTTCCAGGCCGCCCGCGACGAGCTTGCGGAGCATCTCGGCTGGCCGGCGGGCAAGACCCGTCTGGAGCGCCTGCTGGGCATGGTCGGGCAAAGCGACCGCCGGATTCTGGCCCAGCGGCGCCGCCAAGTGACGGACCTGGCCGAGCGAATCCGCCGCAAGCACCGCCAGACCGCGGTTCTGCTGGCTGAGTGCGCGAGGATCAACCGCCTGCTGATCGAATGTATTGTCGGGTCCGACAAGCGCGTGACCGTATACGGGCAGCGCGGCCCGCAGCACTGGCGTGGCTGCGGCAGCCTTATGGACACGGAGCGATAGCTGATGAGCAACCTTACGATAGGACTGAGCGGGCTGATCGTCGCCCAGCGTGCCCTCGATATCGTCGCCACGAACATCGCCAACGCAAACACGGAAGGCTACCATCGCCAGGTGCCGGTGATAAACCCGGTCTCGTCGGGCAGCCACTCCAGCCCGTCAGTCGGGGGCGCGGAGATAACCGAGGTACGCCGGACCATGGACGGCCTGCTCGAGAGCGAAATCCTGCGAAACCAGCCTCTCCAGGGCCAGTTCACGCAGGAACTGACGACCCTTCAGTCCATCGAGAGTTCACTGGGACAGCTCGGCTCACAGGGCCTGATCACCGCCTTGACGCAGTTCTTCGGCGACATGCGTGAGCTTGCCGCCCAGCCTCAGAGTTCCGCCCAGCTTCAGCAGACGGTGTGGTCGGCCCAGTCGCTGGCCGAGCAGTTCCACAACCACGGAAGCTTCCTCACGGAGACCGCCAACAGCCTCAAGACCGGGGCACAAGACGTTGTCTCCCAGGTCAACCAATTGACCGGACGGATCGCCGACCTGAATGAGCAGATCCTCGCGAAGGTCAGCCGCGGCGGATCCGCCAACCTGCTTGCCGACCAGCGGGACCAGCTCGTGCGTGAGCTGTCCGAGATCATTCCGATCCAGACCAACAGCCTGGCCGAGGCCGGCAGCCGAGACATAATGGCCTGGGGCGCCCCGCTGGTCATAGGCACCCATGCCACCGAACTGACCTTGTGCATGGATTCCTCCGAGAAGCTCGGCGTGTCGATGAAGAACTCGGCCATTATTGAAACCAACGTCTCCGGCGGCAGGCTTGGCGCGCTGATTGACCTCCGGAACAACGTCATAGCCCAGTTGAGCGGCCAACTCGACGCCCTTGCCACCCAGGTGATAACCAGCGTCAACAGCCTGCACGTCCAGGGCGTCGGATCATCTGGGGCATTCGAGGAACTCACCGGCGGATCGGTTGGCTCCGGCGTGCTGAGCGACTCGATCCCCCAGGTCCAGGCAGGCAGCTTCTGGGTGCGGGTGACCGACACCGCCACCGGCGAAGTCAGCCGGTATGAGATCGCCGTCGACCCCGCCAAGGACACCATGGCGGACATCGCGGGCAGGCTCGATGCCGTGGGCCCCATTACGGCCTTCATCGCCGACAGCCGGCTCAAGATCAAGGCCGATGACGGCTACACTTTCGACTTCCGCCCGGGCGTGGAGGCCCAGCCCACGTCCACCAGTCTGACGGGCACCGCCGCACCGACAATCAGCGGCAACTACAGCGGATCGGAGAACACGACCTACACGTTCACCATCCAGGGCACGGGCCAGGCAGGCGTGACGCCTGGGCTGGAGCTGGAGGTGCGGGACTCCGGCGGCGAGTTGGTGAACACGTTTTCAATCGGCAGCGGATACGCCGCCGGGCAGCGCCTGGCGGTTGCCGACGGAGTATACGTGGCCTTGTCGCTTGGAACGCTGACCGACGGCCAGCAGTTCACCGTCGAGGCCCTGGCGCAGTCCGACAGCACGGGCTTCCTGGCGGCGGCGGGAATCAACACGCTCTTCGGCGGCAACTCCGCGCTTACCATGAGCGTCAGCGCGGAAGTTCTTTCCGACCCGACCCGCTTGGCGGTTTCCGCATCGTCCGGCGGCGGCGACAACCTCAACGCCCTGGCCATGGCGGGCATGGAGGACCTCAAGCAGGCTTCGCTGGGGCAGCTTACTCCGGGCGAGCACCTCCAGTTTTTCATCAGCAGCGTCGGCCAGAGGGTCGCTCTTGCCAAGAGCCGCCAGGAAAGCTCGTCGCAGATCATCCAGCAGCTTGAGAACCAGCGAGACGGCGTAAGCGGCGTGGACGTGAACGAGGAAGCCGCCAACCTGATGATGCTGGAGCGGTTCTTCCAGGCATGTTCCAAGGTCATAAGCAGCCAGGACCAGACCATCAAGTACCTTATGGACATGATGTGACCAAGATGACGGCAAGGAAATCCAAATGAGCGGATGGGGTTCGATATACTCAAACACGGTATACGCGCTTCAGACCCAGTCGGCGACGCTTGCCAGGCTCCAGGAGCAGGTATCCACCGGGCTGCGCGTCGGCAAGGCGTCCGACGACCCTGGCAGCGCCGTCAAGATCATGGACCTGCGGAGAAAGTCCGCCTCCCTGGACACCTACCTCAAGAACCTCGGGCAGACCTCGCAGACGCTGGGCAACTCCCTCAACGCCATGCAGCAGGTCTCCACCAGCCTTACCAGGGTACGCGAACTGCTCACGCAGGCATCCAGCGGGATATACAGCGACGCCAACCGCGCCAGCATGGCCTCGGAGGTGGACACGCTGCTCGAGCAGACGCTGTTCCTGGCCAACACGTATGACCTCGGGCAGTACTCCTTCGGTGGGCAGAACATCGCGACCGCGCCATACGTGGCCCAGCGCGTCGACGGGCGCATCACCGACGTGCAGTACGCCGGAAGCCTCGAGCAGATGTGGGTGCCCGTGGCGCCCGGCACAAACATCGCCAGCCAACTCGTCGGCGACGAGATTTTCCGAATATCCAAGCCCGACACGCCCGTGTTCATCGGCTCGACCGGCGCCGCGGCGGGCTTGTCGATATCGACCGTCCAAGGCGACCTCTGGCTGACCGTCGGCGACGGCGGGACCACGTCCTACGCCCCCGCCAGCGGCCTGGGCGCGGGAAGCTCAGCCGCCGGGGACACCATCGTGGGCGCCCATACCATAACCGTCGACGCCGCCGGCTCGACGGTCAGGCTCGACGGTGGCCAGGCCGTGGCGTTCACCGCCGCCGACGACGACCTCCAACTGACCAACGCCGACGGGCAGAGCGTCCACGTGGACATGACCGGCTGGGTCGGCACCGACGGACAGTGGCAGGTCTCCCGCTCGGTCACGCTCTCGCTGGATGACGGCGCCACCACCACGACGGTAACCGACTTCACCCAGCAGGTGGCCGTGACAGACCCTCGCACAGGCGGCGTGCTGATGGTGGACCCATCGGGCATCAGCGCAACCGGCATGGACGCCGTGACGGTCCCGGGCTCCTACAACCTTTTCGGCACGCTGATGAACATCCGCGACCTGCTGAGCAACACCAATGGCCTGGACTCCAGCCGGCAGCAGGAACTGCTACGCCAGGCCACAACCAGCCTGATGACCGTGACGGACAACATTACGCAGAAACTCGCCGCCGTCGGCTCGCGAATCCAGGCGATGGACGCCATGACGCAGACGCTCGAGACCAACCGCGACGCGGCCGACGACCGGGCCGCCATGCTCCAGGACGCCGACATCGTCAACGTGGCCACGGAGTTGGCACGTTCCCAGAACCTCTACCAGATGACGCTGACCAGTGCGGCGAGGCTGCTGTCGCTGTCACTGCTGGATTTCATCCAGTAGCCTTCCGTAAAGATTTGAGGCGCTCCAAGCGCCACGGCGCGCCCAAAAGGCTTACATCTTCCGGCCCCGCCCGGCCAGGCCCGTAGCCCGAATCGCATCCACACGGCCTGTTTCCTGCACCGTAACGCAAAAGGCCCAATGGCACGACAATTGCATCAGGAAAGGCATCGTGCCATCCTCGTACGAAAAATTGCAGGAGTTGGGAAACTGTCACCTGGCCATGGCTGAACTGTCAAAGGCCAAGTGGTGCTTCTCGCGCGCCGCGGTAATGGCGCCTGACCGGGCCGAACCGCTGGTCGGGCTGGCCAACGTCTCGTTCCAGCTAGGCCGGCACGAGGAAGCCTACCGCCAGTTCCTCAGAGCGCTGGAACTCGACAACCGCTGCGCCGGCGCCTGCACGGGCCTGGCCATGATCTGCCAGGAACGGATGGACTTCCACCAGGCGTTCGACATGTACCTCCAAACGCTCGAGATCGAGCCCGACAACCTCCTGGCACTGCTGGGCCTCTTCCAGATGTCCCGGCGGATGGGCACCTTCAAGCAGATCATCCATTACCTGGAAGTCTACCGCCAAGGCCATCCCGACGACTCGGCCGTGCTCTTCTGCCTGGCCTCGCTGTACGTCCAGGAAAAACATCTCCTGCCCGCCCGCGAACTGCTGCTGGAGGTGCTGGACCTCGAACCCGGCAAGCCGGAAGCCAACGCGCTGCTGGCACAGGTCCACCGCGCCATGCTCGACGCCCGACACCCGACCGAGGCCGCCCGCCGTGATTAGCGCGGCGCGTCTGCTCAAAGTGACCGATTCCAAAAGCCCCGAATGGGGCGAAAGCATTTAGCCGGGGGCGTAAGCCCCCGGATTGGGTGCGTTTAGAACAAGAGCCCCGAAGGGGCGATAGAAAGACGCACCATTGGCACAGCGGCATGTTTCTTCTGTCGCCCCTTTGGGGCTCATTTATGAAAATAACCGTGTTCCGGGGGCTTACGCCCCCGGCTAAACACTGTCGGCCCTATCGGGCCTGACAAACCAGTCAGTTTGTGTATCTGGAATAATGTAGTTGTACGTAGCTGGAAGTTCCAAGCACCAAGCACGAAATCCCAAACAAGAAGGCAAACTCAAAACTGCAAAACGACAAACAAAGAAAACAGCAGCAAACAAAGACAGCAGAAGCGATGCACCACAATAACCCCACTGATCCTACACTACCCGAAGCCACCGGGCTGCCCTCACCCGACCCCGCCGGGGCGAGCAGTCCCGGCATAGCGGGCATCGACCTTGTCCTCCGGCAAATCATCCAGGCCGTCAGCGAGGGCCGCGACGACCGCGTCGGCCCGCTCGTCGACCGGCTCGGCGCGCTGTTTGAGTCGCTCACCCCCACCGACAAGGCCAAGCCCGAGGAGGCCGTCGCGAGGATCCAGGCCCTCTGGAAGCAGGCGACGCTCGCCATCGCCTCAGCCAGCCACGAAGCCGGCGCGGAACTCCAACGCATAGCCGCCGGCCGAAAGACCCGCCGCGCCTATCGCTCGTGACCGCTTTAGTTGGCGCTGGTTAAAGCCGGTTCACTGCATGATGGCCACTTGTTAAGGCAGCATGTCCCGAGGGTTCCTAATCCGGGGTAGGCGTGAAGATCATTCGCATAGAATCCCCTCGTACCGATGTGACTATGATAGACACGTAGTACTCACTGTCAGTAATGGGGGTGTCAACCTTGACCTCCGCAACACACGGAGCGGACTTCAGGTAGCGCACCAGTTCCTCAACAGCCTCCCGCGGAGGCTTCATCTTCACCAGGTAGCGCCATTTCTGATATGGCAGCCCCTTAGCCGTACCGTCAGGGGCCGCGACGAACTTTCCCAAGGGCGTTTCTTTGGTTACCCACGCCGGCATGCCCGGATCGCCTGACCCGACTGACATTGTCACATACCAACCGATAGCCAGGAAGACACCACTAATCGCAATCGCAACAGCTATGAACGCGCGCTTTCTCCCCATATTTCGCTTTCTCAACTCATTTTCTTCCAAGCCCACCTTTGCCGACCAGCCTGGACAGGCTCAAGTCCCCGGCCTGATGGACCCCACTGTCGCTTCCGCATCGGCAGAGCTATTGTAGCGCTGGTGCAGGGATACGGCAAGCAAGGACCCTCCACCTGACCGCGCGAAGGCTCGCCACGGGCTACCAGCTACTGACTACTGACTACCGG
>CAZSBS010000073.1:0-18230 GCA_964605095.1 uncultured Planctomycetaceae bacterium | reverse complement strand
ACCAGCTTTCCGGCGATCTGGTCATCCAAGTGGTCATAGGCGCTGAAGAACACGCTGTTGCAATCCAGCCAGGTCGTGATTCGCCTCATGTCCTCTGGCGAGAGCTTCACGTCGTGGTGGCCCTTCCAGAGCATCCGGTAGAGCTTGGAGGCCCTTGCGCCGAACTGGCCCGGGACGGTTTGCGTCGGCGTGCGCGACGGCGGGCGGGCGCTGAAGGAGAACGCGAAGCCCTTGATCGGATCGCCTTCACTGTAGTGTGCCGTCGTCAGGGATATGTACGAGGCGGACCATGTCTTACTGCCCCCGCCGTAGTCGGGGCGGTTCCAGATCGCCGGTGTGCCGCCCAGGTCTGGGGCCTTGCCCTTGTTCTTTACGTGGCACGAGACGCAGTTGCGGTCCAGCACCGGCTGGACCAGCCGCGGAAACGAGATGGGGCTCGATCCTTCGACATCGGGCGACAGCGCCACGGCGGTCTTCCGCAGCGCCATCGGCGGGCGACTGGGGGCCTTGGGCGAGCCCTCCGCGGGTTCGTGGCAGCCCTGGCAGGTGAGCTTCTCGCCCGGATGCACGTATGTCGCCGACTGCATGGACTGGATCGCGCAGCCGTTGGCATCCAGGGCCTGCATGTAGAACGGTTTGCCGGCCGGGATCGTGAACTGGACGCTGCCGTCCTGCTCGACCGGCGCCGTGCCAAGCACATTGCGGGCAAGCGACTCGCTGCCAATGCCGATGTCCGGGTCGTTTACAGGGGGGGTGGCTTTGGGATAAAGCTGGATGACGCGGATTTCCTTGATCTTCGTGCCCGCCGGCCAGCTCTTGCGGCTGTTGTAGACGTTGACGCACAGGACTGTCCCGGTGGTCGGCGTTGGCTCTGAGGCATCCTTTGGCGAGGAGCCGGGCAATCCGACAGCGGTTGCATGCGGGATCACCGGCGGGCAGGGCCTCGGGGCCACCGGGATCGGGCTAAAGCAACCTATCGCCGGGTCTTCGTGGACCAGTTCCTTATTGCCGAAGCTGTCCACCAGATATATGCCGTGCAGGCCGCTGCCCCGCTTGCCCTCTGGCGGGGCGTACGCGCACAGGAAGTAGTTTTCGTTCAGCGGCCAGGCCGTGCCATAGGTCAACTGTCCTCCTTCGACCTCGGGAAACCTGGCTTCCGGCGTGAGGCGTTTGATGGCCGCCATCGCGCCGTCGTCCTCGACTCGCGGGTCGAAGATGACCAGCGAGCCGAACGACTGGCCGTGATGCGGCGATGCCGTCGCCACGTAGAGCGGCGAGTTTGGGATCGCGCGGACGTTCATCTCCTGGTCCGGGCGATCGTTGCGATTGATCGGGTAGTTGCCCTGCATCGCCCGCGGGTCGCGCCCATCCGGGTAGGTTATCCACGGATGGTGGGCGATGCAGTCCCCGCGGTCGATGTAGTCCCATCGCGTGTAGACGATCATCCCGTCGTTGTTGACGCTTGGGTTCCACTCGTTGGTCTCGTGGTAGCTCAGCGCCACGATGTCGCTGCCATCGGGGTTCATCGAGTGCAGCGTGTACGTCGGCACCGGGCGCCCGTGGCATCGGCCAAAGCCGCCGCGGCGCTCGGATATGAACGCGACGCGACCGTTTGGCAGCAGGCACGGGTCGAAGTCGTTCCACGAACCATCGGTGACCTGGGTCAGGCCCGAGCCGTCGAGGTTGACCTTGAAAACGTGGTATGACTTCTCCGGGCTCCACCGCTCTTTGCTCTTGCCACACTGGGTGGCGGCGAAGAAGATCTGCCTGCCATCGTACGACAGCTCGGGCGCGCGGTAGGACCCGTCTGCGAGGCTCTTGCCCTGGAGCCGACCGTTTGTGACGAGGGCCTCGGCCAGCATATCGTGAAGAACGGGCTTCTCGCCGAAGGGGTCCTTCAGTACGTACAGGCTTCCGCCAGGCCTGGTTGTGTTGCCGAAGTACTGGTCGCAGCAGTGACCGGCGCCCAAGTGGCTCTTGAGAAACAGCAATTCCTTGAAGTTCAGCAGCGGGTTGGAAAACGCGATCTGCCGGCGGAGGGCGGCGACCGACATGAACAGCGCCTTGCGTGCTGGCAGGTCGGTCGGCTTGCACTTGTCGGCCTGGGTCCTCAACTGGGCCAGGCGGGCTTTGAGCGCCGTCATGCCGGGCGCCCCCGGGAACTTCTGGATGTCCGCCGCAAGGGCCTCGGTGCGGCGGAGAATCACATCCGTCGAGTCGCGGTCTTCCGCGAAGATCAGCGACTGGCGGCAGTAGGTCTGGGCGGCAAGGGTAGGATTGCGATTCCTGCCCGAAAACTCGCCCCTGATGATGTCAAACTCACATTCCCACCGACCGGCCAGGTCCGGCACGGCCGGGACGTCAGATGGCGCCGCCCCGGCAATCCCGGCCGCGAGGCTAAGCACCATGGCGCACGCCGCCGCAACGCCGCCTGGGCAAACGCGGCAGAGAAGCTTGATGAGAGAAGCATCATTCATAAGGAACATCGCCAATCGGAACGTCGGACTACAACCATCGATCACCAAGAGTCCAACAACTCCAATGGCATGAAGTTCCGGCTGTGTCCCCCGTGGGCGCAAGAGCGGGCGAGGCATCGAGGGTGTCCGATAATTCCGTGCAATGGGCGCCGTGGTTCCTGCCTGCCGGAACCACGGCACCCGATCATTCTGAATGACGGATGCTCTCGTTAATCGGAATGCTGTTCCGCGGGCTCGGCCGGCTCGGCGGCGGTGTCGGGCGTATGGCGTTTGCGCTGGCCGTATATCTCCCGCCCGCGGTCAACGGCGATGGTCAGCAGGATAAGCAGGCCGAAGTAGACTTTCATGTAGTACGAGTTCGCCTTCATCTCGACGAGTCCGTGATTGATGAGCGTGTAGATTATCCCGCCCATAAGTATGCCCAGGGCCGAGATGACCCCGCCGTTCAGGCCCGTGCCGCCGATAATCGCGACGGCGAACGAGATGAGCAGCCAGGAGTCGCCGGTTTCCGGCGCAGCCGAGCCAAGCTCCGATGCGTACAGCACGGCCGCCAGGGCCGCCAAGAGTCCCGACAGGACGTTGGCGCCGATAATCATGCTGCCGGTGCGGATGCCCGAAAGCCTGGCCGCGTCCTCGTTGCCGCCCGTGGCCAGCATGCGCCGCCCGAAAACCGTATTGCGGTACATGTAGGCGACCGCCCCCAGCACGGCCAGCATTATCAGGAAAACGTAGGGGATAATGTTCCCTTGCACTCCCCCGATCCCGCCCTGTCCCACAATCGTGAACGAATCCGGAACGGCATAGGGACTGCCGCCGGATATGCCGGACCGCAGGCCCATGAAGATGAACATCGTCGAGATCGTGACGATGAACGAGTTGATCTTGAGCTTTGCGATAAGCAGGCCGTTGACCAGCCCGCACGCCGCCCCGACCGCCAGGGCGATCGGCACGGCCAGCCAAGCCGGCATGCCCCAGTTGTCCAGGCTCAGACCCAGGGCCACGGTGGTCAGGCTCCCGATGCCGCCGACCGAGAGGTTCATCCCGCCGACGACCAGGCAGACGGCCTGGGCCAGCGCTATCAGCACGAACTGCTCCACCTGGCGGGAGATGGTGAATATCGTGTAAGGCTTCAGGATTGTGCTGGAATTATACGCGATGACGCTAAACAAAACGGCGGTCGCGACGATGAGCCCCCAGGTGCGCCCGGGAATGAGAACTCGCCTTTCAAGGCTCGACTGCAATCTGGCTATGGGTGTCCGGCTCACGGTGTCTTTCCTTTGGGCTTACTGCAAGTGCTCTCCGATGGCCATGCTGATCTCATCGTAGGTTCTGGCCGGGTTGTCCACGTGGTCTACCTCGCTGACGATCCGCCCGTCGCGGAAGACGAGGATCCGATTCGCCAGCCGGATGATCTCCGGCATGTCCGAGGAAATCAGGATGATCGACTTGCGGTCCCGCTCAGCCAGGCGGTGGATGAGGCGATGTATCTGCTCCTTGGCGCCCACGTCCACGCCTACCGTCGGCTCGTCTATTATCAGCACGTCGCAGTCCGCCGCCAGCCACTTGGCCAGGCTGACCTTCTGCTGGTTGCCGCCGCTGAGGTTCTCGACTATCTGGGCCAGGCCCGGAGTGCGAATCTCAAGGCTGTCGACCATCTCGTGGGCGGTGTCATCCTCCTGCCGGGCGCTGATCCAGCGAGTCAGCTTGTTGACCATGCGAGGCCAGACCGCGATCGTCAGGTTCGCGCGGACCGTGTCCTTCAGCAGCAGGCCCTCTTCCTTGCGGTTCTCCGTAAGGTAGCCGATCCGGTAGCGATAAAGGCTGTCGGAGATCGAACGTATCCGGGCAAGCTCACCGCGGACGATGACCCTGCCGGCATCCATGCGGTCCTCGCCGATAAGCACGCGGGCCATCTCCGTCCGCCCGGCGCCGACCAGGCCGTAAAGCCCGAGTATCTCGCCCTCGTGAAGGCTGAAGGAGACATCCTCGATCTTGCCGGCGCGAGTGAGGCCCTCGACCCGCAGCACCTCGACGTCGCGATTGAAGTTGACGCGCCCGAGATGGTCCTCCTTGCACTCCCGCCCGATCATCATGCGAATCAACTCCGGACGGGTCAACTCGCTCGTTGGCCGCGTCGCGATATGCCTGCCGTCGCGAAGCACCGTCACGCGGTCGCAGAGGGCGAAGACCTCCTCGAACTTGTGCGAGACGAAGACCAGCACCACGCCGGTCTTCTTGAGGTCGTTCAGGATGCCGAAGAGCGTCTGGGCCTCGTGCTCGGTCAGCGTGCTGGTCGGCTCGTCCAAAAGTATCACGCGGGCGTTGGAGGCCAGGGCACGGGCGATCTGCGTGAGGCGTTTCTGGGCCGGGCTAAGGCCCTTCATCAGCGCCGTCGGGGGCACGTCCAGACCGACCATGTCCATATACTTGCGGGCGTGCTTGCTGACCGCCCGCCAGTTGATGATGCCCGTCGGCCCGTATGTAACGAGCTTGTCGAGCATGATGCTCTCAGCCACCGTGTTCTCGCGAACAATCTGGATTTCCTGGTGGACGATGTCGATGCCGGCCGCGAGGCTCTGGCGGTAGTCCCGGCTGCGGACTCCCTGTCCGTCGAGAAAAACCTCCCCGGCGTCGGCCTGGTATATGCCGCAGATGATCTTCATCAGCGTGCTCTTGCCGGCGCCGTTCTCGCCGACAAGAGCGTGGATCTCACCGGGAGCGAACGTGACGCTCACGTCGTCCAAAGCCCGGACGCCCGGAAACGACTTGCTTATGTGCCTCAGTTCGAGCATGCCGGGTTGCGACTCTGTCTGTATGAAACGCCTAAAGCCCGTGCCGCGTGGCGCGGATGCTACTTCGCCGGCTGAGTCGTGGCCGGCGCTGCCGTGATAGCCGCGGCGGCCGGGGACGTCAGGTACTTTGTCTTGAGTTCCGCCACGATGCCGTCCGTGATCTTTCGGACGTCCTTGGCATAAGTGTCCACGTTGTCCTTTGTGATCACCACAATGCCGGCGTTGATAAACTGGTAGTCCTTCACGGGCTTCCAGCCGTCGAGCATCATCTTCAGGATCATGGTGCTGATGTAGCCGTGCCCAAAGGGGTTCTGGGCGACAGTCGCGTCGATCGAACCGTCGCGGATGGCCTTGATGACCGTCGGACCCGTGTCGATGCCGATGTAGCGAATCCGCTTGTGGCTGGGGGTCTTGTGCCACTCGGTCAGAATCGCCGCCGCCGCGATCGTCGGGTTATAGCCCGTCGTGATGATGCCGTCGATCTCCGCGCCCCGCGCCGCCAGGGCGCTCTGAATCCTTTCCTTGGCCACGCTCTCCTGGGTCATGTCGGAGATGGTCTGGATTATCTTCACGTTCGGGTACTTGGCGACCACCTCCTTGATGCCGTCGTCACGCTTCTTGGTGTTGATGTCGGTAACCGTCTCAAGGACGTTGAGGATGTTGCCCTTCTCGCCCATCATCTTGATGAGCGCCTCGGCCGCAACCATCGCGGCGCCCTTGATGTCGGTCGCCACGGTGAACGCCGCGGGCGTCGGCAGGCTCGGCTCGGCCCCGTAAGCCACGACAATCTGCCCGTGGTCCTTGAGCTGCTTGAACAACCCGTTGGCCCCGGCCGGGTCACCCGGGTAAATGCTGAACGCCTTGTGATTCTGGGTCGACAGTGCCCTGATGTTGGTGTTCTCGTCGTTCTGCGTCCACTCCTGCCCGACGAACGTGAGAACCTTGACGTCGTTGTCCTTCGCGCTGGCCTCGACGCCCTGCTGAACCTCGGTGATGTACGGATGCGGCATCATGCCGTACCAGACGATCGGCTCGGCCCCGGACGAGCCGCTCTTGTTCTGGCACCCGACGACCACAGCCGAAACAACGACGGCGGCCGATACGACCAACAGCCCGACGATCCTCAGAGAACTCTTCATGATTGTCTCCTTATTCCTGACAAGGGTTCAGGCCTTCATATACACCCGCGGCCGGCCGGAGTCCAGAGCCAATCCGCCGGCGTCGGGCAAATGGTGCCCGACGTTTACCGGCCGCGCGAGGTCCGGTTCATGGGCGGCGAATTAGTGCCGCGCCAACAGCGAGTCCAACTCGCAGCCCTCGCCGGGCTTTATGCTCAGGTTTACAGTTTTGTCGCCGTAGCGCACCCGGCAAGCCCGGCCGTATTTCGAGCGGATGGCCGCCCCGGTCAACTTGCCCGCCTTCCAGGCAAAGTCCACCTCGAAGCCGCCCCTGGCGCGCATGCCCTTCACGTGCCCGTCAGGCCAGGCCGTCGGCAGCGCCGGCAGCAGGTGAATGCATCCTTCCTGCGATTGCAGGAGCATCTCGGCGATTCCGGCCGAGGCGCCCTGCGAACTGTCCATCTGCGGCGAGCCGTAGCAGTCTCCCCAGAGGTTCGGGTGCGTGAACTTCTTCACTTCAACGACCAGCCGGTCAAAAGCGGTCTGGCCGTCGAACATCCGCGCCCACAGGCACATCTGCCAGGTCGAGCCGAACCCCGTGCTGCCCTCGCCGCGAAACTCCAGCGACTTGGCCACCGCCTTGGCCAACTCGGGCGTGCCCGCGACGGAAATCTCGTTGCCCGGATACATGCCCCAGAGGTGCGAGATGTGCCGGTGACGGTCCTTGGGGTTGTCCCAGTCTTCCAGCCACTCCTGCAACTGGCCCAACTTGCCGATCTGGTTTGGCGCCAGCCTCGCACGGGCGGCGGCGACCTTCTTGCGGAAGTCCGCGTCGACGCCAAGGACATCCGACGCCTCGATGCAACTGCCGAACAGGCTGCGCAGAATCTGCATGTCCATGGTCGCGCCGGCACAGATGCTCGTGCCCCGCGGCAGGTTCGGGTCGTTCCTGTCGGAGAGGTCCTCGCGGCGCGGCCCGTTTTCCGGCGAGTTGGACGGGCAGGTCACCAGCCACTTGTGCTCCGGTTCCTCCACGAGCGTGTCGAGGAAGAACTCGGCCGAGCCTTTGAGCAGCGGGTACACCTTCCGCAGGTACGCCTCGTTGGGGTCGTAGAGGTAGTGCTCCCACAGGTGCGAGCACAGCCAGGCGCCGCCCATGGCCCAGGTGCCCCAGAAACTCCCGTCCATCGGTGCGGCCGCCCGCCAGATGTCGGTGTTCTGGTGCAGCACCCACCCGCCGGCGTTGTATTCCTTGCGGGCAACCTCGATGCCAGGCCCGCCCGCGACGTCGCGGATCAGCCCCTCAAGAGGCTCGACGCACTCGGCAAGGTTGCCCGACTCCGCCGGCCAGTAGTTCATCTCCGCGTTGATGTTCGTGGTGTACTTGCTCTCCCACGACGGGTCCATCCTCGGGTTCCATATCCCCTGCAAGTTTGCCGGCTGAGTGCCCGGGCGCGAGCTGCAAATCAGCATGTACCGCCCGTACTGGTAGATCAGGGCGGCAAGCTGCGGGTCGTCGGACTTATCGAACTCGCTCAGCCGCTCATCCGTAGGCCGCTGGGAGTCCGCCGTCGCCGTCATGGCGACCTCCACGCGCCTAAAAAGCCGCCGGTGCTCAGCGGCTGCCGCGTCGCGAAGCTGCTGGTAGCTCTTGCCGGCCGCGGCCACCAGATGCCGCTCAGCCCGCTCGGCCGGGTCGGCGCTCACGTCATGATAATTCACGAAACTCGTTGCCGCCGCGATCAGCAGCGTCACGGCGTCGGCCCCGCGAATGTGGATCTGCTGGCCCTGCCCGGCTTCCTCGGTTCGGGCTGAGCCGCCCTCGCGGATGACCTTGAGCCGAGCCTCGTAAGTCAGGGCGCCGGCCACGCCGTGGTCGTCGCAATTGCGGCCCTTGAGGACCAGCCCCTCGCCCCTGCCCTTGAGCCGCTCGACCGAGAACGACTCGCCGGACGGCTTCCGGAGGTTCGTCCTGCCCGCCAGTCTGACGGTCAGTTCGACCGCGCCCGGCTTGTCGGCCGAGATGCGAACGACGATGACCTGGTCGATTGGGCTTGCGAAGACCTCCCGCGTGTACTTGACGCCGCCGGCGCGGTACTCGACCCTGGCGATTGCCGTGTCCAAGTCCAACTCGCGGCGGTAGTCGGTTATCACCGGCGCGAATGGGAAGCTCAGCAGCAGGTCGCCCAGCGGCTGGTACTTCATCTGCTCGGCGGGCTTGCCCATCACCTCGCGCTGGAACAGAGCCTCGGCCTCGGCGTACTTCCTGGCCAGTACCAGCCGGCGGACTTCGGCAATGTGCTTTCCGCCGGCGGGGTTGCACTGCGAGTAAGGCCCGGCGGACCAGAGGGTGTCCTCATTGAGGTGGATGATCTCGTCGGAGACCTTGCCCCAGACCATCGCCCCAAGCCGCCCGTTGCCCACGGGCATGGACTCCGACCACGTGCGAGCCGGCTGGCGATACCACATCAGGGTGTTCGCCCGAGACTCGCCGCCCGCCTCGGCCTCCGCCGCAATCGCCGCCCCGGCCAGAGCCGCCGCCATCGCGGCCCCAGCCAGTGCGCGGGTCATCAAACTTGTCTTGAACATTACTTCTCCAGCCTGATCACGTGGATCGTGTGGGGCTTGTCGTACTTGGTGTTCCGCAGGCCCGGGAAGGGCATGTCGAAATCGATCACGATCAGGTCGTTGCCGCGAACGATTACCTCGCAGGGCTGGTCCAGTTCGCTGCCGACGCCCGTGCAGTCGCCGTTCTCCCAAAGGTTCTCCAGCTTGCCGGTCAGGCTGACGCGCTTGACCGAGTTGGCCAAGCTGTCGGCGATGTAGATCTTCTTGTCGGCCGCGCGATAGAAGATCCCGTCGCAACTGAGCATGCTCGGGTCCTTGAGGAACACGTTGCAGCTCTTCAGCGAGCGGTCGGCATTGAAGGTGATCTTGTACATCACGCCGTCGCCAAAGTTGCCGGTGTAGAGATTGCCATCGTCGTCGAACGTCATCCCGTCGGCCCCGGCGTTGCCGCTGCCCCGGCCCTTGATGGCGTTGATCTTGACCAGCACGTGCGGGTCCTTGTCCGCCGAGGCGACCTTGACCGGGCCCTTGTTCAGCTCGTCCAGCGTGAAGCACCAGATGCCGCCCGCGCCGTACTCGCCCTTGAGGTCGAAGGACGTGTCGCTTACGTACACCCGGTCGCCACGCCAGATCACCGCGTTGGACAGATTCAGGCCGTCAACCATAACCTCCACGCCCGTCGCCTTGCCGTCTTTCATGTTGATCCGCAGCAGCCGAGAGCAGTGATTCGGGTCGGCGAAGTACTGGTTGTCAGCCACGTAAAGGTTGCCGTCCGGGCCGATGTCCACGCCCATAGGCCCAACCTTCTTGGTCTTCGGGCTAACCGGCAGCGCGCACAGCGCCGTCATCTTGTTCTCCGGCGAGATCTGCATCATCACGGCCGGGAAGTTGGCGTCGTTGAAGTTCGGGCACGACAGGTAGATTATGCCCGTCTTGTCGTCGAGCGTCGTCCCATCCGGCGTGTTGCAAGCCTCCGGCAGGGAAAACAGCAGCGTCGGTCTGTACTTCGCCAGCCCCGTCGCCCCCACCATGCCGCCCCCAAAGTCGCACCCGCCCAGCCCAGCCGCCGCCAACAACATCGCCAGAGGAAGAACACCTTTCAGAACAGTTCGCATCTTCTTGAACATGGCCAAATCCTTTCATGGCTAGAACAATGTAACCTTGCAACCGGAACCAGGCGACAACCGGAACCCGGAACCCGGAACCCGGAACCCGAAACCCGAAACCCGGAACGGCGGTCTCGCCGCATCACCGGCCGGTGAGTCTATCCGCCACCCGGCCGCGCCGTAAAGAGTAAACACCGATGCCGGCCCGGCGGTTACGTCCTATAGAGAGCATAAAAAATGGCTGCCATGACATGCATGACAGCCGGGGCGCTCCGTAGAGCGTGGGCCCGCGACTTGAATTCGCCTTGTTGCGAAAAGCCACGGGCCAGGACCGATTACACTGATTATCTTTGTACTTAACATTTTCCCCGGTGTCAAGTAAAATCCAGAGGTTCTAGATATTCGGGCGGATGCTTGGATTACTGACGGCAAGGAACCTTCTCCTCCATAATGCGGGGTCGCAACATGACAAGACGACTTGGCTTGGACCTGGGATCGAATTCAATTGGCTGGGCGCTCTTGGATGACTCTGCCAGAATCGTCGCCACTGGAGTTCGGGTTTTCCCCGAAGGGGTTGACCGCGACAAGAAGGGCGGGGAACTGTCGAAGAACGAGACTCGCCGTGTGGCTCGCGGGATGCGCCGGCAGGTTACACGGAGAGCAAAGCGGAAACGGCGCTTCCGAAAGCTGTTAGTTGAAGCGGGGCTCCTCCCGCCGTGCGCCGCTCTGCGGCCAGGCTCGCCGGAGCGCGTCGAGTGGGAACGCCAAGCCTTCTTGGCAAGCGACCCGTACGTCTTGCGGCGCCGAGCGCTAAGCGAGCCGCTCGATAGTCACGAACTGGGGCGGGCGCTTCTACACCTTTGTCAACACCGCGGTTTTCTCTCTAACCGCAAGGCTGACCGGGAGAACAAGAAAGAGGCATCCAAAATGCTGGCGGAAATCAGCCAATTGGAATCCCAGATCCAGGCCTCCGGGGCCGGCACGCTTGGGGAGCATCTCGCGGGACTGGCTTCGTCGAACCCGCTTGCTCGACTCCGGGGCCGGCACACGCGCAGGAGCATGTATGAGCACGAATTCGACGCCGTATGGCTTGCCCAGCAACCATACCACCAAGCGGCTCTGACGGACGGCTTGCGGAAAAAGCTGCACCACGTGCTTTTCCATCAGCGGCCCATCCGCGTGCCAAAGAGCGTGATCGGCACTTGTGAATTGGAGCACAACCGCCGACGGTGCCCGCGTGCCGACCGCCGCGCCCAGCGATTCCGCATGCTCCAGGAAGTGAACAATCTCCTGCTCATAGACGAACACGGCGAGGAACGCCCGTTGTCCACCGACGAACGCAGCAAGCTCCTGGACTACCTTGCCGCGGCCGACAAGAGAAGCTTCGACGACATCCGGAAAATCCTGCGGTTTGACCAGGCCGTTCGGTTTAACCTGGAGAGAGGCAAGCGCAAGAACCTTTTGGGAATGCAGACCGACAAGGCCATGAGCCACAAGTCACGCTTCGGGGCGGCGTGGGGGGCCATGGACGAGGAACGCAGGAATCGCATAGTCCGGTGCATCCTGGATGAGGAAGAAGCTGCGGTCCTGCGCCTGGCCGAGGCGGACTGGGGCCTCAGTGCCGAGCAAGCGCAATGCGTGCTGGAGGCCGAACTGCCGGCGGGTTACATGGCTTTTTCGCGCGAGGCCATTGCCAAGCTTCTTCCGCACATGGAGCGGGGGCTTCCCCTGATGGCGGACGATGGCACCGCGTGCGCTATTTCCGAGGCGGGATACCTGCGTCCAGATCAGCGGGCGATTGAAAGACGCGAAAGGCTCCCACTGCCGCCGGACCTGCCAAACCCCATTGTCCGCCAGGCCCTCCACGAAGTCCGCAAGGTCGTCAATGCCATCCTGCGAGAGCACGGCCCGATCGACCAGATTCACATCGAACTCGCCCGCGACGTCAAAGGCTCCCTCGAACAGCGGACGGAGTACCTCTGGCGGACCCGCGAGCGGGAGGACCAGCGCGACAAGGCTGCCGACGCCATCCGGCAGCACGGCGTCGCTCCCACGCGGGAAACCATAAACCGATACCTGCTTTGGGCGGAACAGGGTGGCGAATGCGTCTACACCGGAAGGCCCATCAGCCTGGCACAACTCCTGGGCGGCGAGGTCGACGCCGACCATATCCTGCCCAAGCCGCGAAGCCTCGACGACTCGATGATGAACAAGGTCGTCTGTTTCCGGTCGGCAAACGCGGAAAAGGGCAACCTCACGCCCTACGAATGGCTGGCACAGACCGATCCCCCGCGATACGAGAAGATTTGTCTGCGGGCGCGCAAGATGTTCTACGGCATGTACGGCAAGTACCGCAAGTTTCTCCTGAGGGAAGTGAAGCTCGATGGTTTCATCCATCGCCAATTGACCGACACGGCCTACATCAGCAAGGCCGTAAGGCAGTACCTGCAACCACTTGTGCCCAACCCGATGAAAGACATCCTTTGCACCAAGGGTCAACTCACCGCCGAGCTGCGCCATGGCTGGGGGCTCAACAACATCCTACGGGACGATGGCCTGAACCTTAAGACGCGCGACGACCATCGCCACCACGCCATTGACGCAATTGTCATCGTCCTTACGGACCGCTCCCGCTTGCAGGCTCTGGCCCGTGAGAATGTCGTCCCGCCCCCGCGGGACGGCTTCCGCGAGGAGGTTCAAGCGGCCATCAACGCCATACACGTTTCCCACAGGGTCCAGCGCAAGGTGGCGGGCGCCCTGCACGAGGAAACCATTTACGCCAGGACGGCCAAGGACGGTGAATTCGCCTGCCGAAAACCGATCAAAGACCTGAAGGGCTCGGAAGTCGAACGAATCCGCGACCACGCCGTGCGGGCCAAGGTCATCGAGCGCCTGCGAGAATTCGGGATAGAACCGGGCCGAAAGAAGAAAGGCGAAGACAAGAAGCCAATCCCCGCCGAGGCATGGGCACGCCCGCTCTGGATGAACGAGGAAAAACAAATCCCCATCCTGAAAGTCCGCCTGACCAAGCCCGACAAGACGATTCAGCCGATCCGTGGCGGAGCTGCTTACGTCAAGACGGGCAGCAACCACCACCTTTGCATCTTCGAGTTGCCAGACGGCAAACGGAAGGCCGAGTTTGTCACGATGATCGAGGCCGCGCGCCGGGCCGCAAAGGGCGAACCTCTCATAAACAAGAAACACCCGTCAGAACCCGACGCCCAATTCATCATGTCGCTCAGCAAGGGCGAACTCGTCCTGGCTGATTGGAAAGGCCAGGAAAGGCTACTCCAGTACAACACGGCCGCGTCAACGCAGGGGCAAATATACCTTGTTGATCCCTTGGACGCCCGGCCGGCCGCGGAAAAACAAAAGTTCGTCTGCAACGCCAACACGCTTCTCGCCAGGAAGGTCACGGTGGATACCCTCGGGCGCATCCGGTGGGCCAATGATTAAACGCACCGTCGAAATCTCCACGCGCGGCGTATCCCTGTCGGTAGACCTGGGGCAATTGGTTCTTCGCCAGGATGGGCAAGTGCTTGATCGCATCCCCATCGAGGATATGGGCGTGCTGGTAGTCGCCAGCACAGGCGTCACCTACACCCATGCAGTCATAACTCGGCTGCTGGCAGCGGGGGCCGTCATCGTCGCCTGTGATGACCATTTCCTGCCCTGCGGGTTGCTGCTGCCGCAGGACAACTCCCTGCAAGCTCAACGCCTGGCCGCCCAGGTAAGGGCTCGCAAGCCTCTTGTCAAACAACTTTGGCGTCAGCTTGTCAGGGCGAAGATAACTAACCAGGCCGAATTGCTTGACCACTCGCCGAACGTTCAGTCCGCCCTGCGGGCGATGGCCGCCCGCGTGCGCTCAGGCGACCCGGAAAACCTGGAAGCACAGGCCGCCCGCCGTTATTGGCAAGCCTTCCTGGGGCCGAACTTCCGTAGGGACAAGGACGGCCTGCCGCCTAACGGTCGTCTCAACTACGGCTACACGGTGCTCCGGGCGGCGGTGGCAAGGGCACTGGCGGGAGCGGGCCTGCACCCAAGCCTGGGCCTGCACCATCACAACAGGTCCAACTCGTTCTGCCTGGCCGATGACCTGATGGAACCGCTCCGGCCCATGGTGGACCGCAGGGTCAAGGCCATCGGTGCCTCTGGGGAAGCTCAACTTGAAAAGGAAACCCGCCGAGAACTGCTCGGCGTGCTGACCGAAACGGTTTCAATCGACGGCGCGGCCGGGCCGCTGACGGTCGCGCTGGAGCGCATGGCCGCATCCCTGGTGCATTGCTTCGAAGGGGAGTCCAACAAGTTGCTGATCCCTAAACCATGGAAATCAGCGGATATAGATTCATGTGGGTCATCGTGATGTTCGACCTGCCGGTAGACACCAAGAAGGCAAAGAGACAATATGCGCAATTTCGCAAGAGCCTCCTCAAGGATGGATTCGTCAAGATGCAATTCTCGGTCTATCGTCGGCACTGCGCCAGCGAGGAGAACGCCGACGTTCACACCGCGCGCATCGAGGCGTGCGTGCCTCTCGAGGGAGAGGTCCGCGTCCTTAAAATTACGGACAAGCAATACGAGCGGATGCGCATCTTCTGGGGAAGAAAACGCAAACCGCCCGAAAATCCGCCTGCCCAACTCGAACTTTTCTAGAGGCCCTTGCCGCCTAAGCCTCTATCCACACACCACTTCCAGGCCCGGTAGTGTAATCGATCCTGGCCCGTAAGCAATCCGCAACCGGCAACCGCGCCCGACGTTGCCGCACCACCAGTGTAATCGATCCTGGCCCGTAAGCAATCCGCAACTGGAAATTTCCGCGGATGAAGGCCAGGTAGAGTGTAATCGATCCTGGCCCGTAAGCAATCCGCAACCCACGTTGTCAGTTCCACGAACGCCTACTGAGTGTAATCGATCCTGGCCCGTAAGCAATCCGCAACTTCTCGGCGGCGATGATCCGGAAGCGGAAACAGTGTAATCGATCCTGGCCCGTAAGCAATCCGCAACAGGTGGCTGGAGACGGGCACCTCGCGCATGAGTGTAATCGATCCTGGCCCGTAAGCAATCCGCAACCAGCGGCCGCAAGGGGCGATTGGTGATGACAGTGTAATCGATCCTGGCCCGTAAGCAATCCGCAACATGAAGCCGGGCGCATCGTAAAACTCGTGCAGTGTAATCGATCCTGGCCCGTAAGCAATCCGCAACTAAGGATTTGAAACCTCCGCGCCGGCGTCCAGTGTAATCGATCCTGGCCCGTAAGCAATCCGCAACCACGTCTCGCAGGTCGCCGGCAACGTGGCGAGTGTAATCGATCCTGGCCCGTAAGCAATCCGCAACCACAGACGCAGCGTCCCATCACAATCAACAAGTGTAATCGATCCTGGCCCGTAAGCAATCCGCAACCCCAGGCGGGGTGCAAGGTTCCATCCCGGAAGTGTAATCGATCCTGGCCCGTAAGCAATCCGCAACAACGCAACGCCTGGCGAACCTACGCCCACCAGTGTAATCGATCCTGGCCCGTAAGCAATCCGCAACCCCTGTACAACGCATTGTACAACCACAAACAGTGTAATCGATCCTGGCCCGTAAGCAATCCGCAACGACGATATCGAGTGGTACGTCCTGGACGCTAGTGTAATCGATCCTGGCCCGTAAGCAATCCGCAACCAGGTCGCCTGGTTTTCGGAGCAGCTCGTAAGTGTAATCGATCCTGGCCCGTAAGCAATCCGCAACCACTTCAGGCACATAGCCGACGCGGAGCGAAGTGTAATCGATCCTGGCCCGTAAGCAATCCGCAACCGGTTGCAGGTGGCGGCGGAGCACGTCGCGAGTGTAATCGATCCTGGCCCGTAAGCAATCCGCAACTGCACCATGCGGGTGCCACGGACGGCGAGAGTGTAATCGATCCTGGCCCGTAAGCAATCCGCAACGCCCAGATGTTCGGGCTGATCTTCTTCCGCAGTGTAATCGATCCTGGCCCGTAAGCAATCCGCAACTGAATCTCGCATGCGTCGCTCAATCCTTTGAGTGTAATCGATCCTGGCCCGTAAGCAATCCGCAACTCAACCCAATGTCGGCGGGTTTCCGGGGTGAGTGTAATCGATCCTGGCCCGTAAGCAATCCGCAACACTCCACGCTCAGGAGGGCGGGGCAAGGTGAGTGTAATCGATCCTGGCCCGTAAGCAATCCGCAACGACGCCGGGTGCCCAGAGCGACCGGACATAGTGTAATCGATCCTGGCCCGTAAGCAATCCGCAACCTCATCAGCAACGTCAGCATTAGCAGGCCCAGTGTAATCGATCCTGGCCCGTAAGCAATCCGCAACGGCTGGGAAGTGGTGCTGGTCGAGGCACGCAGTGTAATCGATCCTGGCCCGTAAGCAATCCGCAACCGGTGCGCTTGTCGATCTTGAGCCGGTCCAGTGTAATCGATCCTGGCCCGTAAGCAATCCGCAACTAGCGAGCGTAGCGGCCCTGCTTATCTCTGAGTGTAATCGATCCTGGCCCGTAAGCAATCCGCAACAAGTAGCCTAACCGCCCGCCCGCCCACGGCAGTGTAATCGATCCTGGCCCGTAAGCAATCCGCAACCAGGACATCACGGCGAGCGTCTACCGGCTGAGTGTAATCGATCCTGGCCCGTAAGCAATCCGCAACCCCTGGCGGTGGCCGGCCATGTACACCAATAGTGTAATCGATCCTGGCCCGTAAGCAATCCGCAACCGCAGCAACGCCGGCCACAAACGCGGCCGAAGTGTAATCGATCCTGGCCCGTAAGCAATCCGCAACTACGCGCTGACAGTGAGCTTCATGCTCGTCAGTGTAATCGATCCTGGCCCGTAAGCAATCCGCAACATCGCGGATCGTCGCCACCAGGCCCGCAAAGTGTAATCGATCCTGGCCCGTAAGCAATCCGCAACCTGGATTGAAGAGGCATACAGCAAGCCCGGAGTGTAATCGATCCTGGCCCGTAAGCAATCCGCAACACTTCCTGTACGAGGCTCAGGAGGGCGGGGAGTGTAATCGATCCTGGCCCGTAAGCAATCCGCAACTACTACAACGAAGGCGAGACAGAAGGCAAAGTGTAATCGATCCTGGCCCGTAAGCAATCCGCAACACATCCTAATCGCGGGAACGCTGACACCAAAGTGTAATCGATCCTGGCCCGTAAGCAATCCGCAACCTCAGCCAGCCTCTGCTCGACAAGCTCGCTAGTGTAATCGATCCTGGCCCGTAAGCAATCCGCAACTAGTCCACCGTTCGCTGCCATATATCATCAAGTGTAATCGATCCTGGCCCGTAAGCAATCCGCAACACGGCGCATAAGACGCAGCCATGCCAATACAGTGTAATCGATCCTGGCCCGTAAGCAATCCGCAACCTAATAGCCCGGCGGGAAGCATTCAGGCGGAGTGTAATCGATCCTGGCCCGTAAGCAATCCGCAACTATAGTATTCGTGCGAAACCGACGTTATAGAGTGTAATCGATCCTGGCCCGTAAGCAATCCGCAACTCAATGGCATCCCTGACCACCTCACACCGAAGTGTAATCGATCCTGGCCCGTAAGCAATCCGCAACGAGATGCCTTGAGGAGCTCCGACGATGCTTAGTGTAATCGATCCTGGCCCGTAAGCAATCCGCAACTACGACGGTAGCCGCCCCGGAGGCCGTCCAAGTGTAATCGATCCTGGCCCGTAAGCAATCCGCAACATGTTCAGCCCTCCTCCACGATGCTCATGGAGTGTAATCGATCCTGGCCCGTAAGCAATCCGCAACCGGCGCTTCCTCGGCAAGCTCACCAGCGAAAGTGTAATCGATCCTGGCCCGTAAGCAATCCGCAACGCAAGCTGGCGGTCAAGCGGGTGGGGCTCAGTGTAATCGATCCTGGCCCGTAAGCAATCCGCAACCTTGTACAAGGCATTGTACAACCCCAGACGAGTGTAATCGATCCTGGCCCGTAAGCAATCCGCAACTGAGCATCCTCGACGGACTGAACGATGAGAGTGTAATCGATCCTGGCCCGTAAGCAATCCGCAACTGAGCATCCTCGACGGACTGAACGATGAGAGTGTAATCGATCCTGGCCCGTAAGCAATCCGCAACTGGGACCGCGGCAGCACCGCCCGTGGCACGCCCCGCCGCATTTCACCGGCGGGCCGAATGTCTACATGATC
>CAZSBS010000072.1:0-18308 GCA_964605095.1 uncultured Planctomycetaceae bacterium | reverse complement strand
GATGCTCAGGCCGCCGATGGTCTTGCTGGCCGCGAAGGTCGCGGACGTATTGCCATTCGTGAGGCCGTTGGCGTCGAGCATGAGGGTGACGTTAGCGCCCCCGGCGAAGCTGCCGCCGAGGATAATGCTGCCGTTTGCGACGTGCATAATGGTCGGGTTGGCCGACGCTCCCGCGCCGCCGTTGTTGCCGGAACCCGTGGTCGTCTGGATCACGATAGCCGTGACAGGCCGGCCGAACGTGTTGGCGTCAACGGCCGGGCCGACGAATGGAGCCCCAGGCGTGCCGGGCAGGGAGTCGAAGGAAACCGTGCCGTACGTGGTGACCGCAATCCCGCCGGTGCCGGTGTATGTGCCGGTGACAATCGGCGTGTCGCCGGCAAAGCCGGTGGGGGCAGGACTCCAACTGCTGACCCCATTGTTCGTACTGGTGTCGCCGTCCGCACGGCCGGTGGTTCCGACGCCGTAGAGGATGGCCGCGTCGTACTCGGGGTCGGCACCCCCGCTGGCGGCGGCATAGGCGACGGGCTGAAAGCCCACGGCATCGTAACTGGCAGTGGTGCCGGCGTTGAGGCCGGCATAACGAATTCCGAGCGGCGTGCCGAGAACGGGGTCATTCGCTTTGGTGAACCCGGCACCGTTACCATTAGCCAACGTGCCATAGGGGGCGACTCCGGCGGACAAGCCGGTGACTGCGAGGTCGCCGGTGCCGTCGCCTTGGACAGACTTGATTACGAAATCAAGCAGGCCGGACGTTTGGGCAGTCTCACCGATGCCGGCATCGTCCCAAAGGCGGACGCTGATGCTGAAAACGGCGGGAGTGCCCCCCGGATCCTGGACCACGGTCAAGACCGCGGTTCCGTACGGGCTGTTCTCATCGCCCGCCTGAGCGTATGCGGCAAAACCGAGCGCGACAGCCAAGACAGCCAAGGTCAACAGTCGTCTATTACGCATGATCCTCTTCTCCTATTTCCTGCTCCGAGAGATGCCTTGCCTCTGTTTCCGTCCAAATATCAAGAAGTGAGCCAGCCAGCAACAGATTCCCGCACACCGCTGAAAACTCCGAAGACAGATGCTCGGGACTACTGACTCTCCTGTTCGCTTCTGACTCCTATGCTCCTGCATTCTACCGCATAAGGCCGGTCTGTCAAGCCCATATTTCCATTTTTTCTCGCGGGCCATGATATTTTTTTTGCCCGACTTTAGTGAAAGTCGTAACCGCCCGCTTTTTTGTTTTTCCATTTTGGCCTGCCCGCGGCCCAATCCGAGCCGGCGCAACTGCAGCTAAGGCCGGGTGAGGCCGGCCGCGTTACGCTGGCCGTACAATGTGTACAAATAAGCTTTTACAGCGCTGGCCGTTACTGATGTTTCCCCCGGCGCCCCCCCCCAACGCCCCACCGCGCGGAGCCTTGGCCGGAGAGCCCAGCATGGGCACATTTGCCGCGTGCGGATCAGGAAAAAACCCGCCGCCGAAACGAATCGGTCTGGGGCAAACAAATAATTCCTGCGCAATAAATTTGAAAACACCGCGACTTGCGGGCAGTTATTCCGCCACCTGGGCGGGGGTTTGTCGTTCAATAATGCGAAGAAGAATCATCCACAGATTACGCCGATTGCACAGATGCTTAGAGGAATAAACATTTTCTTGACCTCTGCAAAATCTGCGTAATCTACGGACAGTCCTTACCTTAGAGCAAGGAAAGCGCGGGACTTCATGAGCAGCAAGACCATTGAAACGCACGGATCGGCCAAGCTGTACATAACCCCGGTTGATTCCGAGCAGGCATTCATTACCGCCGCGATGATCGGACCCACCGATACGCGCCAAGGGGCCTCCGACGTCTACCAGGCCGTGGCGGAGTTCCTGTCCGAGCACGGAATGGTAGCGGTTCACGAGCGAATTTTCGGGTCCTTGGCGGCGCAGGACGCGATTGTCGGCGCTCGCGGCGAGCGGTTGGCCCGAAAGGGAGTTGATCCAGCCACGCCTGTGACGTATTTGCAGGGCAATCCGCTCTGGGGCCAGGGGCTTTCCGGCGTGAATCTGATGGCGATTCGCCCCGCCGGGCCTCAAGACGTCTGGATGGTCCGCGACGATTCGGGCCGGCCCCTGGGTCGGGGCTGGAGGAGGCGGGGCGCCACTTTCCTTCTGCTTCAGAACATCAACGGCAAGAATCCGCGAATCGACGAGGATCGAAATATCCAGGCCGGGCGGATGTTCGACCGGGCCGATGAGTTGCTTCGAACGCAGAACACCGATTACCGCAGCGTGGCCCGGACGTGGCTGTACCTGAACAGGATTTTGAGTTGGTACGGCGAGTTCAACAAGGTTCGCAGCGCGAAATACGGGCATTTCGGCCTGATGCCGGCCTTGGGCCCCGTTGGGGAGCCGGGCGGTTCCAACGGCAAGGCGATTCTTCTGCCAGCCAGCACTGGAATCGAGGGAAGCACTCCGGCGGGTGGGGCGGTGACGATGGACTTTTTGTCGGCTCGGCTTTCGCCGGACAGCGACATCGAGATTCACCAGATGACCAATCGCAAGCAGAAAGACGCTTTCAAGTACGGCTCGGCCTTTTCACGCGCCGCGGCCATCCGCATGCCGCAGGCCACGTGGATAAGCCTTTCGGGCACGGCCGCGATCGACGAAGCCGGCATAACCATGCACGTTGGCGATTTCAAGGCTCAGATGAACGCCACGCTGGACGCCATCGAGGCCCTGATCGCCCAGGAAGGCGCCAGCCTGGGCGACCTGTGCGATCTCACCTGCTTCGTCAAGCTGCCCGAGCACGTCGAGACCTACCACGAGATCCTTGCCCAGCGCGGGCTAAAAGACCTTGCGGCAGTGTCGGTGCTAGCTGACGTCTGCCGCGACGATCTTCTCTTCGAGATGGACGGCGCGGCCGTGGTGCGGAAGGCGTGACAGGCGCCCGGTATGCGGTAAGAAGCTCCAAATAACAAGCACCAAATAGCAAACAAGAACCAAACGGAAAAACAACAAGAACCAAACAACAGAAACATCCAAACCCGGCGTAAGCACGCCTCCCCGTTTGGAATTTGAACTTTGGTGCTTGGTTCTTGTTTGGGACTTGGTGCTTGTTATTTGGTACTTTTCAGGATTCGATGGCGATGTCTTTGCTGCTCATCCATCGGCCGTGAACGTTGCAGGCGCAGTATGCCACAAGTTCCTTGGCGGCATCCCGAAGCCTGATGCTTAGCGTGGCACTTGGCGCGGCCGCCCCTGGGGTCAGATCGACCCTGGCCAGGAACGTATCGTCGGCGTACAGTTCAATAGCCATTATGAAGTGGCCGCAGTCGTTGGGGTGCGCAAGCGATGCTCCCACCTCGACTTGTACATCGAAGAACTCATCCTTCTTCACGCTTTGCGGGGCCATGATTACAGGGAGGTGCATCTTCTCCAGGTCGGAGAGATTATGTGAATCGAGCGGCTTATTGACGCCAACCAGAAGACTGGCCGCATGGGCATAATTAACCACCTAAGTCACCTGACATTTTAACCTGTAGGGGTTTACGCGGCGAACTGAACCTCCATTGCATTGCGGATCTTGGCAAGGGCCTCCTTGATTATCTGGCGGACACGTTCAACCGACAGGCCGACGGACTGGCTGATCTGGCCAAGGGTTCGACGTTTGCCGTCGGTGGACATGGAGAACCTTTCGTGGATGATCCGGCACTCCATCCCGTTAAGACTGGCGAGGTTTCGCTGAAGGACGTCGCGGACCATGTCGACGGCGTCCTGTCGCTGCTCCTCGTGGCAGCGTTCATCGAAGTCGCTGCGATCCATCTCCGGGGTGAATGCCACGGGGAAGCGGGCGCTGTTCCTGTGGGCCTTGCTGGCCATGCGCCTGAAGCAGGCAATGATGGCCCGGCATGCGTAGGTCGAGAACTTGAAGCCTCGCGAAACGTCGAACTTTTCCACACTGCGGAGGATGGCCATGTGGCCTTCGGAGACAAGTTCTCCAAATTCCAGGTCCGTGCCGCGCATCCGCTTGGCCATGCTGGGGACAAGGGCAAGGTTGGCATGGACGAGCTTCTCGCGGGTCGCAAGAGCCCGCTGGCGCCACTGGTCGGCCTCACGGCGGATCTTGGACGATCGGCCTTCATTCTTAGCCCCAAGCAGGTTGGCCAAGCGGTACTTGGCGTAGTTGTAGCGGAGGAAGAGGGTTCTTTCCTGATCGGCCGACAACCTTGGCAGCTTGCCGCGGCACGGGGCCAGGTCGCTCTCGATGGCGGGCATGAGGGAATAGCAGGCGACGTCGATCTCGGGCCTGTCGGCGCCCCAGATAGTCTGCTCGGCGTCCGGGCGGGCGAAGGCATGGTGGTATATGTAGTCCGGCTTGTTGTTACGGAGGTCCAGGGCCTTGTCGCCGGCCTTTCGGAACCTGTTCAAGCCTGCTGACTTCACCGCGGGCTTCTTTATCGACTTTTCCGGAATCGTGCTGATCATGTCTCGAAACTCCTGTTTCTTTCGTTACCTGCCGGCTTTGCGTGTCAATGAACATGCGAGCCAGTTAGACCGGCTGGCCTCGTTGTCCGAAGTATGGCCCCCTGATCGGCTTTGAACAATCGAGGCAAGCCCCGTTTAAGTAGTCCGGCAAACACCGGCGGACATGGGGGATTCCCCTACAAACAGTGACACTGCGAGTCCGAAGAATACCTTAATAGCTTGTAACCGCAGGCGTTACGATCTGGCCCCCGGCCTGCCCGCGCGGTGGCCATTCAGGGTCCATCCTGGTCCGCGGGCTGCTGATACAGGCAGAAATTCCGCCGGCAGAGGTGAAAAATCGGGGGTTTCCCTATAGCTTCTTTTCGAGGAAGAGAGGACGTGCTACTCGTCCTTGCGGAAACTCGCCCATTCTATGGCGTGCTTGAGCAGATCGGTGGCGTTGTCGATCTTGAGTTTCTCTTTGATGTGCTCTCGGTGGGAGTCCACGGTCTTGGGGCTCAGGTGCAACCGCTCGGCTATCTCGCGGGTCGGCAGGCCCAGGCCGATAAGCTCGAAGACCTCCAGTTCGCGGTCGGTGAGATTGTGGATGGAGTCCACGGGCGACTGAACTTTTCCCCCGACGAACTGGCCGATCAACTTCGACGCCATCTTCTCGCTGAGGAATATCTGCCCGGCAAGCACCTTGCGGATGCCCTCGATGACGGTCCCGCCGCCTTCTTCCTTGGTGACGTACCCGCGGGCGCCGGCGCGGAGGACCCGCTCGGCGTAGAACGACTCATCCCGCATCGAGTAGACCATCGCCAGCACCTTGGGATACCGCACGCGCATGTCTTTGATAAGCTCCAGGCCAAGGCCCTCGCGCAGGGTCAGGTCGACCACGGCCACATCAGGCTTGTGTCGGGCGATGGCTGCCAGGGCCTCGGAAACAGTCTCCGCCTCGCCGCAGACGACCATGTCCGGCTCCTGGGCAACAAGCAAGCTGATGCCCTGGCGCACTATCGGATGATCGTCGACAAGCAAAACCCGGATGGCCTTTTCGGCCTTGTTCACATTCGCCTTGGGGCCCATGTGTTCCTGCCTCCCCGGCTGGAATCCAGCGCCGCGGGTATGAAGCACGTGACCTTCATTCCGCCGTTTTTGCCATTTTCGCTGGCGGCTATGTTCAGCATACCGCCTGATATGCTGGCACGGTATCGCATTGTTCGCATTCCCATTCCATTGTGGGCTTCATCCGGGTTGCCAGGCAAGCCCTTGCCGTCGTCGGAGATAGTCAGGCGGATGCCAGCATCGTCCTGGGCCAGGCCGATCTCGATGTGATCGGCCTCGGCGTGCTTGACGGCGTTATTGACCGCCTCCTGGGCGATCCGGTAAAGGTGCGTGGCCACAGCCTCGTCCTGGACGTTCACGCCGTCGTCGCAGCGCAGCATGCACTCGATGCCGCTCTGCTTGTGGATGTCCTCAGCCAAATCCCGCAGGCCGCTGGCCAGGCCGCCGCCCCGAAGGCTTACCGGGTCCAGGCCCTTGGACATGGCACGGACCTGCGAAACCGACTGGCGGACCAGCTTGAGTATCTGCCGGCCCAGGGCTGCCTGCTGGGGCGCCTGCTCGGCCAGGTCCTTGATCAGCGACTCCATCAGCAGGCTCAGCCCGGTAAGCTCCTGGCCCAGCGAGTCATGCAGATCCCGGCCTATGTTGCGGCGCTCGATTTCGCTGGCGTCGATGACCTGCTTTTCCAGCGCCTTTCGCTCCGTAACGTCCAGGCCGATCGTCAGGGCCGCCGAAGAGCCGTCCATGTCCGCGAACGGGTACGCCCACACACGGTAGGTGCGCCCTTGTGGTGTGGACCACTCGTATTCCTGCGAGCGGTTCTCGCTGAAGACGCGCGGAAGCGGGCAATCCTCGCATGGCCCTTTCCGGCCGCACTGAATGAGATGGCACTGCCGGCCGCCAGGTTCACCAAAGGCCTCCAGGTAGCGGTGATTGGCAAACCGCACGGAATAGTCAGGCCCCACGATGCTGACGTAACCCGGCAGCATGTTCAGCACCGAGAAAAGCCGCTGCCGTTCCCGTTCGATCATCGACGCCTGGCGATGGCGTTCGGTCACGTCGCGGAAGACGGTCTGGACCGCCGGCTTCCGCTTGTACATCACGAATGCCGAGGCGGATTCCACCATGACCAGCGTGCCGTCCGCCTTTGACATCTGCATTTCCGCCAGCGGCAGTTCCACCCGCACCTCCTTGGCCCGCCTCAGACGGTCGCGGAACATCAGGGCGTAATCGGCGTGGATCAGGTCGTCGACTTTCCTGCCGACCAGTTCTGCCGGCCGGTTTGCCCCGAGGATGGACGCGGCCGCCGGGTTTACGAAAACGATCTCGCCGGCCACCGAGACGATGATCCCGATTGGCGAGAGCTCGACCAGTTCGCGGTAGCGCTGCTCGCTTTCCTGGAGTTCGGTCTCGACCCGCTTTCGCCGCGTTATGTCCTGCACGGTACCGGACATGCGTATGGGCTTGCCTTTGGCGTCGCGGATCACTTCGCCGGACTCGTGGACCACCCGCTGCTCACCGTTGCGCAGCAGGATGCGATAGTCGATCCTGTAGCCGGCCGTCCCAGCCAGCGCTTCCTTGATGGCCAACTCGACCGCCACGCGGTCCTCTGTGTGGATAAAAGACAGGAACGCGTCGTACGTGGCCTCGAATTCATCCTGCGTGGTGCCGAAGGTGCGGTATATCTGGTCTGACCACCACAACTCGTTCGAGAGGATGTCCCACTCCCAGTTGCCCAGGCGGGCGATTTCCTGGGCCTTTGCAAGGCGGGCCTCGCTTTCGGCCAGGTTTGCATCACGCAGCTTCCTCGCGGTGATATCCGTGACCGTGCCGGCCATGCCCGTCAGGTTGCCCTGCTCGTCGCGAATCGGATAGCCGCGGTCCCGCACCCACAGGACCGTTGCATCCGGGCGGACGATTCGGTACTCGAAATCCCACAGGCCGTCGGAAGGATGGTGCAGGCCGGTGATCATCCGACCGCGGTCGTCGGGGTGGATGGCCTCCATGAACGACTCCGGGTGCTCGTAGAGGCTCTGGCAGCTTCGGCCCCAGAGCTTCTCGTAAGCCGGGCTGACGTACAGCATCTTCGTCATGCCCGGAGTGCTTATCCAGACGAAGTCATGGATCGTCTCGGCGATCAGGCGGAGACGCTCTTCGCTTATCTTAAGCATTTGCTCCGCGGCCAGGCGGTCCCGGACCTCGGCCATGAGGTTGTCGACGGCCCCGCGAAGATCAGCCGTACGCTCCTTGACGCGAAGCTCCAGGTCGTCACGAGACCTGGCCAGCCTTTCCCGGCTGGCACGCAGGTCGCGGAAGAGCAGGTCGTAGGGATGGCGCAGACCGGTCTCGACCAGGGCCTTGTAGATGCAGTAGAAGGCAATAAGCTTGAGGATGTGCCCCAATTGGTTGATATGTCCGTAAACATCGAACTTGTAGAGCGCAAAGGCCTCTTCCGCCGCCATCGCCCCGACAATCGAGCCAGCCAGCCAGAGAAACACCGGCCTGCCGAACTGCTTGCGATGCCATGCCAGCAGCACCAGCGCCACTGCCATTACGGCCTCGACCGACCACTCGCCGGCCCGCTTGAAAAGCGTGATGCCCGTCCCGGCGCCCGCAGCATCGACAAAGCACGTCGGGAAGATGCGCCATTGGAAGATCGACAGCAGCAGCAGGGCCGTGACCGCGGCGTAGCCGCCCAGAAGGGCCGTCGGGTTAAGCCGGCGCCGGGGAATCAGCATCGCCAGCAGCATCGTTCCGGCCCCCAGGAACCGCCCGGCCATCCACAACTGCGTGGCCAGGTTCGACCCCTTCGAGGCCTCGAAGATGCCCATGCCCTTGTAGGCCAGCGTATGCACCAGGTCCACGCTACCGACGAACAACAGCCCCACGCCCAGCGTCAGCACGAACCCCGCCTGGCAGTAATGGCGCGTGTTCCATGCGATCAGGAATATCGCCACCGCCACCGTGATGCGGAACATCTCGGCCAGGACATGGAAAAGAAGGTATCTGTCTTCCTCCCAGCCGATCCAGAAAAGCGCCCCCAGCAGCGCGGTGAGCACCGCCAGGGACAGCGCCTTCTGGGCCGTCTCGGTCCGGCCCGCCGCCGGCTGGATTGTAATGTCGTCGTCCAAACCCATATGCCGACCCAAGAGCCTCCTGGCCCACCTGCCGCCGCCACATGCCCCCCAACGGGCGCAGCCCACAACAGCCTGCACGTACCCAGTGTATCCTTTATGTAGGGGCGCGGGCAGCCTTTTCCTTCCCGGATTCCCTGTTCAAGGTTCCGCGATTCTTCTTCCAGGCTACCTGTTGCCGCCCAGCCGTTTGCCAAGGCGTTTGCCCAGGCGGGCAAGGGCGTCGGAGCAGTCGAGCTTGTCCAAGTGGAGGTTTATGATCGAGAAGCTCCCAGTGTTGGCGCGGGCGGCTTGAAGGGCGCACTCCAACTCGCCCTCGGTGCGGACCTCACAGCCCCAGCCCGAGCCCAGCAGTTCCGGCATGCGGTGGTAGGACCAATTCAGGATGTCGTTGTACGCCCCTTCGTTTATCATCCGCTCGGTCGTGTAGCCCTTGTTGTTCAGGACGAAAACGATCGGGTTGAGATGCTGGCGGACCACCGTGGACAGTTCCATGCCGGTCATCTGAAACGCCCCGTCACCGACAAAAACCACGCCGCGGGTCCGCTTGCGACCCACCTGGGCGCCCACCGATGCGGGAATCGCGAAGCCCATCGACGTGTAGTAAGCCGGGCTGAGGAACTCCGTTCGCCGGTGGATTGTAAGGTCGGCCGCGCCGAACAGGCTGTCGCCGATGTCGCAGATCACCACGTCGTCGTCGGCCAGAAAGTCGTTCATCCGCTGGAAGAACCGCCTGATCGTCACGGCCCAGCCGGGGCGCGGGCGGAACTGCTTGCGCTCGGCGACGGCCTTTGCCGGTGCCGCATGGGCCTTCTTCCCGCCCAGTTGCGTCTTGGACAAGGCGAGGATGAACTCGCCCAGCGGCACATGTTCGAACTGGTGGCGTTTGATGGCCAGTCGCTCGCTGGTGGCGTTGATGGTGCGGGCCACGTCGAGGCTGGCGGTGTAGATGCCCAGGTTGATGTCCGTCATGAACGCCCCGAGTATGAGCACGCAGTCGGCGCCCTCGACGGCTCGGCGGACCTCTTCGCGGCCCATCGCCCCCTCGTAGACGCCCAGGTACCTCGGGTGGCGTTCGGAGATCACGCTCTTGCCCAGCAGCGTCGCGGCCACGGGGAAGCCCGTTCGCTCGACGAGCTTGAGCAGCGCGTCCTGCAAGCCGAAACGGTGAATCTCGACGCCGGCGAGGATGACCGGCCGGCGCGCGGCGCGGAGCATGGCGGAGGCTTCCGCGACGGCCTCGCCAAGCGCTCGGGCGTCGCGCTGGTACAACTCGCGAGCAAGTGCTCGCGGACGGGCGCAGGGCCTGTTGCACATGTCGCGGGGCAGTTCGATGTACACCGGCCTCTTGTACCGCGCGCACGCGGCCAGGACGGAGTCGATCTGCTCCGGCGCGCGGGCGGGGTCTTCCAGGGCGGCCGAGGCGACGGTGACCTCGTCGAATATCCGCCGCTGGGTGCCGAAGTCGCGAACGCGGTGGTGCAGCAGGCTCGACCGCACCCGCTCGTCCATGCCCGGCGAGCCGCTGATGACGACCAGCGGCGACTTCTCCGCGTACGCCCCAGCCACCGCGTTGACGGTGTTGAGCCCGCCGACACAGTACGTCACGCACAGGGCGCCAAGCCCGTTGACGCGGGCGTATGCGTCGGCGGCGAAGCCCGCCCCGGCCTCGCTGCTCGTGCCGACAAACTCGATGGGGCTTGCCTCCATCAGGTCGTAGAAACCCAGCACGTAATCGCCCGGCACGCCGAATATGTGCCGCACGCCCCGCTGCCGGAGCCGCTCGAGCAAGTACCGCCCCACCGTCATCGCCTGTGCCATCCGCAGCCGTCCTTTCCTGGCCCGATGCGCGGCGGCAGTCACGAGACCGGCCGCCCCGGGGCCGCATCATTCTACATATCGGATGGGTGAAGGAAACAGGCTTCAGGCTTACTCTCCCACCTTCCCCAGGAATCGCAACAGGCCGTCGGCGTGGCGAGGCGAGGCGGCGAACTGGATTCCGAATCGCCCAAGGTCCCAGGCGATCGTGTTCAGCACGTTGGTGTCGGCCTCGCATGCATTGCAGCCCGCCGGCGGAGACCTGCCTCAACTTGAGTGACCGGCCAAAGAGCTTGGTGGCCAGGATTAACAACAAGATAAAGCTTATCAAGCGAAACGCGTATGGCTACCACGATGAACGCTACTTCGCCCTGAAGGTCAAGCAGGCATCTGACCCGAACCGTGGCAACTGATCGGGAGAAGAACCGACTTCATTACACAGTCGCACGGACCTTGGGTCTTTCGGGGGTGCATGAAGGTATTACCACTACTACCTTCTTCCTCATACCGGCAGATGCACCGTCACGGTCGTGCCCGTCTGTGGGGCGGAGGTTATTTCGACCCGGCCGTCGTGGCGGCGGACTATTTCGCGGACGATCGCCAGGCCAAGGCCCGTGCCGCCGGTTGCGCTGGCGCGGGAAGGGTCGGCGCGGTAGAAGCGGTCGAACAGCCTGCCAAGGGCCTCGGGCGGAATCCGCCCGCCTTCGTCGTGGACCGCCGCCGCCACGCTCGAATCGCCCTCGGCCGAAATCGAGATCGTGACCGTCCGGCCGCGCGGGCCGTGGCAAAGGGCGTTGTCGATCAGGTTGCGGAACAACTGGGCAAGCTCGTCGGCGTCGCCGCGAATCGTCGTTGCCGGCATGTCCCGGCAGACGACGCGAGCCAGGCCGGCCGGCGGAGAGGCGTTGGCAGCGGCGGCGAGGTCTGCAAGCAGCTCGTCAAGCCGGACCTGCTGGCGCTGCCCGGGCGAGTCGGATACATCCATCCGGGCCAGGGCCAGCAATTGCCGGATCAACTTGTCCATCCGGTCGAGGTCGCCAAGGGTCTCCTCGATGGCCTGGCGGTACTGCTCGGCCTGCCTGGGCCTGGAAACAGCCGCCTGGAGCGTGCTCTTGGCCGAGGCCAGCGGCGTCCGCAACTCGTGCGAGGCGTCGCCGGTGAACTCCGTCTGCCTTCGCATCGCCGCGTCGAGTCTGGCGAGCATCTTGCTCAGCGCGTCGACGAACGGCCTGAGCTCAGCCGGCGGACGAAGGTCCTCCAAGTGCGCGCGGCCGAGGTCGTGGTAGGTGATAGTCCGCAGTCGCTCGGCCGTCCGCGCCACGGGCCGCAATGACCACAGGACTATCATCACGCCCAGCGCCACCGCCCCGGCAGTGACGGCCGAGGCAACTATCAGCAGCACGTTGAGAAACTCACGCATCTCGTGACGGACCCGCGCGCTGGACAGCGCCACCAGCACGTTGACCATTCCGCCGCCGTGGCGTTGTCGCGACCAGGCAACGCGGTACTCCTTGCCATCGCGCCCGGCATCGAAGAAGACCGTCTGCCCCGGCTCCGGCGGCGTGATCCCATCGAGTTGCCACAACCATGCCCTGTCGGGCTCGTCGCGCGGCGAGGATGCGAAGATGTCCTTGTCCGATCCATCCATCCACACGCGATATCGGCCTGCTCGTTTGAGCGTGACGCTGCCGGTTATGTCGCGGATCGCCTGCTCGTTCTCCGCCAAGTCCGCGGGCTCGTCCATCGCCGCCAGCACGCCGCCGACCATCGCCCTCAGCGTGTTGTCGATGTTCCCGCGCAACGACTCAGCCAGCTCGTAGTACGCCACTCCGCAAACCACCGACGTAGCCACCACCAGCACCAGCGCCACCAGCAGGCTGATCCGCCATTTGAGGGGAACGGGGTTCAACGCGAGGCATCCTCCAGCATGTAGCCCTGGCCGCGCATGGTGTGTATGACCGGCCCCGGCCCGTGCGCCGAGAGCTTGCGCCGCAGGGACGATATGTAGACCTCAACCACGTTGGAGAACTTCTCGCTCTCGAAGTCGTAGAGACGTTCGAGTATCTCGGACTTGCTTACAACCTGCCCGCTGCGAAGCGCCAGGTACTCCAGCAGCCTGTACTCCATCGCCGGCAGTGTGATCGCCTTGCCGCAGCACGTCACGCGCCGGGCGGCCGTGTTGACCACCAGGTCGCCGACGCGGATTTCCGGGCTCGGCCTATCGTACGCACGGCGGACCAGCGCCTTGCACCGGGCGACAAGCTCGCCCATGTCGAACGGCTTGGTGACGTAGTCATCCCCCCCGGCGTCGAGGCCCTCGATCACGTCGGGCCTCGCATCGCGGGCAGTGAGAATCAGAACCGCCACGCTCTTGCCCGCCTGGCGAAGCCGGCGGAGAATCTCACGCCCGCCGATCTTCGGAAGCATCAGGTCCAGAAGGATCAGGTCGTACGGGTTGGTCATCGCCATGTGCAGACCGTCCTCGCCGTCGGCGGATATGTCCACGGCGAAGGACGCCTGCTCGTTGAGCACCGTCGCGATGTTGCGCGCGAGCCGGTGCTCATCCTCTATGATCAACACTCGCATCTCGTGGCCTCCCGGCCGGGGCGCAGCCATGCGCCCATCAAAGGCCTGGCCGCGGCCCATAACGGTCCAAAGCTACCCGCCGGATGGTAACGTCTGGGCGGTGTCGGCGTCCAACGTTCTCGCCGGGCGAGTGGCGATCCGACGCTCGAGTTGGCGAAGGTATTCCTCGTAGCCTCTGTCGCGATGCATGAGGTTCGGCTTGTACCGGCTCGATTCTTCAAGCGCCTGCTCCCGGGACCACCCGTCCACCACCATCCGGTACGCGGCCACGACCACGCCGGTCCGCAATTTGCCCAGTTCGCAGTGGACCAGCACCGGCTGGCAGTTGGGATCGGTGAATGTGCCCATCAGCACCTTGAACTCATTGTCGGTCAGGCGCTCGGGGCCGATTGCGACACGGATCAGCTTGATGCCGTTTTCCCGGCAGAAATCCCGCTGCAAGATCGACCACTGCTTGTCAGGCTCGTCGGATCGCAGGTCCACCACCGTGTGGATGCCGTATTGATTTTTGAGGGCCTGCCACCCGGCCGCGGTAGGCTGGGCGCTGCGATAGAGCACCCCCGGCTTGACCACGCCGAAGCGGTGTACGGGCCAGTTCCTGAAATGGTCTACGACGCCCCAGATCGCAAAGGCCGCCCCACCGGCCATCAGGGCCAGCAGAATGCCACGGCGAACGGACCGCCGGGGGCTGCGACCGGTCCCCTTCGGCGAAGGCCCATTGGACCCGACGCATTTGCTCTCGTTTTCATTCATGCTAGTCCTTCTGGTCTTTCCCGCCGCCTTTAGCGGCCGCATCAGGCAGGCCGCAAGGCACTGAGAGCCTGGCGACGCAACAGACTGAACCGATTGTATGCCAGGGACCTGAAGTTTCGCTGAAGTAAATGTCTTCCGCAAAGGCATCGCAACAGAGACCCCCAATCGCCTCGCCCCCAGGCCTGCACGACACTTGGCCCGGCCTGGACAAACGGATCGGCGGGTTTGGGTGTTTTTTTGCCGACATCGTGCATAACATTCCACGAGACGGGTCGCGAAGTCGGCAGTTACAGTGATGTGGCCATAATATCAGCCGGGCCAAAGACTTGTAAGTGTTGAATGGCTGATGGTGTCCCCGACACCCAAACGTCGAGTCAAAGTAAGGAGCACGTCGCATGATAAACAGTGGCAAAAACAAGGGAACTGTTCGGTTTGCTGTTCAGCCCGCGAGTAAAGTAGCTGAAGTCATGCTGGCTGGCACATTTAACGACTGGAAGCCGGAGAAGATGGCCAAGCAGAAGAACGGGACTTTCATCGCCAGCAAATCATTGGCCCCCGGCGACTACAAGTACAAATTCGTCATCGACGGGCAGTGGTTGCCCGACAGCGACAACCCTCGCCAAATACCTAACCCCTACGGCTCGGTGGACTCCGTCGTCCACATCAGTAAGTAGCGGCCCCACATAATTTTACCGCTCGCGGACCCAGCCGGTAAGCCCCGGCCGTTCGCGGTGCGCACACACAGCGCTTGGCCGCAACCAAAAGGATCCCCGCAGAGGTCGCTGAGAACGCTGAGAGGAAAGCGAAGGGGTTTGACCCCTGATACCGTTTCCGATGTTATCCACGATCTTTTTTCTGCTCTATTTCGCCGGGGCGGACGATGGCGCGGAGGTCGGGCTGGACGTTGGGGCGGGACCGAGTTCCACCAGGTCGAACTTTTCCGCGTCCGAATCGAACGGGTAAATACTTCGGCCGGCGCGGCGGGCCAGGGCCTCGGCAAGGCCCGGAGTTTTGCCGTATTCCACCACGGGCACGACCATGTATCGCACGTCCGGGCCGATTCTGTCGGGCGTCAGGACGTACCGAAGCGGCGGGCGGATGCTGAACAAAAATGCCCAGTGTACCGGCTTGAACACGTAGGTAGGCTGCCCGGCAGGCACCAGTCTGTTTATCCGCCAGGCCGGCGGGCGGTCGTCGTCCTGGGCTATCACCATCGGCACGCCGAAGCCGAAATACAGCCAGGCGCCAACCACCGCAACCAGCGACGTCGCAACTGCCAGCCGCACGCCGCCGATGAGCTTCGCCCGCCATCGCACGGCGAGCATCGCGGCCACAATCGCACCGGCGCACGCGACCCAGGCATATCCGCCACGCGAAAACACCGCCAGGCCCGCTACCGACGACGCCGCCGCCAGTGCCAAGGCCGCCAATATGCCCCACACCCAGACGCGGTCGGACGGTATCGGCTCGCGGTGGCGGCTGAGAACCCACCCCACCATCATCGCCATCACGGGCTGGGCAGGCATGACGTACCGCGGAATGGCGCACGGCATCGCCGCCAGGAGCATGAAGCCCACCACCATCCCGAGCCGGCAGCCCTTGAACATCGCCTGCTGCCCGGCCGGGATCCGCGAAGTGAACCGCCGAACCCACAGCAGCGGCAGAAACAACGACCACGGCAGAAAGTCTCTCAGCGCGCCGGGCAAGGTCCGCGGCAAGTTGAACGTCTTGAAGCTCGGAATCACGCGCGGGGCCAGTTGCTTGGACCACTGGCCGGTCATCTGCTGCGATGAAGACTCCTGCTTCGCCAGGTAAACCCATCCAAGGCACAGCACACATATTATCGCCACCGCGACGATGTGTTGGATCGAGACAAGCTCGCGCAGCCGGCGCTCGTACAGCAGCACCCCCACCACCACGCTGTAGAACACCAGGCCGAGAAACGGCCCCTTGGCCAGCGCCCCGGCCGACAGGAACAGCGCCGGCATGATCCACAGCGACCATCGTGAACCCTTGGCCGACCAGACGTTCAGCCACCACAGCACCGCCATGCCCGTAAAAGCCACGTACACCGCCTCGATCTCGATGAGCCTGCCCCGCGTCACCATCAGCACCGTCGTCAGAGATATCACAGCCACGGCGACCTGGCCCGGCAGCTCGAGCCATCCCGACCGCATCAGAACCACCAGCGACACGAACGCCAGGATCATCAGCACCGACGGCAACCTGGCCGAGAACTCCGTGACCGTCCCCGTGACAACATACGACGCCGCGACCAGCCAGTTCACCATCGGCGGCTTGTTGAAGTAATCCTTGCCGTCAACAGATGGGACCATCCATCGGCCGGTCTCGAGCATCGTGCTGGCCGGCAAGGCACGAGTCGGCTCCTCGCCCCTCAGCGGGATGTCGCCAAGGCGCGGCAGATATATGGCCGCCCACAAGGCCACCACCGCCACGAAAACCAAGATTCGATAAACCAACTTCATCTTCAAACCTCTTCCAACATTCAGGAAACTCGAAATCCGAAGCACGAAACTCGAAACAAATCCAAATCACGAAGCTCAAAACAAGAACCCAGCCACAAACACCAAGGTCTAAGAACGTGTATGAAAACCGCCTCCGGCCGTAGCACGGGCATCTTGCCCGCGAGTCGCAGGGGCGTCTCGCCCCTGTTCTGGCGGCTGTTTCCACGGGCGAGACGCCCATGCCACGTTTTCATACACGTTCCAACCATTGAACATTGAACATTGGACATTGAACATTCGCGGGCGAAGCCCGCGCCTCACCATCTCGGCTCCTCAAAGGGATGGTGGTAGCCCGTGTCCTTGGGCTTAGGCAGCGTTTTTATAACCGCGGCCGCGAAGTCCATGTCCGCCTTCGTGGTTATCTTGATGTTCCGCGGGTCGCCCATCACCACGCTGACCGGCTGGCCGTTGGCCTCGACGAGGCCCGCGTCGTCGGTCGCCGGCTTGCCAGACGCATACGCGGCCTGCAGCACGTCGACGCGGAAGACCTGCGGCGTCTGGGCCTCCCACAGGTCGTCTCGGCTGACGGTCTCGCCGATTACCCCGGCCGAGGAAACCTTCTTCAGCGTGCCATGCACCGGATAGGCCAGGATGGCCGCCCCGGTCTTGGCTGCCTCGGCGAAGACGTCGTCGATCCATGGCTGGGCGATGCACGGGCGGACGGCGTCGTGTACGCAGACAAGTTCAGCCGCCGGGTCCAGCAGGGCCAGCGCGGCGCGAACGGAGTCCGTCCGAGTGGCCCCGCCCTGGACGATCGTGACGCCCATGAAGCCCAGGTTCGGCCCGAAGCGGCTCTTCAGGGCGGGCATGTCCGCCTCGCTGACCACGAGCATGGTCTGGCAGACATCCTCTCGCGACGTGAAGGCCTCCAGCGTGCGGAGAAACACCGGCTGATCGCCGCCGATCCGCTCGAAGATCTTGTTTTGCTTGCCGCCGTACCGCTTGCCCGCCCCCGCCGCCGGAACAATCACCGCTACCTTGGCCATCGATGAGTCTCCCATAGGGTTCCGAACTCGCCGCGGCCGCATTCTACCCCCCGCCGCCCCCAGGCCGCAACGATGCTGCGGCCATCAACCGCTTGCAAACCCGGCCAAAATGCCGCAGAATGCGAATCGACGCGGCACTCTTGGTGGGGTGTCCGAGTGGTCGAAGGAGGCGGTCTTGAAAACCGCTGTTGACGCCCCGGCCGAATGCTCACAAAGCCCTTGCAAATCATGCCTTAGAAACTGCAAGCCCGAAGACCCCGAAAGCGTCTTGGCGTCCTGCTTGGCGCTTTTAGTCGAAAAAGACCCCGACCTTGCCCTTGTCCTGACGGCGTGGCCGGGCCTGCCTGACGCCCTGAAAGCGGGTATCGTCGCGATGGTCAAGGCCGCTGGCTTCGCAGGTGGTAAGAAGGCATGAACCGACACCCGCACAACCGGCCTGCCCCGCCGTACAACGGCCAACACAGCGCCAAGGGCATTCAGGCCGCGCCAGGGACACGATCTGCCGGCTGGACGTTGGACACGTCCGCGCCCGTGATCGTCGATTCTGGCGGCGGTGTGACGTGCTGGCGCATGACACGGCGAGGCCCACAAGGGCAAAGAGGCCCCCCGACGACGGGCCCGGGCACCGCCGGGACACCCGGCGAGCACGTCGCGGCCTGCCTGCCCGGACGGCTTGGCAAGCCTGCCCAACGGCCGCAAGGCACCCGGCCGGGGGGTGCTATCCCCCTAACGGCGGCGTGCTTTGGTATTCTCATACCGGTGTTGCCAAGAAAACCCCGTGGCTTTTTTTCGACCGTGTCCGAAATTTCCGGCGACGGTCTAGAAATTTCCGCGCTACCGCCAAGACTTAGTAAGAAAACTGCATATTCGCGCCTAGACAAAATACGTAATTATTCGGCCAAGCCAATTAAGGGGGAGGGGGTAGGGGGAGGGGGATAGGCCCCGAGATTGTTTTCTACACCGCCAAGACTCGGCCGGAAAATCGCTTGCAGATTCGGCG
>CAZSBS010000071.1:0-18347 GCA_964605095.1 uncultured Planctomycetaceae bacterium | reverse complement strand
CGGACGCCGTCGGCCGGTATACCCGCGGGCTTCTGCTGCGGAGCCAGGGCAGTTTCGACCAGGCAGCCCGGCAGTTGCAAGAGCTTATCGGGCGTGATGACACGCTCGGGCTGCTGGCGCGTTATCACTACGCGCTTGCCCACAGGTCACTGGCCGGCCAGGCGTTGTCGTGCGGGGATTTCCCCACCGCCCAGCGCCACCTTCAGACAGCCATGGACGCCGTCGGCGCCCGCGCCGGACTTGGCGGCCTGCTGGCTGGGCTGTACGCCCGTGGCCACAAGCCTGCGGAATGTCTGCGAGAGATGGAGAAGGCCCCCGCCATCTCGGCCGGCAAGGACTCGTCGGACTTCACCCACAAGCTCGCCCAGGCCCAATGGCAGGCCGGTCGGCACGAAGAAGCCTACATGACCCTGGGGCGGGGCCTGCGCCGTTTCGGCGGCGTCGGCTGCCTGCATCTTCAGTGGGGACTGTTCCTGGCGGCAGAGCAACAGTATGCCGAGGCACGCCATCACCTGGCCCTGGCGTCACAACTCGAATGCGACAGCGCCGACGCCTACCGCTACCTTGCCTTGGCGGATGCGGCGATGGGCGATGCCCCGGCCGCGGCGCGAAGCTTCCAGAGGGCGCTGGACCTGTGCCCCGACGACCTGATGCTGGCGTATCAGCTCTCGCTGGCAGCAAGGGCAGCCGGGGCCAATGGCGTGAAGATCGTCGTCCGCCTGCCATCCCCATCGGCCGGAGTGGGCCAGGGCGACCTGCACGAGTTGGCACGACGGATCGCCGACGAGCCGGACCTCGTCGAGGCCCTGTGCTCGCTGCCAAAAAGCGACCTGGACAATGAACTGTTTTCGATGCTTGCCGGGGCCGTCGAGCTGGCCATCGAGGCCCATCCGCGCTACGCGGACCTGCACCTGGCGGGCTCGCGCGTGTACTTGCGCCTCGGGCAGCGGGAGGCAGCAGAGCTGCGGGCACAGAAGTCGCTGGAGATCAACCCCGCCTACATTCGCGCCCGACTGCATCTGGCGGAGCTATGCACCGTTGCCGGGCGGGCCCGCGTGGCGACAGGCCATTACCGGCGGGCGGTCAGCGACGGCGCCGACTGGCCAGACGTTCATCTCCACGCCGGCGAGGCGCTGATTGCCTGCGGGCGACTGGAGGAGGCAAGGCGGCACCTGCGAAGGGCGCTGGAGCTAAACTCCGCTTACAGCCCGGCCAGCGAAGCTTTGAGGGCACTTGCGGCATGAGTCATCTTCTGGAACTTTTGGGCCGGGGCCTTGGCAGCGACCTCGGCGACGTGCTGGACCGGTACTTCTGGTCGCCGTCAAGCCAGGACGCCGAGCAGCTCGCCGAGGCGTGCCGGCGCGAGCCCCGGCGCGCGGAGGGGCCGCTTGGGCTTGGGTTGGTGCAGCTCCGCGCCGCGGAAATCGACGGCGCCATCTCGCATCTCAGCCTGGCGTGCCACCTGAAGCCGGACCTTCTGGCGGCCAGGCTTGCGTTGGCGTCGGCGTACGACGAGAAGGGGCAGTTCGAAAAGGCCCTCGATCAGCTTCGGCTGGCCAACAGCACGCACAGCGGCGAGGGGCCGGTGCTGTTCGGAATCGGCTTTTGCCTGGAGAAGCTAGGCCGGGCGACTGAGGCGGCGGAGTATTACCGCGACGCGATTGCCAAGGACTCCGCCCCGCTCGCGGCGCGGCAGCGTCTGGCGGCCATCGACGTGCTGACAGGCGACCTCGACGAGGCGATCGAGCAATACCGCCAGCTTCGCGACATGGAGCCGCAGGAGCTTGCCTACCGTCCGGCGCTGGCTCAGCTTTACCACCGGGCCGGGCGGTACGCCGAGGCCGTCGAGGAGTTCGAGACCGCCATCGCGATGGAGCCGGAAAACTGGGCGCTGGTGGACGATGAGGTCGAGGCGCTGGCCGCGGACGGTCAATTCGCCGAGGCGATCGCGCGGCTTTGCCTGCTTATCGACGAGCAGGGCCCGTTTGCCGATCTGCACGTCCGCCTGGCAGACCTGTACGGGCGGGTCGGCGACGACGAGTCGGCGATGCGGAACTACCTTATCGCCCTGGAGCTCCAGCCGGAATACCTGGAAGCCGCCGTCAAGGCCGGCACGCAGCACCTCACGCAGGGCCGGTGGGAGCAGGCGGCCGAGGCGTTCCACCAGGCCGTGGAGCTCAGCGACGCCGTGCTGGAATGCCACGTCGGGATGGGCGTCGCCCAGGCCGCCATGGGCAACAAGGCCGAGGCGATGAACAGCTTCGACCTGGCCGGCGCCATCGAGCCCAACAGCACGATCCTGCTGGCGGAAATGGCCAAGCTCCAGTTGCGGTCCGCCGCGGCCCAGGAGTTCACCCACGGCTTCTGCCACGAAGACTGCGCCGCTGGCGACATCGGGGCCCTCAACGAGAAGCTTCTCGCCCAGCAGATCGAGCGCCACGCCGAGGCGGTGCGGAACGAGCCAAACCACGCCGACATCAGGTATCGCTACGGGGTGCTTCTCCGCGCAGCCGGGCAGATCCCCCAGGCGATGGAACAGTTCAGCCAGGCCGTGCGGATAAGCCCGGCGTTCCTCAAGGCGTGGATAAAGCTCGGCATAACGCAGCAGGAGATGGGCCTGGTCGATGACGCGATCGAGACTTTCCAGAAGTCCATGGACATCCGCCCGGACTGCGTGGACATGCACTACCGCCTTGGCCTGCTGTACACCAACCGCACGGAATTCGACCGGGCCGTGCGCCACATGGAAGCAGCCGCAGACAACACCGACGACGGGCAGATCCGCGCCGCCCTGGCCCTGTCGCTCCAGAACATGGGGCTGATGGACCGCGTCGCGGCGACTTGGCGAAGCCTCTGGAAAATCCACCGGGCAAAGACCGGGCCGTGACCGAAATCCGAATGCTCAAAACGCCAGTGGCAGTTATGCAAGCCATGGGAGATGTGGACGCCGGTTGTTGCGGAGCGTTTTGGATTTTCGTATTTGAAGATTTGGATTTGTTTCGGATTTCGTGCTTCGAGTTTCGGATTTCCGGCACCGCGTGATTGATTTGGAGCGGTGGCGGGCAAGGGTATCCTGTAGTAGTCACCGGCGCTGCCAGGCGCCGGATAATCGTGGAGATCGGCACATGTGCGGAATCGTTGGGTACATCGGCGGCAAACCGGCTACGCCGGTGTTGATCGAGGGCCTCAAGAGGCTGGAGTACCGCGGGTACGACTCTGCCGGCGTGTGCGTCTGTCTGGCCGGCGAGTTGGTGGTGTGCAAGGACGTCGGGCGGGTGATGCACGTCGAGCAGCAGGTGCTGGCAGACAGCCGGTTCAACTTCGCTACGGTCGGCATAGCGCACACTCGCTGGGCTACTCACGGCGAGCCAAGCCAGGCCAACGCCCACCCACACTTCGACGGCCCGGGGCGGATCGCGCTGGTTCACAACGGCATAATCGAGAACTACGCCACGCTCAAGCAGTTCCTCCTGAACAAGGGGCACGTCTTCCGCAGCCAGACTGACACGGAGGTTCTGGTTCACCTGGTCAGCGAGATATACAACGACGGCGCCAAGAGCCTCGAGGCCGCGGTGCAGGCGGCCCTTCGCGAGGTGACGGGCACTTACGGCATAGCGGTGATGTGCGCCGACGAGCCGGACAAGATCGTCGCGGCCCGCAAGGGCAGCCCGCTGATTGTGGGCGTCGGCACCGACGAGTACATCGTCGCCAGCGACGCCTCAGCCATCATTGCCCACACGTCGAACGTCATTTACCTCAACGACAACGAGATGGCGGTCTTCACCCGCGATGGCATGCGCACGCTGACAACCGACAACGTGCCGATCACCAAGGAGGTCGAGCAGATCGAGTGGACCCTGGAGGAGATCGCCAAGGGCGGCTACGACCACTTCATGCTCAAGGAGATCTTCGAGCAGCCCGAGGCCATCCGCAACTGCCTGCGCGGGCGCCTGGACCTGCGCGACAACCGCATCCAGCTTGGCGGGCTAGGCGGCATCTCCCGCGATCTGGTCAAGACTCGGAAGATCGTCATTTCCGCCTGCGGCACGGCCTGGCACGCGGGGTTGGTCGGCGAGTACCTTTTCGAGGACCTTGCCCGCATCCCGACCGAGGTCGAGTACGCCAGCGAGTTCCGATACCGCAACCCGATCATTGAGGACGGCACGGTCTTCCTGGCGATAAGCCAGTCCGGCGAGACGGCTGACACGCTCGCGGCCCTTCGCGAGGCGAAGGAAAAGGGCGCCCTGGTGCTGGGCATCGTCAACGCCGTCGGCTCGACGATCGCCCGCGAGACCGACGCAGGCGTGTACATCCACGCCGGGCCGGAAATCGGCGTGGCGAGCACCAAGGCATTCACGTGCCAGGTGGTCGTCGAGACGATGATCGCCCTGGCGCTGGGAAGGCGGCGGTTCATGTCGCAGAACACGATGAGCCAGTACCTCAACGCCCTCAACGAGATCCCCGACAAGATCGAGACCATCCTCGCTCTCAGCGACACCATCCGCCAGGTCGTGGCGGAGTACGCCGACCGGGAAAACTGGCTGTTCCTGGGGCGCGGCTACAACTACCCCATCGCCCTGGAAGGCGCCCTGAAACTCAAGGAAATAAGCTACATCCACTCCGAAGGCCTGCCCGCGGCTGAGATGAAGCACGGGCCCATCGCGCTGATCCACGAGGGAATGCCCGTGGTCTTCGTCGCGCCGCGATGCGGCACCTACGACAAGATCATAAGCAACATCGAGGAAGTCAAGGCGCGCCGCGGGCGGGTTATCGCCGTGGCAACCGAGGGCGACACGCAGATCCGCCAGTACGCCGACCACGTCTTCTACGTGCCCGACACCCTGGCGCCGCTCCAGCCGCTGCTGACCGTCGTGCCCCTGCAACTGCTCGCCTACCACGCCGCCGTGGCCAGAGGCTGCAACGTCGATAAGCCACGCAATCTCGCCAAGAGCGTGACGGTGGAGTAGACACAGAAGAAGTTCACGCTTCTTCTTCTGCTTCTTCAGTCCGCCAGCACCTTCAGCGCCACGTCGATTCGCCCGAAGGGCGCCGAGACCTGGAAGCCCGCGACCCTGCCGACGAGGGCTTGGCGTATCTCGCGGGCGATTTCTATGCCCGCGTCGATGCCGTCCTGCTTTGTCTTGCAGCGGCTCATGCGGTCGAGGATCCCCTTGGGCACGACCACGCCGGGGACGTGGTTGTTCATGAAGTCGGCGTTGCGGAAGCTCACCAGCGGGTACAGCCCGGCCACGATCGGGATCGCTCGCGGATGCTTCGCCACCTCGTCGCAGAAGCCCAGCAGCGCATCGACATCGAAGACCGGCTGGGTTATGGCGTACTCGGCGCCAGCGTCGATCTTGGCGCGGAAGCGGTCGAGTTCGCGTTTCATCTCGACCGCCACCGGGTTGGCGCCGACGCCGATAAGGATTCCCGTCGGCGGGTCAATCGGCAGCCCGGCCGCGTCGTAACCGTGGTTCAGGCCGTGGACAAGCTGCGTCAGGCCGATGGCGTCGAGGTCGAACACGCCGGTGGCGTCCGGGTAGTCGCCGAGCTTGGGCGGATCACCCGTGATAAACAGCCAGTTGCTCAGCCCCATCGCGCAGCCGCCGAGGATGTCCGACTGCATGCCGATGAGGTTGCGGTCGCGGCAACAGTAATGCGGAATAGGCTCGATGTTCGTCTGCTGGAGCACCGCCAGGGCGCTGCACAGCACGCTGATTCTCGCGGTGGCGCGGGGGCCGTCGGGGATGTTGACGGCATCCACGCCGGCGTCGGCGCACTGGCGGCAGTTGTCGAGGAAGCTGCTCAGGGCCGCGCCGGTCCGCGGGGGCAGGATCTCGACGCTGGTGACGATCTGTCCGGCGCAGAGCTTCGCCGCGAACCTGCCCTTGTCTCGCGTGGCCAGGGCCTTGGCGGCCAGTCCCGGCGCGCCGGAATTGGCCTCATCGGCGGCGCGTGAGGCGACGGTCACGTGCTGCTTTACCCCGCTGAGGTTCTTTATGGCGCGGGCGGCCATGCGTATGTGCTGTGGCGTGGTGCCGCAGCAGCCTCCGACGCCGCGCGCCCCCATCTCGACGTAGCGCTTGGCGTACTCGGTGAAATACTCGGGGCTGTTGAGGTAGAGCATCCGCCCGCCGAGCTCTCTTGGCCCGCCGGCGTTGGGCATGACGATCACGGGCTTCGTCGCCACAGCCAGCACGCGGGCAAGCCGATCGAGATACCCCGCCGGGCCGGTGCCGCAGTTCATGCCGATCGCGTGGACATTCGCGTCGGCCTGGAGCTGCTGGGCGGCGAACGTCTCAGGCTCCAGGCCCATCATCCTGCCCTGCTCGGGCCGAACGGTGAATGACGCCACCACGGTGAGTCCCGCAGCCGCGGCGGCCTTGGCGGCCAGTTGAAGCTCAATGAGCTTGTCGAAGGTTTCCAGGACGACCAGGTCCGCGCCTTCGTCGGCGATTGCCGCAAACTGCTCGGCGAAGGCCTGGGCCATTTCCTCTGCCAGGTGCGGCTCGTAGGGCTTATCGGCGTCGAGGCACGGCCCGACGGACGCGGCCACCAGGACATCATCCCCGGCGGCCTGGCGGGCCAGGCGGATGCCGGCGCGGTTGATCGCCTCGACCTTGTCAGCCAGGCCGAAGGCGGCGAGTTTCATGCGGTTTGCGCCGAAGGTGTTGGACTCGATCACATCCGCCCCGGCCTCGACGTACTCCTGGTGGATCGTCAGGATGAGTTCCGGCCTGGCCAGGCAAAGCTCGTCGTAGCAGGCGTTGATGAACACGCCTCGCTCATAGATCATCGTCCCCATCGCGCCGTCGAATATAAGCGGCACGCGAGCGATGCGTTCGAGGAATCCGGTTTTGGTTGCCATGTGGTTAGTATCGCATTTAGGCAGCGAAACTCAATCCCAGAAATAAGGCGGCAGCAGCGCTGGCCAGACGCTTGTTCATCGACGGGGTTAGCACGAATCGCGTGAATTCCATCGGCGTCTACGCTTTACTGCTGATGGTCGACCCGGAACATTGGAAAGAAGGCATGTGGTCATTCGCCTTCGTCAAGAGGCTAGATTCCTGCGTCTAGGTTGCGAAAGAAGCCTCTTAGGTTGTCCATGTCCTCACCGCGGTAAAGCTCGAGGAGCTTCGCACAAGACAGAATCTTGCGAAGACTCGACCTCGCCATGTCAACTGCATCTCTTTGGATTTCCAACGGAACGCTGTCTATGCCTTTGCTCCCGTGAACGATGTCGCCTCTCTCCTCGAAGACTCGTCTCACCCTTTTCTTTTCTTCCTCGGCATCCTGCCCTTTGTTCAGGACCATCCTGGAGGACCTATTGATCAGTCTTTCCGTCATCTTCCCTTTTCTGTCTTTTCGCTCCTCGACGGTGAATAGAGCCTCCAAGGCGAAACACATCAGAAGGAAGCCGCCGATCGGCCCGGAATCGAATCCGGAGTTGAACAGACTTAAGGCCCTGCCAATCCGCGTAGCGCGTAGAAACGTCTCGTCCATAAGGGCCCTGAGCCCAGTTCTGAAGGCCTCGGCGTGCTCCCCTTGGTTGTATGGTTCGAACACGCGGACCACTTGTTCCGTACGCTGCGGATCATCTGTAATCTGTGCCAACTGGGCGCGCAACAGCCCCTGCACATCACGGGTTGCCTTCCCGTCGATCGCCTGCCAGAAGGCCTCGGATTGACCCTTGGCAAGGAGGTCCGCAAGAGAAAAGCAGGTCACCAAGCGGTCCCAGACTTCTGCGAGCACCACCAGATCGTCGTCCCGGAAAACGTCCCTCTCGCCATCTGCCACCATCATGTCTGGGCGGTCCCAGTCTAATAAATCGTAGTCCCTGGACATGTTTGGGTCGCGCGGTAAGCGAACCTCATCACCATCCACTTCGGCATCAAACCACACAGGGCACACGGCCGGCGTCTGGCGAAGAAGACGAAGTCCCAACACGAAAGTGCTTGCCAAAGCACATGCCACTTCTTCACGGGTTGACATCCCGATCTGCGAAGATTTTACGTACTCGAACTCTTTCCCAACGGGAATGGCCAAAAGCCAATGAACGTCGCTGTCGAACACAAATTGGCCCGGATACCGCGCGTTTGGCCCAACAATTTCCTTCATCGCAATCAGGGCATCGCTGTCCGCCCTGACCAGTTTCACGCCTAAGCCGAAGCAGTCATACACAGACCCGCTCCACTGGGGATCGAAATAGATCAGTGGCCACACCGACCATAGCTCTGTTTCCTGACCCTCATTCATGGGCCGGTCCTTACGCTTTCGACACCTTTGGGGAGGAGCGGGACTTCTTGGTCCGGACCCGTTTGGCCGCAATCTTCCGCTGCCAATCGCCCGCAACCTCTTTCGCGTGCGCGGTAATCTCGTCTGGAGTCATTCGCGCCAGCTTTTCGCTCAGACTTTCTCGGGCCTTCCAGACCTCTATCTGTCTCTTACTGTACTTCATCTTCGAGCACCTCCGGAGGAGTTGTGATCTCAAGTCGCTTCAAGTATCCCGCAAGCAGGTTTGCCGCATTCACCATCTCGCGTCGCCTGACGTTCACGAGATGCCGATAGTTCCAACTGACAAGCATGTCCATTTCAGCCACCGTCGCTATAGCCACGTGGAGGCGGTCTGCCAATTTGCCGGCCGGGATCACGCCGAGATCAGCGTACGTTTGGGCAAGCTCATAGACTTCCGGCGCGGGCTCAAGCATTGCCGGACGGAAGTCATCCAGCAATGTTTCCAAGTGGGTGGCCAATCTGCTGGGGGCTCCACGAATCTCGTCCAGAACGAAGGCGCTAATGTAAATACGTGTGGCGGCAGGATTGTCCTGGCATCGGGACAGGAAGTCCCGGGTCGATTCGCGGCGTTCGGGAGCGTCATCCGCAAACCAGTGCGACCAGACCGATGTCTCGATGTAGAGTTTCAACGTATGCATCTTTGCCCTTTCCCGTGCATTATACACGCCCCCTCGACAAAGCGTAACCGTGCAGCAACCCTTTGGCTGGCATTGAAGTCTTGTTAACCGCCTGAACTGCCGCAGATGGCAAGCCCGGCGGACCGCTCAGATATACTCGCTGAAAAGTTCCCTGCTGGGTCGGCTTATGACGGTTTCGGCCACGAGGAGTCCCCGTTTGCGCACCTCTGCCGCGGCGGCGGAGACGGCGGACCGGCAGTCGCCGACCGTTCCGGTCATCAGGCAGAAGCCCTTGCCGCCGAGCGCCATTGCAACATGTATGCGGAACAACTGGACCTTGGCGGCCTTGGCGGCCGCATCGGCGGCGGCCAGGACGCTTACGCCGCTGAACGTCTCGACGATGCCAAGGGCACCCACGTCCGAGCTGGTGATGGTCACCGACTGGCCCAGGGCCGGGAAGACGGACTCGTGGACGTTGGGGATCTCCACGTGGTCGATGATGGACTCGCTGGGGGCAGCCAGTGCGGCGCGAATGCCCGACGCGACGTCGCTGACCGATCCGCCCACGACGATGAAGTATTTGCCCGAGCATATCGTCCGGGCGATGAGGATCTCGACGTTGGCTGCCTTGAGCATGGCGTCCTGCACCTGGTAGCCCACAGCCACGCTGGAAAGCTCGATTGCGCCAATGGATTTCGGGATGGCCATGTTTCTCGTTCCTACCGGCTGGGGCCGCCGGCCTCGATCCACACCGTTGCCGCGTCGATGGCGGTAACGGCGCCGTCGATGCTGGCATGCACGGGTGCGCCCAAGGCGGGCTTGGAGTCCTTGACGGGCACTCGCCCGACGACGTCGCCGACGCGCAGGACCTGGCCCACAGTCACCGCTGGCTCGCACGGCGCGCCGACGTGCTGTTTGAGTTTTATGCCCACGCGCCGCGGGGCAAGCGGCTCATCGACCAGCGGCCCGACGTTGACGAATCCCGTCAGGCCGAGCTTCTGCATGAGCCTGTGCGTGGGCGCCTTGCGGTTGGGCAGGTGCAGTTCGGGGCGGCGCGGGTTAAACGGTGGCTCCTGCCAGCGACCGCCCTCGGAGGCGATGCGGCGCTTGTTCTGCGAGCAGACGTTCTTGGGGTCGAGGTCTTCCGGGCAGGAGTAAAGGCTGCACAGGTTGCACTCGCAGCAGAAGCTCGTGCCGCGCACGTTGGCCTCGCCGACAAGGTTGAACGCCAGCGACCGCATCGCGCGGTGGGGCTCGATCGGGTGGCCAAGAAGCCACCTCGGGCACAGCTCTGTGCAGAAGCTGCACTGGTCGCACGCGCTTCGGCCTATGCGGACGATCTGCTTGAAGTCCTGTCGCCGTCTGCGCACCACGACGTGATCGTCCGGCAGCACGAGGATGCCGCCGGTGGTCTTGTCGACGACCGCGTCGTGGTTGTCCTCGATGTATCCCATCATCACGCCGCCCACGATGTAGTTGGCCGGGCTGCACGTCGGGCCGCCGGCGGCGGCTACGCACTGGCTCATCGGCGTGCCCACCGGCGCGCACAGGGTAACGGGGTTGGCAACGGCGCCGCCGACGGTCAGGTACGTATGCGTCACGGGCCTCTCGCCCGCCATCGCGACATTCATCGCGGTCTCGACGTTAAGCACCACCGCCCCCACATGCAGCGGTAGGCCCCCCGGCGGAATCACCCGCCCGAGGATTTCGTGGACCATGATGAACTCGTCGCCGGCCGGGTACGCGTCGGTCAGAGGGGCTATGTCCATGCCGCCGCCAAGCATGGGCCGCAACTGGGCGATTACGTCGGTGTACTTGTTCTTGATCCCGACGACTCCCCGTGCGGCGCCGACGAGCCTCATTGCCGCGGCCAGGCCCGCAAGGACGCGCTCGCCGTGGCGCCGGAGCAACTCCTTGTCCTTGTGCAGCAGCGGTTCGCACTCGGCGGCATTTATAAGAACGGTGTCCGCCTTGGCGGAAAGCTTGACGTGTGTGGGAAACCCCGCGCCGCCTGCCCCGACGACTCCGGCGCGGGCGATCTGCTCAATCGAGATAGTGCTGGTACTCATGGAGGCACAATATAGCATATCGGGAGGCGATAATGAACAGTCCCGCCTCCGCGCAAGCCCCCAGTGGCGACACAGGGAACCTGTCCGAATCCGGTGCGGAGACTTCAGGGCGGCCCCGGTGCGCCGATGCGCCGGCCCGAAGTCTTCCCGGTTCGCTCGGTCAGCGGCCGAGGCCCTTCTGGAGCTGGATCTTCATCATCCGCCCGACCTTGAACTTGACGGTGCGCTTTGGGGGCACCTCGACGCGTTGGAGCGTCTTGGGGTTCTGGGCAATGCGGGCGGCCCGTTTCTTGGTCTCGAACACGCCGAAGTCGCGGAACTCCAAACGGTTTCCGTGGCCCAGCTCCTCGATCATGTCTTCCAGAAAGCTCTGGACGATCTTCTTGACGATCACACGCTTGGTGCCGGTCTGATCGGCAATCCGGTCCACCAGTTCCTTCTTGGTCACCGTAGCCATGGAGGTTCCTTTCGCAACAATTCAACACTTACGAATGTTGTTCTAAAGCACAAACTCGACACTGAGCATCCACACCGTTAAAACGCAGGAAACCATCCCTGCATCACCACTTATCTTAGGTTGCATATACCGGAACAACAAGAAAAAAACAGAGTTATGGGACAACCAGTCATCCGGTCGCCTATCGGCGCCCGCGGAAATACGGCCTTTGTTGAACATTTAACAGCAAACGCAACCCGCCGCGGCGGGTTGCACTGGCGATTCAAAAGGTCAAGAGGTCCGGTACGGCCCGGCTGGACAGAACTCCAGGCGCGTCCGCCGAGGCAAGTTGCCCTGCTCCTCGAACAGCAGCAGTTCGTTGGTCTCGCCCAGCCAGCAGCGAGGCAAGTAGTAGTACTGCTGCGGACCGACCGTCCAGAACCGCCCGATGTTGTGACCGTTAAGGAACACCTGGCCCTTCTTCGCGCCGGCAACGTGCAAGAACAGCGCGCTGTCGGACGGGCTGTAATGGAAGCTTGTGGTGTACCATGCCGGCTGATCCTTTCCGACCACGGGGCCGCCTTCAACGGGCATCTGCCAAGGCTTCCACGACACGGCCGCGTCGAGCGTCTCGGTCAGACTGTCGAACCGCAGCTTTTGGGCAACGCCCGCATGCACATCGCCCCACAGCAGGAGCCGAAACGCGTTCTTGCCCTTGCGCAGCGCCGCCGTCAGCGTGAGGTCTCCGAAGTTCGACCCGCAGCACGGATAGAAGCCCATGACACGGTCGTTGCACAGCACGGCCGCGTGATGAGGCACGCCCGCAAACGAGAAGTGTATCGGCGTGACCCGGCTGAGGCTGAAGTCCACGTCCAGCGACCACGAGGGCATGGATTCCAGTTCGGGTAGCAGGTGCGACATCATCCGCGGCACGACGCGCCGCGGGAACTTATCCAGGCGCGTGAGGGCGGACTTGCGGATCGGCATCTGCTTGACTTCGCATATCGGGCCCCAAAGGCCCTTGAGTTCTCCGAGCATCAGCCCGCGGCAGTGCCGGCCTAGGTTGTCGGCAAGGATCACCATGGTGTTGACGCCCTTGACGACCTGGGCGACGATGGGGCCGCGCGGGCTCTCGCCTTGCCGCTCCCAGACGCCCAGCAGCAAGCCGTTGAGGAACAACGTGGCGCGGTCCTCGAATTCCGGCAGCATGAGGCTGCGCTTGCGGGCGCGAGGCTCATCCCATACGAGCCGATACCACGCATAGCCCTGGTAGACGCCGAGTTTGTCCATGTCGTCCGGGCGATCGAGCTTATTCCACGCCATGTCGCTCGACGAAGGCTCGGTGCATACGGCCTGGCGCTTCCATTGCCTGAGCTTCGGCGGCGCGTGCCACCCGGCGCCGTTGGCGGCTTTGCGATGGGTCGCCTTGCCGTCCAGCGACAGCAGCGTGCACTGCTTGGCGCCGGGGGCGTGGACGATGTCGTCGAGCGTCTCGCCCACCAGCACCGGGCCGAAGACCAGCGTGTCCTCGACGAACCACGTTCGCGAGCCGAGGTCGCTGGAAACCAGCAGCACCTGAAGCCCGTCGTGATCTATCACCAGCGGCTCGTCGCCCTTGGGCACCTTGGCCTGGATCTCCTTGCCGTTGATGCTGATCCTCGCCACCCAGCCGGTCGGGGCGTGGAAGATGATTATCTTATCGCCGAACATGCCCAGCGGCGTGAGGTTGGCGTAGTCGAGCTGCTTGTCCGCCGCCAGCGCAAGTTTGTAGGGAATGGCCGCGGCGCCAAGCTTTCCCAGCGGCACGGTGAGCCTGGGGCCGTCCGGCAGGCTGATGGTGGCGGTCTCGACTTCGCCGCAACCGTTGTTGGAGACGATCGTCCAGGATCCGTTCGGGCCCGACAGGTCCGACACGCTCGGCGAGTCGTGGATGGTCGAGCCCGCCCACGGGCAGCGGCACCCGGAGAGGAACTGGCCCATGTGCGAAGCCAGGAGATTGACCAGCCTGGTGAAGTAGTACTTCTCGGTGAGCGCGCCGCCCTCGGCGATTGGCGCGTCGAGATCGTAGCTTGTCACCTGGTAGGCCGACTGCGAATTGCCAAGCCGCCCCGCCCAGAAGCCGAAGTTCGTCCCGCCGTGGTAGACGTGATAATTGAACTGGCCGCCGCAGCCAAGAACCTCCATCGCGCGCCGGGCAGTCTCAGCCGGCGGGCTTAAGCGGTGCTCGCCGCCCCAGACGTCGGGTGAGCCGGTGCGAAGTTCGCTTGCCAGCTTGGGCGCGCTGCTCTGCCTGAGTTGCAAACGCTTAAGAGCGGATACTATGCCGCCCTGCCCGGCAACGGTCTCGATGCTTTCGGGCAGAGGGGGGCTGCTCAGGTCGTTGGAGGTGATGATCGGAATGTCGAAGCCGCTTCGCCGGAAGAGTTGGCTGATGAAGCCGAGATAGCTCAGCCGGTCCGGCATGACCGTCTGGTCGTAGTCGTTCTCGTTCTGAATGAGGATGATGTTGCCGCCGCGCGTGACTTGCAGCTCCGCCAGAGGAGGGAGGATCTGGCGGAAGTACTTGTCTAAATAGTGCGTGTATGCGGCGGAGTTCGTGCGATAGGTCATGCCGGTTTTGGTCGTCAGCCACGCCGGCAGGCCGCCGAAGTCCCAGTCGGCGCCGATGAATGGGCCAGGGCGAAGGATCACGTAGAGGCCAAGTTCCGCCGCGATGCGGATGAAGTTGCCGATGTCCTTCTCGCCGGTTGTCTCCCAGCGCCCTTCGGCGACCTCATGGTAATTCCACGCTATGCACGTCGAGATGCAGTTGAGCCCGCCACGCCTGGCCTTGACCAGCGCATCACGCCATAGCGCCGAGGGAATGCGAAAGTACTCAACCGATCCGCTGACAAGCCAGATGCGCTGGCCATCAACCAGGATACTGCGGTCGTCGTATGTGACGTTCGCCATCTTCAAACGTCCTTCTTACCCCAGGCCGCGATAAATCCTAGAACTGTCATCGACGACAAGTGTAAGCGGGTAAAAGTCATATGTAAAACAAAATTCCCCCCACCACCATCAAACTCTTGCCAAGCCTCCCAACGGCCTGAACCGACGCCAACTCAGCATGTAACATATTTTCCATAAGTATATTATGTCCATGACTGCCGACAGGTTCCACTCAATCCCGGGGTATATGCACAATATTTGGGCAATAGCTACGTAACACATTGTTGTGGCGATACATAGCGCCGCATTTCGCCTGTGATGGAATATCTTGAATCGTAACGCTTCACGGCGCGACTGCAAATCATGTGCGCGCTTTACTGCCGGCCCGGACAAGCCTATAACGGCTTGCATGAGATACTCCCGTGTCAAGCCTGGGGCGTTGGAGGCGTCTTTAACCATGTGCGTTGTCACGTGTGTTGTCACCTGTGTTTTCGCGTGGGCCGTGCCGACGATGCGTGTCGGGGCCGCTGATTTGGCCGTCGGCCTGCCGGACGTAACGCCCCAGCAGGGCGCGGCTTTGGTCGCCTTGGCGCACGCGGCGATGACGGACTACCTGCATTCCCGCACCGCGCCGGCATCCGTGAAGATCCCCACAGAGTTGCGCGAGCTTGGGCGGCGCCCGAACGCCGTGGCCATCACGCTGCGGCGCGACGGGTCGGTCGTGGCCGTCGAGGTCCACAGCAACGCCGACCTGTGTACGAACCTCATCATCGCGGCGCTTAAGGCCATGCGAAGCCCGAAGCTGCCCGATCACGTGGATGACAAGGTACTAGCCGGCCTTACGGTAGAGGTCGAGGTGCTGGGGAAACCCCGGCCGATCACACCAAGCCAGGTCGATCAAGCGATCGTTCCGGGCCTTACGGGGCTTCAGTGCGGCAGCGGCAGTTCGACTGTGCATGTGCTGCCGTCAGCGGCGTACGTGCTGGGCCTTTCGCCGGAGCAGATGCTGCGCGGCGCGATGCTGCGGATGCAACGGGCGGCGGAGCCCCAATCCCAGTCGACCGGGGCGGATGGGCAACTGGCCGTCTTTGAGGCGCGACACTATGTGGGCAGGTTTGGCTCGCCGGCGTTTGAGCTTTGTCGCGGCAAGATATCGCCAGCGGCGCCGGAACTGGACGATAAGGCGGCGCTGGCGGCGGCGGTGTCCATAGGCCGGTATCTCGCGGCCCACCAGGAGGCTGATGGCTGGTTCACCGTCGGCGACGGCGAGACCACGCCGGTCGACCAGTTATATGTCACGTGGGCGCTTGCCCGCCTCGCGGCGCGCCAGCCCTCGCCGGTGCTGGCCGAGAGCGTCAAGCGAGCCCTGGTCGCCGCAGGCACAAGGGTCGTCCGCAGCCGGGGCCAGGCCGTTGTCAGGGCCGACTCGCCCGACGACACCCTCGCCGCCACGGCCCTTCTGACGCTGGCGCTAGAGACGGACCGGACGAAGCAGGCTGTCGAGTTGAGGCGCGAGCTTCTGGCCGGGCTTACGGCCAGCCTCGACGCTCCGGCGCCCCAGCCGGGCGGCAGGCCAGCAACCGTCGCGGCAGCCAAGCAGCATCGAATCACCCGAGGCAAGTGCCTGGCCGCCATGGCCCTGGCGACGGACCCGGCCTGCCAGCCGTTCCTGGCCTCGGCCAGGCGGGAGATGTTGCCCGCCCGGCCCGCCACGGCCGAGGAGGCGCTCTGGAAGTTTCGAGCCGGTGTGGCTGAGAGCTGGCCGCCGGAATTCGGCGAGCCGAACTCGCCGGTCGGCCTGGCCCTGCAAGGCCCGGCCGGGCCGGTCGACAATCGCGGCGGATTCTCCATAGGCGCCCAGCCGCCACGTACTGACATCACGGGCTTGGCGGCAGCATGCATGGAACAATTGCTCGCCCGGCAAAGCGGGATTCCGCCCGCGACGGCCGCGGCCTTGGCCCGCCAACTCGCCGAGGCGCGCGGGTTCTGCGCCAACATGATTTACCAGCCCAAGGAAGCGTACTTCGCCGCCGACCCGAACACGTGGGCCGGCGCAGTCCGCGCCACCCCCGGCAGCGCCGCCGCCACCGCCCAATCCTGCGCCGCCGCCATCGAGGCGCTTATTCGCGGCTGACCCTCGAAGTTGATCCTGACTTCCTGGAATTCGCCCGCCGCGAAGAAATCGAAGAACCCGAGCCGACCTGGGAATCCCGCAATACTGCCCAAACATTTGTGCTTTCGGCACTTGACAATGCCGACAACGGGGACATAATGCGCACATCGGGTCGGGGTTCCAGTACGCGAGCGCCAGCCCGGCGGCGAACGCTCAGCAAAGGGTGCAAAATGGCGGCGAGACCTCCAATCGACGGCGTACGGGAGCATCAAAATGACCGAATTACGGCCCCCAACCCCCAACCCCCGGACACAGCCCCCTGCCTGCCCCGGTGGGGCCAGCCCGATGGCCAACTCAAAATCAAATTTCCTATCAGTGTCTACAAATGAAGCGTATCCGCTTGGGAGAACCAAAGTATGTCGCCGGCCGGTAATTTGAAAGAGGAAGTCGAACGGTATGTCAAAAGGGTTACGGAGTTCCACGAATCATGCCGGGATAGCGAAGCTGCGACCAAAGCTTCCCTGGTTATGCCTTTGTTCAAGATTCTCGGTTACGACGAGACTGATCCCCGTGAATGCCAACCGGAATACAAGGCGGATTTTGGCAAAGTTAGAGGCAAGCAGCCCGTAGACTGGGCATTTTCCGTCAACAATTCCTTGGCATTCTTGGTCGAAGCAAAGGCGGTCGGAAAGAAAATTGATCGTTACGACGAACAGCTTGGTGACTATTTCGGCAAAGAACGCGGGGCGACAAAGTTGGGAATCTTAACGACTGGGGTACAGTGGCGTTTTTTCACTGATTTGGTCGCGGAAAACGCGATGGATAGCGAGCCATTCCTTCAGTGGGATGTTCTCAAGGACCCGATTCCTTTCGACCTCTTGGCCATCCTTCAACGGGCAGAGTTTAAGCCGGAACTCATCAAGGCTTTCGCAAAGGGGAAGCTTCGCCAAAGCGTCCTGGTGGCGGAATTGACTCGGCTATTGGAGCCTTCGGACGAGTTCGTCAAACTCGCCATTCAGAACAAGGAGACGCTTTTTGAGGACCGCAACTTGACCGCAGCCGTGATAAAGGAGTGGAAGCCGATCTTGGCTGGTGCTATCCAAGAATGGGTGCAGCAACAGAAGCTCACTGCGGCATTAGGCCGTGCTATCGACACTCAGGATGAAGATCACCGCCTGCGCTCCAAACGCGATACGCCGCCTCCAGCAACAAAGGAACAGGCTGAGCGTGACATCCTCCGCCAAAAGTTTTGGACGACGCTCTTGGAGCGGGCGAAAACTAAGACCGAACTGCACGCCGGGGTGTCACCCAACGATGGCGGTTGGGTCGCCACGGGAGCCGGCACAAGCGGGCTGGGGTACAGCTACGTTATCACCAAGCATGCGTCCAACGTGCAATTATACATCGACCGCGGCAAGGACAGTGAAGAAGAGACCAGGGCTATGTTCGACAGGCTGATGGCGAACCAACAGGAGATCGAACGGATATTCGGGGAGCCACTTTCTTGGGAGCCTCTTGAGGGCAAGCGGGGTAAACGAATCGCCAAATACTTCGAGCTTGGTGGGTACCGCGACGACCAGGCGAAATGGCCGCAAATCCAAGACGCGATGATTGGCGCAATGGTCCGCTTAGAGAGCGCCTTGAAACCCTTCATTGCTGAGTTGAAGACGGGGGCGTGAGGACTAAACGGGGGGTTTACCCCCCCCGCTCCCCGGCCACAGCCCCCTGCCGGCCCGAGGGCAACCCAAAATCAAATTTCCTATCAGTTTGAGGAGGACAAGACATGATGGCGAGTTGCGCTGAGTGGCTGTCGGCCGTGGGGACACTGCTTAATCTGGGGACACCATCAATCCTGTTCGGCACTCTCATTGCACTACCCGGCGAGT
>CAZSBS010000070.1:0-18436 GCA_964605095.1 uncultured Planctomycetaceae bacterium | reverse complement strand
CCACAGGCTTCAGGAACGACAGACCGACCGAGAGCCGATTTCCTGAAGTCTGAAGTCTGAAGCCTCTGCTTCGGCCTCGCCAGGATTCGGAAATCTCTTGCGATTGGCATGGCCGGGTATTCTAATGAGAAAGTCGTATTCATTCACTGCGGAAGATGGCAGGAGTTTTTCATATTCGCGCCGGCGTGAAGATAGGGGTTGCAGCAAAGAGCCTCGATATTGACACGACCCGGCGAATGCGGAGTTATTCTTATGCGCACTGACGTGAAAATAGGGGTCGCAACCGGTCTGCTGCTTGTAATCGCCCTGGTCGCCTGGCAGTTGATATTCAGCGGCGACAAGCCGAAGGACGGCAATTCCAACGGCGAGCAAGTCACCGTCGCGCCGGGTACCGGCAACGGCGCCCCGCCCGAGCGGCCCAGCCCGGGGCTTCCCCACTTCGGCGTTCCCTCGGCCCCGCCCATCGAGCCTGTAATCCCGTCGATCCGCGAGACGCCCCCGGCCATTGGGCCGGCGCCCGCGATCCCGCCGATCCGTGAGACGCCTGAAACGCCGGCACCCGTCGTCCCGTCGATCCGCGAGACGCCCCCGGCCCTTCCGCCGGCACCCGTCGTCCCGTCGATCCGCGAGACGCCCCCGGCCATTCCGCCGGCACCCGTGATCCCGTCGATCCGCGAGGTGCCGGTAACCCCCGTGCTTCCGCCCGGGCCGGTGATCCGCGTGGGCACCGGGCCGGTCGGCCCGGCTGCGGAAGAGACCTACGAGGTCCAGAAGGGCGACAGCGGGTTCTGGGCAATCGCCGAGAAGAAATACGGCGACGGCAAGTACTATTATCTGATCGCCAAGGCCAACCCCAACGTGTCCTCCAACTCCCTGCGCCCGGGTCAGAAGCTGCTGATCCCGGCCAAGCCGGTCGGTCGTACCGAGCCGGCGAGCACGACGCCCGGAGGCGTGGTGATCTCGCCCTCGGGCCAGCGTATGTACGTGGTCCAGAAGGGCGACAGCGGGTTCTGGGGCATCGCCCAGAAAGAATACGGCGACGGCAAGTATTATTATCTGATCGCCAAGGCCAACCCCACCGTCAACAGCAACAGCCTCCAAATAGGCGACAAGTTGGTACTGCCGGACAAGCCGGCCGCGACGACCCCCGCCGGCGGTACGATCACGCCGGCCGGCCTGGGCGCGGCGCCCCTGGCCGCGGGCCCCGGCCAGGAGGTCTACACGATCACCAAGGAAGACACTACCGGCCTGTGGGGCATCGCCAAGAAGAAATACGGCAACGGGGCCTACTGGAAGATCATTGCCCAGGCCAATCCGAAGGTTAACGCCAGCACGCTGAAAGTCGGCCAGCAGTTGATCGTGCCCGCGCTGACGGAGGAAGCCAGGAAGGCCGCCGGCACAACGGCGACACAGCCCAAGGCATCCAGCAGCACGGCGACGAAGCGGACGGGCATCGAGGATGTCGGCCGGACGCCGAGATTCCGCTGACCCGCGGGCGCAGCAGTTCCAGGGACGAGACGTGGCAATCCAGGCTACTGACTACCGAGGCTGTCTGATAATTCCGTGCTATGGGTGCCATGGTTCGCGAGTCCCGCAGGGACTCGCAACCACGTCTTTCGGATTGGAAAGATGGATCGGGCGCCAAGCACGTCGAAGACGTGGTTGCGTCGTCCCGGCGCGCCGGGATTCCGCGAACCACGGCACCCGGCTACGCCGTGGCAAGCCCGACTACCGACTACCGGCTACCGATTACTGAGCAGGAGTTACAATGCCCGGAAAAGCAGTGCGCGTGATCGTTGCGGGGGCATTGGCTATGTGCATTCTGGCCACGGGGTGCTCGAACTCAACCTGGAACTGGCAGACTTGGAAATTCGATTCGACCAAGGCCGCCCCCCCTGCCGAACCGGCGAGTATCCCGCCGGAGGTCGAAGGCACCGTGGCCGAATACGCCGGACTCGTCGGCGGCGGGAGCTTGCTGGTTGACGGGCATGGGCTGGTCGTGGGCTTGGGCAAGAACGGCTCGCCGGACGTGCCGCCGCAGATCGGGAAGTACCTCGTCGAGTACATGCTCAAGCAGAAGGTCGGCTCGGCGATCGCCGAGACCGGCGACGTGACTCCCTCGGCCATTATCGCCGACGCGGACACGGCCGTGGTGCGCATGGTCGGCGTGATCCCCCCTGGCGCGCCAAAGGGTTGGAACTTCGACGTCCGCGTCTCGGCCCTGGTTCGGACGGGCACGCGAAGCCTTGACGGCGGGATGCTCTATCCGTTCCCGATGTTCCTTGCCTCCGGCGAGGCCCGTGCGCCGTCCACGGGAGCCAGGGTATGGGCCATGGCCGAAGGCTCGGTGTTCATCAACCCCTTCCTCGACTCGAACAACCCGAAGGACACCGTGCGACTGCGCGAGGGCCGGATCATCGGAGGCGGAACCGTCACCGAGAACCGCCCGATTCGACTGGTCATGCGTGAGAGCGATTACGCCCACTGCAACGCCATCCAGAAGTGCATCAACACCCGATTCAACCCGGGCGGCCGGGCAATGGCCAACGCGAAGAACCCCTCGACCATCGAGTTGGAGATCCCGCCCGCGTACTCCGACGACTACGAGCACTTCCTCGAGCTTGTCATGCACCTGCCGCTTCAGACCGAACCGGGGCGATGGGAAGCCCGCGCACTGACGGTCGGCCAGGAAATCGAGAAGCCCGGCACCAACGCCGACGGCCTGTCATTGATCTGGGAGGCAATGGGAGCCCAGGTAGTCAACAGTTGCCGCCAGCATTACGCTTCCCGGAACCCCGCGGCCTCGTTCTACTCGGCTCGGGCGGGCATTCGCCTGTACGACGATTCGGCCGGGGACGTGCTTACCCGGATCGCCCGCACGACGGGCTCGCCCTTCCAGATTCCAGCCATCCACGAACTCGGCAAGCACCGCAAGTTCTTCAGATCGCTCGGCGCCCTTCGCGAACTGATAGATGACGCCAGCGACCTGGTCCGAATCGCGGCGTACGAGGCCCTGGTGGAGTTGGAAGACACCGCGATGATCCAGCGGGAGACGGTGGGCGAGTTCGATTTGGACCTTGTAAAGAGCAACCGCAGCTACGTCATCTACACTACCCAGGCCGGCCACAAGAGGATCGCGCTGTTCGGACGGGACATGCGGGTGGCAAACCGCGTGTACTTCGACATGCCAAGTCCATTCGACCCTGCCAACAGCCTCGTGACGATGGCTGACAAGACGGTCGACGTTGACGCCAACGGCAACCACGTGGACCTGGCCAGGCTCACGCCAATACAGCGTGCGGGCCTCGTGACGACCAAACAGCCGCAACTCATGATCTTCAGGAGCATCCCGCGGACCGGCGGCATAAGCGAGCCATTCTACATGGACTTCGCCGTCCGGTCGCTCGTGCGCACGCTTGGAAACCCCGCCCAGCGCAACGCGGAACGCCGAATAATGGGCCTGGACCTGACCTACGGGCAGGTGGTGTCGGTTCTCTACCGAATGTGCGAAGTCAACAAGTGCATTCCGGCTAAATTCGTCTTGCAACATCTGCCTGGGCGAGAGACAATTTACCAAGGTGGCACGACCGTCGGCAGGCCCGACATGCCGGGCAAGTAAGGCACCAGGACACTATATGTTGTACCATGAAGAGCAATAAAGCCCGTTGGCCACGGACGGCGCATCGGTTAATTTCGCGTTAGGGAAGACGCCCAGACATGAAACTCAAAAAACTTATCGTTTCCGGTTTCAAGAGCTTCGCTGACCGGACCGAATTCGAGTTCGACGACGGGGTTACCTGCGTGGTCGGCCCAAACGGCTGCGGTAAGAGCAACGTCGTCGACGCCTTCAAGTGGGTCCTTGGCTCGCAGTCGGCAAAGAGCCTTCGCGGCACGGAGATGATGGACGTCATCTTCAACGGTTCGGCCACCCGCAAACCATCCGGCATGGCCGAGGCGACGCTGGTCTTCGACAACACCCATGGCGTCCTCCAGATCGACCTCAAGAACGACGGCCAGTCCATCGCCACCGACACCGTCAGTATCACCCGCCGACTCTACCGTTCGGGCCACAGCGAGTACCTCATCAATAAGGCCCCCTGCCGGCTCAGGGACATCAAGGAGATGTTCATGGACACCGGCGTGGGCATCGACGCCTACAGCCTCATCGAACAGGGCAAGGTCGAGGTCTTCCTCCAGGCCAGCCAGGACGAGCGACGCTCGATCTTCGACGAGGCCGCCGGAATCAGCAAGTACAAGGCCCGCAAGAAAGAGGCGATGCGCAAGCTCGAACGAGTCGAGCAAAACCTCCTTCGACTCAACGACATCCTCCAGGAAGTCGAAAAACGCCTCCGCTCCATCAAGTACCAGGCCGGCAAGGCCAGGAACTACCAGACATACTGCGAGCAACTCAAGGAAATGCGGTCGCTGCACTTCCTGGCGCAATACCACACCCTTAGCGCCACCCGCGGCGATCTGTCCGCCAGGCTCGACGCGGCCACGGACAGCCTCTCGGCCGTCACGGTCCGAATAGACCAACTCGAGGCCGCCAGAAGCGCCAGCGAGGTCGAGGCCGTCGACCTCGAACGCACCGCGCGCGACCTGCAAGGCCGGATCGCTTCGCTCGGCGGGCAGATCACCACCTGCCAGCAGCGAGGCGACATGATGACCGCCAGGCTCAAGGAACTCGACGAGCAGATCCTCTCGGCCCTTGGTCGCGGCGAGGAAATCGAGGCCAAGATCGAGGCCGCCCTGAGCCAGCAGGCCCAGCGCGAAGTCCAGCTCCGCCAACTCCAGCAAAGCAGCACCGACCTGGAAGATCGCTACAAGGCCACGCGCGAGCTATGCGCCGCCGGCGAGCTCCAGCGAGCCCAACTCCAGGCACAACTCGAGGACGAGAAGGCCGGCACCATCGACCTCTTCCGCCGAACCGCCCAGCTTCACAACGAGATCAACGGCATGGGCATACGCCGGGAAAACCTCCACGGCCAGCAGCACCGCCTCACCGGCCGGGCTGCCGAAATCGAGGATGCCCTGACGACCGCCCTCACCGAGAAGGCCCAGGTCAACGCAAAGCTTCAGGACGTCATGGAAGTCCTAGGCGAATCGACCCGCCGGCTGGACGAGACACGCGAGGCCTCGCGGCGAGTACACGACGGCGAACAGCAACTCCGCCAAGACCTGTCCGACGCCCGCGAGAAACGCAGCGGCATACAGAGCCGCGTCCAGGCACTTCGCGAGATGCAGGACCGCCTCGAAGGCGTCCAGGCCGGCGTCCGACGAGTCGTCGAGGCACGCCGGGCTGGAAAAGTAACATCCATCCGCGGAATGCTCGGCGACATGATCGAGACCGACATGGCACAGGCCGCGCTCGTCGAGGCCGCACTCGCCGGGGCCGATCAGCAGCTCCTGGCTGATTCGTTCGAAAAACTCGCCGCCGAGGCCCACGTCTTCCGAGAAATACTCGGCAAAAACTCCTCCGTCGAGGTCCTGTGCCTCGACAGGCTCCAGCCACTTTGCGAAGACCTCGACGCTCACCGCTGCCCCGCCGTCCTCGGGCGAGTCATCGACTACATCCGCTACGACTGCAACCTAGCGCCGCTCATGTGGCGACTGCTCGGCCGAACGCTGGCGGTCGAAACCCTCGACGACGCCCGACAGGCAGCCGGGCAACTCGGCGCGGGCTGCCGCTTCGTCACGGCCGGCGGCGAAGTGCTCGAAGCCGACGGGCGCGTGCGATTCGGCGCCGCCGGCAGGGCCGCCGGAGTCATCACCCGCCGCAGCGAACTGGCCGAACTCCAGGCCGCCCAGGCCAGGCTCGACGAACTCATCGAACAACTCGAAGGCCGCTGCGTCTCGGCCCGCAACGAGATGCGGCACCTCGACGAGCTCCAGCAGGGCCTTCGCACGGCCATCTACGAGGCCAACACCCAGCGAGTGCAGTGCCAGAGCCGTATTTCCCAACTCGACGAACAGGTCGAATCGCTACGGCGCGAGCAGCCGATCATCGCCGGCGACCTGGAAAACCTCGCCGCCGAAATCGAATCGACAGTCCAGGCCGAGCACGACGCCCGCCAAAAGGCCGAGGAGCTCGAAGACCTCAGCCGCCGCCGCCAGGAAGCCACAGCCAGGCTGGAACGGGACATCGAGGATGCCCGCCTTCGACAGCAGGAAGTGACGGAACAACTCACGGAAATGAAGGTCGCCCTGGCTGGCGTCGAGGAAAAGAAACGCTCCGCCCGCGAAGCAATGGACGCCGCCGCACGCGCCGCCGAGGCCATGCGGCACGACCTGGACAACGACCGCAAGCAGATCGAACTCGACCGCCAGCGAAAAAACGACGCCGCCGAGGCCATCGAGCAAACCGCCCGCCAGGTCGACGCCTTCTACGCCGAGCAGCAGACGCTCAGCACGGAGTTCGACGAAGTCGAGCAGTCCCGCCTCGGGCTCACCGAGAAGCTCGACGAGATCAAGACGCTCCTGGCCGAGCGCCGAAAGGAACATGCCGCCGTGGCGGAACTGGTCAACCAGATCAAGATCGAACTCGGCGAGATCGACGTGAGGATCGAGAACCTCATCTCCCGAGCCGCCGAGGAGATGGGCATGAACCTGCTCGTGCTGTCGCAGAACTACCAGCACGACGACCAACGCGACTGGCAGGCGGTGGACAGCGAGATCCGCGAACTGCGGGCGAAAATCGAGCGGCTGGGCAACGTCAACCTCGACGCCATCAGCGAGCAGGATGAGCTGGAGAAGCGCCACGAGTTCCTTGGCGGACAGATCAAGGACATCAACGACTCGCACCACCAGCTCCAGAACCTCATCCAGCGGATCAACCGGGAAAGCCGGGAGATGTTCCTCAAGACCTTCGAGGAAGTCCGCGGCCACTTCCAGGTCCTGTTCCGCAAGCTTTTCGGCGGCGGCAAGGCCGACATCCAGTTGATCAATCCCGAGGACGTGCTGGAAAGCGGCATCGAGATCATCGCCCGCCCACCGGGCAAGGAGACCCGAACGCTGACCCTGCTGTCCGGCGGCGAGAAGACCATGACCGCCCTGTCGCTGATGTTCAGCATCTTCAAGTGCCGCCCAAGCCCCTTCTGCCTGCTCGACGAGGTGGACGCCGCCCTGGACGAGCAGAACACCGAACGCTTCGCCAAGCTCATCGGCGAGTTCGTCAGCACCAGCCAGTTCCTCGTAATCTCCCACGCCAAGCGCACGATGTCGACGGCCGACGTGCTCTACGGCGTGACGATGCAGGAGCCCGGCGTCTCAACTCGCATCTCCGTCCGCTTCGAGGACGCCGAACGATACATCACCAGCGACGCCGAACCCGTCGGGGCCGCCTGAGAAGCAAAAGGCGGAACCCGGAACACGGAAAAACAACAGACCACAAACGCGTGGTTCTATCCCCGAGGCCTGCTCGCTTCAGCGAGCAGGGGAGCGGGCAGCCGGTCTCGCCTTAAACCCCTCTCCCTTGAGGGAGAGGTTTTTGACAGCCCTTCAGGGCCGGGTGGGGGTGTCCGGGCGGGTATCTTCTGTTGTCCTATTGCCCGAAATGCGTGGCCAGGAACTCGGCCGGGGTTTGGATCGCAACGTCCCCGCCGGGGAAGTCCTTGGTATTACGCGTGACCAACGCGGCTGCCCCGCAGCGCAGGGCGCTGAAGAACTGGATGCCATCCTCGAAGTCCTGGATGTCGGCGTCAATGGCCTGGTTGGTGATCTGCACGTCCAGGGGCACGAGGCTGAAAATGTCCCGCAGCATGCCAACCGCCTTGCGGGCGGCCTTGGCGCCGCTGGCCCGGCGCAGCACGTAGAAGAGGTTCGGCAAACTGAGCGTGGATGCGAAGCCCTCGACCTGGCCGGTCTCGGCGAGAGTCCACACCTGCGCCGAGTCCGCGTAGAAAGGCTCCCGCCGGCCGAGCACGTCCAGCAGGATATTGGTATCGACGAACACTTTCACTTGGCGACCCCGTACTTGTCCTCAAGGGCCTCGGCGAGCAGTTCCTTGTAGTCCTTGTCCGGCGGCAGGTTCACTATTCCGCTGAGCTTCCGCGTAAGCGGGCCGGGCCTGGCCGGCCCCGCCCCGCCGGCAGCCATCGACTGCACGAACCGGCTGAACATGGCCGAAACGCTGGTATTGTTGGCGTCGGCAATCTGCTTGGCCTTCTCAACAACTGCCTCATCGATGCTCAAAGTCAACTTGGTCATGGTCGGCTCTCCCATACGTATTCACGGCTATACATTATACGTATCGGACGTCCGGCAGGCAAGGATTATTGTGATCGTCCGGCGATGAGCCAAATCGCAGCTCACCGCCCCGTCATCTCTGACCACCCCATGGCCTGGCGGATCTCGTCCTTCTTCTTGTCCACAAGGTACCGGCCGACGGCGAAGAGGAGTTTTTGCTCGGGCGGCGAGAGGCTGTACCAGGTGAGCACGTCGCGGGCCAGGACGAAGGGTGATTGCTCCTTGGCCGAGGCCAGGCGCAGGCGGCGGAGGGCGGCGAGGTCGTCAGGGCCGAAGCCGAACGGTTCCAGCGGCTTGATGTCCTTGCATTCAAGAAGATCGTCGAAGCTCAGGAAGATCACGCGGATGTCCGTCGGCGGGTTTCGCGACGAGCACAGACCGGTGATGACCTCGCGGTAGCGGGCACGCCACGCGTCAAGAAACGCGGTGGCCATGCGGAAGGCCGTGGCGATTGCGGCCGGGGCGTTGTCGTACTTGGAAAACGGCGTAAGCGGGCCGTTGAAGGCGTCGATGACGATCAGCACTTTTCGCGGCGCCTTGTCCTGCCTGAGCATTCGGATGGCGGTCATGGTGCCGAAGGTGTCGGCCAGTCCGCCATCGACGAGGTGCAGGTACGGGTTGGCTGGGTCCATGCCGCTCTGTAGCGTGCAGGCTGGGATAAGCACGGGGAACGTCCCGCTGGCTGTAAGCCCGACGGCCAGCGGGGCCTCGTAGGCGAATGCCTTCTCGCCGGCACCGGCGTTGGCGTCGTCGTCGCGGCGGACCAGCATCAGCCGGTGCGTGTAGCCGCGGATGTCGTACAGCCGGAGGTGTTCCGGCGTGAACGGGAAGATGGCCGCGTTCTCATACGTGGCGGCGTTGGCGGCCCAATAGGGCAGGCGCACCGGCCGGTTTGCATCTTCCAGCGGGACGAACACGTCCGATAGCCGCAGGCTGGCGTCCCGCGTGGCGCCGGCGGGGCCGGGCGGCCTTGACGCGCCCAACTTCCTTGTCCGCCACAGCCGGCCGAGGATGCGGTCGTCGAATGAGTTTTCGAGGAAGTCGCCCCGGTGGCACCGCCAGGCGGTCACTATCGTAAGCGCGCCGCGGATGATCTCGTCGACATAGTTATACTGAAGGTTCGCCCTCAGGTCGGGGTCCGTCGCCTGCTCAGCCAGCGGCGTCTTGTCGCCTTTGCCGGCCAGCGCCCCAGCCAGCGAGTAACCATCCGGCGAGCCGCCAAACAGTTGGTAGTCGCGGAGGCTGGAGACATACGCGGCTGCGCATAGCCCGCCGCCGGAAACGGTCGAGAGGTAGTCGATCTCGGTCAACCCGTTTGCGCCGCCGTTGCTGTTGTCACTCGCACCGCCGGCCTTGGATGGGCGTCTCAGCTCCTCCAACCCCAGCAGCACGCCGATGCCGAAGTTGCCCGCCCGGTGCCCCCCGCCGGAGATCGCCACCGCCACCGCAAGCTCGGGGTCTTGCCGGCCCAGGCGCTGCTGGACAGGCTTGTACTCGCCCAGGCTGATGGGGCACTCCTGGAACCGCTCTCCCCGGCACGGGCCGATCAATGTCGTCGGATCCTGGGTGGCGCAGCCTGGAAGGGCCAACGCCGCAACGGCTGCGATAGATAATATCGCGATCCGCAATCGCTGCCGCACAAGAATCGGCATGAGCGACAACCGGGCAAAGCCTGTGCGGCGGGCGGTTGGGATTTGTGCCCCTTTAGTTTCCATGATGAACAGAATGGTACCTGCCGTCGCTTGCGCAGTCAATGCCCCTGCTTTCCCTGTTCCCCCGCATAGGTCGTATAGGACCTATGGGACCCAGGGGTGCGGCAGTCCCACAATGAATAGGACAAACAGGGCCGTCGGTTTCACCCGGCGGCCCTGTGGGCAAATCCATCAGTTGTCATCCCGCCGCATCGCGGCGCAGCCTCATCACACCGGCGTCGCCTGGGTGGCCTTTGGCGGGGCCTGCTTGTCGGTCGTGGGGTTCTCGGCGATCTGCCTGCCGTACTTCACGGTTCCGTACTTGTCCGAAATCATCTTCATGATCGGGTTGCGGTACGGGTACCAACTACAGGCCGGGAAGTATTTCACCTTGCCGTCGAGCGTGTCCACGTAGGCGAAGGCGGCCTTGCAGTTTTCCAAGCGAGCGCCGTCGATCGAATGCTGCTCCTCGAACGGCAGCATGGCCACGCGCATGACGGCCCGAGGCCGGCGGGCCTTGAAGTCGCCGTGCTCGCTCTTGGGCTTGGATATCTTCCGCCAGAGCAGCCCGAACAGCGAGCGGAGCGGCTTGCCGCCGCCCAGCCTGCTTATGCGGACGGTCCTGAGCGCCCACGGCGCGACGGCATTGATGATGATAAGCCGGCCCCAGTGGCGCTGGAGGAACTTCTTCGGGTCGAGCTTGTCGAGCTTCGGCTCGATACGCTTGGAGATTGCCTCGAACTCCGCGGCCACCTGCTGGAAGGGCTTCTTGAGGTAGTGATTGATGCCGCGGAATCGCTTGCCGTCGGAGATCACCAGCGTCATCGACTCGCAGTTGGGATGCACGCCGGCCAAGAGGAGGACTTCCGACCGCGGGTTCTTGCGGAAGAACGAGCGCGGCTTCTTCATAGCGTAGGTCATCCCGGCTGGGATGAACTCGACCTCGTCGCCGCCGATGGCTATGTTGACCATCTCCTCGACATCTTCCATCGTGGTATGCCGCTGGACCTTGAACTCGCCGGGGTCCCAGTTCTCCGTCAGCGGGATCAGGCCCAGGTCGGAGATCAGGTCGCGGTTCTCGTGGAGGTACTGGAACATGTCGGCCATGTACTGGTCGTTGAAACCCCAGGCGGCGCAGCCGATGATCGTGTGCTTGCGCCGGCTGAACTTCTTGAGATTCTCCAGGGCCTTCATCTTCTTGGCATAGGCCGGGCGGTTGCCGCGGAGCTTCTCGTAGATGTCGGCGTTTCGCCCGTCGAAGCCGAACCGCAGCGGCACGCGCGCCTCGCAGAGCATGCGGCAGTAATCCTCGTCGGCAAGGCGCAAGCCGTTGGTCGTAACGTGAGGCCTCATGCCGTTCTTACGGGCGATGGCGATAATGTCCATCAGGTCCTCACGGACCGTTGGCTCGCCACCGAAGAGCATAACCACGGGTTTTGGGTCCATCTTGCCGAGGGCCTCGAATATCTTCTCGAAGTACTCCATCGGCGGGTTGAAGTCGAAGCCCATGTCGCGAATGGTGGCGATGCAGATCGGGCAATTCATGTTGCAGCGATTGGTGACGTCCAGAAAAACCATGTTGGGGTGGTGGTCCCGCTGGCACTTGTCACATTTCATGTTGCAGGTGGCCTTGTCGGTCACGACGTACTGTGACATGTCCCGCTTGGCCTGCCAGGCCTTCGCATCCGTGCTTACAAGAGAGTCGGTGATCCCGCACTTGGGGCATTCCTTGACGATCCATATCTGCCCGTCACGAGTCTCAAACTTCGCAGGCACTACCGCGCTACAATCGTTGCAAATGCCCAGGTTGTCACTTTTCATTTGCCTGACACTCCCTTCCGCTCCAGCCTTCCCCACCTGTTCGGAGCGAGCAACGCTCCGACAGCGGGGTCTCCCGAACAAAACTCCGTAAAGCGCATGACCATAGTGTATCTTCCATGGGCACGCAATCCATCAAAAATCTTACTCTTTTTCCGCGAATTGTCCAGCTTTCGCCGCAGCCGTCTGGGTGGTCGCGGCGGGGACGTGCTGGTCCAGCTCCTTACGATAACCGTTTATGCCGTAACGAATTATCCATCGCTTCTTCTCCTGGCCGTTGACGAACAGGATCGCCGTCGGGAAAAAGACGATGTCGTACTTCTCTTTGAGCTGCCGGGAAGGAATACCGAAAAACGCCGTCATCGTCTCGAACTTAGCAATGACAGCCCGGCCTTTGTAATCCTCGACCAACTGGTCCATGACTCCGTCGAGCGGAATACAAGTGGCGCAGCCGCCCTTGTAGAAGTCCACCAGCACAGGCTGGTCGGCATCAACGACTACCTGCTGGAAGGCTGCCTCATCGGCGATTCGTGTAACCTTGTCGCCGGCGCACCCCCCCGCCAGTACGACCAAGGCCGCCGCAGCCAAGCCGATCCCTGCAATTGCTCGCATACTCATCCGGTGTATCTCCTACTGCAACTTGCCACCCGCGCGAGTGGTTCGCCGCGGCGTGCGGGCTGCGGTTCTCAACATCGGGACTTTACCCGGCCGGGCTTGCCCGTGCAAGCCTCGTGTCCGACTGGCGGATGCCATCATCCGGGCGTCAGGAGCCTTTACGCACAATCCGAGCCATTTCCGGTGCGGCTCCGGCAACACTGCCGGCCCCGGCGGCGATGCTTCATCCTAGGCAGGCCGAGCGGGACTTGCCGGCCGCAATGTCGAAATGTGAGAAGAAGGTCTTGGGGCGGACCCGTCGAGCCCCGGCGGGGTTTCACCTTACGGTACGTCAATATCTCAAACACGGGAGAATCAAAATGGAAAGCGACCAGACGCGACGCGAGTTCATCACAGCCGCGGCCGTGACGATAGCTGCCGGGACAGTCGGGTACACCCAGTCCGCTGGCGCCGCACAGGCCGGCACGGATGCGGACAAGCCAATGCCAAAACCCGCCGACACGGTGAAGATCATCGCGGTCTCATGCAGCCCGCACAAGGGCAAGTCCACCGCGACGGCACTCCAGGCGGCCCTTGACGGCGCGAAGGAGGCCGGGCCGAGGGTGGCCGTCGAGCTTGTCGAACTGGCCGGTCTGGCCATCGACGGCGGGCTGGCCGTGGGATTGCCGCTCGCCCCCGGCCAGAAGGACGACTTCCCTGCCGTGGCCGCCAAACTGACCGACCCGGCCGTGCGCGGGATCATCATCGGCACGCCGGTGTACTTCAGCGGTATGAGCTATCTTTGCAAGGCGTTCATGGACCGCTGGATGGCGTTCCGCAAGGACTTCGCCCTGGCCGACAAGGTCGCCGGAGTCCTCGCCTGCGGCGGCACCCGCAACGGCGGGCAGGAAGTGACCATCCGCTCCGTGCAGGATGCCCTATTCTGCCACGACATGATCGTCGTCGGCGCAGGCAGGCCCACGTCGCGTTTCGGCGCCGTCGTCTGGGCCAAGAGCGACGACAAGGACAGCATGTCCAACTCAAGGAACCTCGGCCTGCGAGTGGCAAAGGTCGCCCTGGCGCTGGCGGGCAAGTAGCCCGAGCGTTAGCATTGTTAACATTGGTTCGCAAAGGAGAACGCGGATGATCAAGCTGAGCATGCATACGGACAACTGGCGGTGCCTGAGCGGTTCGCTGGCCAGCGCCGTCGCGGCGGCCAGGAAATTCGGGCTGGAATACATCGAGTTTGGAGTGGTCGACGGGCAGGACTTCGTCCAGGGGCTGGGCTACAGCCCGGCGGTTTCGCTGGACTCCAACCCGATCCGCCTGCGGCGGTACCTCGAGGCCAACGGCCTGGAGACGTCCCAGATCGACGCCGCCTATCCTATCACCGGCCCGCTGGGCGCCACTTTCGGCGTGCGGTACGTGCAGCGCGCGATCCAGTTCGCCTCTGCCATCGGCTGTGCGTGCGTGGACACCACCGACGGGCAATCCAAACCCGAGGGCTACACCGACAAGGAAATCCTCGCCATCACCAAGGAGAACTTCCGCCAGATCATCGAGTGGGCCGAGGACTACCAGGTGACGGTGAACATCGAGACGCACGGGCCGTACACCAACGACCCGGAAATCCTCGACAGCATGCTGAACTTCTTCGACTCGCCGTGGCTGCGGCTCAACCTGGACACGGGCAACACCTTTATCGCCGGCGGCAACCCGGTGGACTTCCTCAAGCGGTTCCTGCCGAAGCTCGGCTATATGCACGTCAAGGACGTAAGCGCCTCGATGGCGGCCGCCATGCGGGGCGAGGAGACGGGCATCGCCATGAGCGAGTCGCCCATCGGCCAGGGCGTCAACGCCGGCAACATCGTCGAGTGCATCAAGCTGCTCAAGCAGGCTAACTGGGACGGCGTCCTCAGCGTCGAGTGCCTGGGCACCGACGAGAACCTCCAGGCAAGCATCACCTGGCTGCGCGAGCAGATCGGCTAAGCCTCTGTTACGCATCGAGCCGACCACCGGAACCCCCTTGCGTTTGGCGACGGCGGCGGGAACAATCGCTCGGCATATGGTGCCAAGTGCCGACACACGCATGTTGACGATTAGGGCCGCTCGCCCGTGGGCGGTTTGTCTGCTCGCGCTGGCCGCGACGGCCGGGTGCGGCGGACAGCAGGGCTCGTCGCGAAATCCGCGCGCTACCGACGCCGTCCAGGCCGAGATCGTCAGCAAGTGGCACAAGCGCCTCGACGAACTGCCAACCCGTAAGCTCGTCCTCATCAGCCCGAACAACGAGTCCATTATCAGCGAGTTCACGTGGGCGTTCGTGGTCGATTACGCCCTTTCGCAAGGCCGGCGCGTGACCGTAGAATCGCGCGACGTGGGCAGCGGCAGCACGGGAATCGTCAGGTACCTGCGGAACGTCTACGATCACGCGGACACCGCCGAGATCGACGTCGTCTGGGGAGGCGGGCAGGTCGAGTACCAGAAGCTCGCGAAAGAGGGCCTGCTTTCGCGGATGCTCCTGCCGGCAGAGACGCTCTCGACCATACCCGCAACGTTCGGCGGCGTTCAAATGCGGGATCCCAACAACCTCTGGTGCGGCTCAGCCGTCAGCGGAGTCGGCTTCCTCTACAACCGTCAACTACTCGAGAGATCGGGCGCCAAGCCTCCGGCGAACTGGGACGACCTGGCGGGGCCCGGCTGCTTCGACCTGATCTGCCTGGCCGACCCCATGCAGTCCGGCTCGGCCGCCCTGGTGTACGTAATGATCGTCCAGTCCGAGCCGACCTGGCCGCAAGGCTGGGCCAAGCTGCTGGCGGTGCTCGGCAATGCCAAACGTTTCGTCGACAGCGCCGGCGCCGCCGCCAACGGCCCGGCCATGGGAGAGGCCCCCATAGCCGCATGCATCGACTTCTACGGCACAACCCGCGTGGCTGAGGCGCCGGACATGCTCGTCTACGTCAGCCCCAAGGGACAGACCGCATTCTCCCCGGACCCCATCGCCATCCTGAAGAACCCGCCGCACCCCGGCCTCGCACAGGCGTTCGTGGACTTCGTGCTCTCCAAAGAAGGCCAGGCCCTCTGGGCGCTCAAGGTCGGCGACCCCGAAGGCCCGGTCCGCAACGCCCTGGGGCGACAACCCATCCGCACGGACGTATATGGCATCTACGCCGGCAGGTTCTCGCCATGGACAATCAACCCCTACGATTCCGGCAGCGGGATGACCCTCGACACGAAGATGCTTAACGAAAGCTTCGGCCCGATGCGCAACCTCGTCCGGGCCGCGGCGATCGATAACCTGCCGTATCTCCAGGCCGCCAGGAAGAAACTCATCGAGACCAACTTCGAGCCGTCGCGCCTGGCCGAGTTCAACCGCCTGCCGGACAACGTAGCGACATCCCAGGCCGTCGCCGACATGAACAAGAAGCTCCGCGACAAGGACCAGGCCGAGAAGATCACAAGTCAGTGGCAGCAGTTCTTCCGAGACAAGTACAGAAAGGTCGTCAGCGGAGAACGCTGAGGGAAGAAGAAAGAGACGCGGAAGCCCAGGGACCCCTTGGGGGCAGGTAGCAATCCCTGGGTGCTGTTTGCGAAATGGGTGCAGAGGTCGAAGATTCAAATGAAGAAACACAGAGAGACAGATCGCAATAAGCCCTCCTCTCTGAGCCTCTGCGCCTCCCGAAGGGACCGTGGGTCTGCGGTTAATCCCCTCTTTCCAAACGCGCTCGGCGGCGGCATTACGTTGCTGCTGCTGGCGGCGCTGGTGCTGCCGATCGCCGTCGTGATCGCCGGCGGGTTCGCCCACGAGGGCAGCCCAAGCCTTTACTGGCTGAAGCACGCGTTGACAAACCGCATCCTCCTGGGCCAACTCGTCAACGGCCTGGCACTGGCGGCGGCGACGACGCTCGCCTGCATGTTCGTGGCAATCCCGCTGGCGGTCATCCGCACGCGATACACATTCCGCGGCGCGGGCATCCTCAGCGCCATGCTGCTGGTGCCGCTGATCCTCCCGCCGTTCGTCGGCGCACTTTCCATGCGGCGAATCCTCGCACAGGGCGGCGTGCTGAACCGCATCCTGCTGGACATCGGCATCCTCGGCCCACACTTCCAGGACTGGCCCGACTGGCTCGGCTCGGGTTTTGCCGCCGTCGTCGTCCTCCAGGTGCTGCACCTGTTTCCGATCCTCTACCTCAACGCCTCAGCCGCCCTGGCCAACGTGGACCCCGCCTCGACCCAGGCCGCCCGCAACCTCGGCGCTGGGCCGCTGCGGGCGTTCTGGAAAATCACGCTGCCGCTGATCCGCCCCGGGCTCTTCGCCGGCGGGACCATCGTGTTCATCTGGGCGTTCACCGACATCGGCACGCCGCTTATCGTCGGCTTCGACGAGGTCCTGCCCGTCACGCTATTCCAGCGCCTCGGCCAGGCGGACGTCAGCCCGCTGACATACAGCCTGGTGTTCATACTCCTGGCCACCGCGGTCGGGGCGTACGTGCTGGGCAAGTTCGTCTTCGGACGCAGTTCCTCGGCCGAGGCGACCAAGGCGTCCATCGCCGAGGAGACGCGGCGCCTGGGGCCTGCCGGCACGCTGGCGGCATGGGCGCTGTTCGGCACGGTGATCTTCCTGGCACTTACGCCGCACATCGGAGTGGTCCTTACGGCCCTGTCCAAGCGATGGGTAAACACGGTCGTCCCCAGCATCTTCACCACCGAGTACCTCCGCTTCGTCATCACCCGCCCCGCCACGTACAGGTCCATCCTCAACAGCCTCATGTACGCGGGCACATCGACGCTCATCGACATCGCAATCGGTTGTGTCGCCGCCTGGCTGATGGTCCGGTCGAAAATCCGCGGGCGGACTTTCCTCGACGGGCTCTGCATGTTGCCGCTAGCGGTGCCGGGCCTGATCCTCGCGGCCGGGTATGTCGCAGTCACCGTCAAGGGCAGCCCACTGGAGGCCATCGGGCCGATGCGTAACCCGTTCATCATCCTGGTGGTGGCGTACTCCGTCCGCCGGCTGCCGTTCGTCGTTCGCGGCGTCTCAGCCGGGCTTCAGCAGGTGCCCGAGGCCATGGAGGAGGCCGCCAGAAACCTCGGCGCCTCGCGGGCGGGCGTGATATTCCGCATCACGGTCCCGCTGATCGCGGCGAACATAATCGCCGCCGGCGTGCTGACGTTCGCGTTTGCGATGCTGGAGGTCAGCGACTCGCTGATCCTCGCCCAGCTCGAGAATCACTACCCGATCACGAAGGAAATCTACAAGCAGATGTCCTCCGGCAACGTGGACGCCGCGGCGATCGCATCGTCGCTGGGCGTCTACGGAATGATCCTGCTGGGCGGCACGTTCGCCATCGCCGGCGCGCTGATGGGCAAAAGGCTGGGAGCGATATTCAGGGCGTGATCTCAATCACCGAGGTTATTGAATGCGAGACACGTGGACAGACCGACAAGAACTGGCTTGGCAAGCCCAAAGAACCGGCTTGGCAGGCCCGAAGGGCCGGCAGTCTTTAGCCGGGGGCGTAAGCCCCCGGAAGGCAGGCCATAAGACAGAGAGCCCCGACGGGGCGACAGAAAAGCGCCATCGGCAGAGCGGGAGTTTTTCTGTCGCCCCTTCGGGGCTCATTTATTGTAGACGACTGTCCGGGGGCTTACGCCCCCGGCTAAACTCTCTCGCCCCATCGGGGCTGTGGAAATCGGTGGCCGCAACATGAAACGCATCCGCCTTGAAAACATCGTCAAGGTCTTCCGCAGCGGGCCGCGCGCGACGGCGGCCATCGCCGTCGACCACGTCAGCCTGACTATCGAGCCGGGCGAGTTCTTCTTCCTGCTGGGCCCCAGCGGCTGCGGAAAGACGACACTCCTTCGCATCATCGCGGGCCTGACCGCCCCCACATCGGGCCAGGTCTGGCTCGGCGACCGCGACGTGACGAGCCTTGCCGTCGAGCAGCGGAACACCGCGATGGTCTTCCAGAATTACGCGCTCTGGCCTCACATGACCGTCCGGCAGAACGTGGAGTTCGGGCCGCGAATGCGAGGCGCACCCGCCGCCACCAGGCGCCAGCGAGCCGCCGACAACCTCGCCCGCGTCGAGATGG
>CAZSBS010000069.1:0-19234 GCA_964605095.1 uncultured Planctomycetaceae bacterium | reverse complement strand
CCGGCGCCAGCCGGACTATCCCCTCGCCCTGGTTCAACGCCCTCTGTGCTACCGCCTTTGCGCTCATGTTCAGACCTTTCATAGCGAATTGTTATGGCAAACAACAGCGACCAGTTCGCTCAAGCGATACCGCCGAACCGCTCGCGACCGCCAGCCGCCGTCGGCTTGCGCCCGCGCAGATCCGACACGCGGCACGCGAAGTAAAAGTCTACACGCGCCGCCCGACGCGGGCAATGGACAAGTTTGCAAGCGTGAGGGACATTTCTGGAAACCCGGGAGAGACTTGCCGGTTTGCGGCACGAGTAGGCGCGTTTGTAGCGGCCCCGTCAGGGGCTTCCCCAACGGGGTCCGTTGGACTTGAAGAACCTGCCGGCAGGCGACACTACGAACTGAAACTCACGGCAAGTGCGGCTTGCCACGACGCAGCCGAAGGCGTAGCCGGGACATAAAACAAGGGCCGCCAAGGGGAGCCGCACAGGGCCATTGGCGTGTCAGCCATGAGAGGAGGCATCTCTCGGCGCAGGCCCCGACGGGGCAGGCTGACTCTGACAGGAGAAGAAGGCTCCTGAGCCCACTGGCCCCAGGCGTTCCCGGCACGCCTATTCATCAAACAGGCAGGTTGTTGACTTACCGGCCTTTGGTCGGCCGGCGACCGCTTCCCTGATGCGCGACTGCATGTCCTTCTTGCCCACCGTCCGAAACACGCACAGCCCCTTGCTGCGCGCTTCCCAGAGGCGCCCGAGGGCATCCTTCTCGGCCGCGTCAGAGCCCGATTCAAGATGGGCGCCCTTGAACTCGACCGCCAGGAACCGCCCATCCCTTAGCTTGGCCACAAAGTCAGGGTAGAACTTGTCCGTCCGCGTTTGAAGCCAGAAGGCGAACTGGTCACGTTGCAGATTGCGCACCCAATACTCGACTTCCGGCAGCGAGTCGATAAAGGCGGCGCACTCGGCCTCCTCCCCGTTCATGTCGCCCGGCAACTCGTAATAGTGCTTGTTGAACCGGATCGGCCCATCGTACACCGCGGGCGCGGGATACTGGTTCAACGGGAAGCTGAAACAAGCCTCCGGACTCACATCCAGCGGCGTCTTGCAGCCGGGCAGAAGGAACTGGTCGTAGGCGGCCGAGTACGCGCCCCTGCCGAGCGCCTGTATCCTTCGCGCAAATGCATCTCGCAGGCGGAATCGGTTGGCTGCAAGCTGCTCAAGCGGAAGATTCCGCTTGCTCATCAGATCGCCCACGGCCTTCATCATGTAGAGTCCCGCTTCGGTGGGCGTAACGTCCGGGTGATAGATGTTTCGATCCAGCCAAAGCGCAAGCTCAGCCCGCGTTCTGGGCGCGTGGGTATCCAGAAGCGATAGCTGCCGATGGAGGTCGTCCGTGAAGCTACGCCAGCCGATCTTGCCCTTCTCGACGTCGATTTCCGCTCCGGTCTGCGGCCCGGTGTCGAGGCGGAACTCATCCTCCGTAAGGAGCGAATCGCACCCGCTCAGCTACCCGTTGTCCTCGGTGTATACCTTCCGGCCTTCCTTATTGCCGACTCGCGGGGCCTGGATCGTCGAGACGATCACCACCGTGTCGGCCGTCAGGTCCCCCGGCTTGAGCGACGTAATGGCGGCCGAAAGTTCCATGATCGTCACGCGCCCGCCGAAATCGGCATCCATCGCCTGTCGATACGGGTGCCGCTTGTCCTTCAATGCCTTGACGGTCTGGTCAACGATCTGCGTGGTGGGTGCCAACCAGAACACCAAACACCGCTCCCGATGCATGTACTGCTTGCAGGCGACGCCAACGGCATGGCTGGCCATGACGGTCTTTCCGCCGCCGGTCGGCACGCGAAGGCAGACATACGGCAGGCCGGGAAGTTCCTTCACCGGCTGGTACGGTGACCGCTTGGGGTTTTCCTCAAACGCCAGCTTCTCCGGCACATCCGTCACGCCCTGAAGAGCGACGATCCGCCGGAAGTATCCCGCCAGCTCGTCCAGGCATCGCCGCTGGTATTCTTTGAGTTGGAACATATCGCTCACCCTGTTGAGGATTCGTCCGATTCACCGGCCTCTTCCGTATGAAGCTCCGCCGCCGGAGGAACCTGCGCACCCTGCCTGCCTTGTCGAATCGTATCGGTCAGGAACTTGTCGAAACTCTCGCGCCGGGTTTGGCCTTCCTGCCGATCCCGCACGTCCTGGTTCAGGTGGCGCTGACCTTTGATCGGACTGTCCTGAAGCTGGCCGGCCCAGGCGCGAATCTGGCGGGATACGGATTCGGCAAGGCATTTGAGATCTGAAATCTCAGATTTGAGATGGGCGAACCTCGCCATCCTCTCGCACAGAATCAGCATGGACCGGACCTCCCCGGCCGAGCCGCGGGCATAGTACAAAAACGCCAGCAACTCACTCGTGCTCCCGCGCTCGAAGCCCTCGGCCACGTTGTTGCACACCGACAACCCCGCCCGCTGAAGCTGGTTGGCAAGGTCGCCTTGACCGGCGAACGCCTTGTTCGCGGTCACGGCGAAGATTCGCTCGGCCAGCACCATGCCCGCCTGCCAGACCGGTAGTTCCTCAAAGCGGCTGTACTTCATCGCCCTGTCCTTTTGTCTCTGAAACCTCAAATCCCCAATCCCAAATGCCGCCCGTCGCGCCGTCTTGAATCTTGAATCTTGAATCTTGAATCTTAAATCTTGAATCTTGAATCTTGAATCTTAAATCTTGAATCTTAAATCTTGAATCTCAAATCTCCAATCTCCAATGCTCTCGCTGCTTCCCATCACTCCCAGGCTCCGCTCCAGCCGCCCGTCGCGCCGTCTTAAATCTTAAATCTTGAATCTCAAATCTCAAATCTCAAATCCTCTCGCTGCTTCCCATCACTCCCAGGCTCCGCTCCGGCCGCCCGTCGCGCCGTCTTAAATCTTAAATCTTGAATCTTAAATCTCAAATCTCCAATGCTCTCGCTGCTTCCCATCACTCCCAGGCTCCGCTCTTTGTCGCGTTTGTACGCTCATTGAATCGTCGCGCCGATTCGGTTCTTCGACTGCACTCCCAGGCTCCGCTCCAGCCGCCCGTCGCGCCGTCTTGAATCTTAAATCTTGAATCTTAAATCTTGAATCTCAAATCTCCAATGCTCTCGCTGCTTCCCATCACTCCCAGGCTCCGCTCTTTGTCGCGTTTGTACGCTCATTGAATCGTCGCGCCGATTCGGTTCTTCAACTGCACTCTCAGGTCTTCCGCGTCTCCATACGCGACGAAGTTGTACTGTCGAATGTCAAAGTGAATCTGCTCCAACTGCTCCTTCCGCACCGTCCAAATCACCGGAATGCCCAGCCCCATAGCGAACCCGGCCTCGAAATACACGCCCCCCCGCGCCCGGACCTTGTCCTTGCAGTCCTTCGAATGCTCGCATTCCTCCCCGCACTTGGCACACTTGCCGGCGCTGAAGTCCGCCACGATGAACCGACTCTTGCGAATCTCGGCCACGATCACGTCGCAAATGTCGTCGTTGTGCTGGATGAACGCCATCTGCCGTGTGTCGAATCCGGCATCTTCGATGGCCGGCTTGATGCCCTTGTCGTAAACCTCGGCCATTTCATCCGCGAACCACATGGCGACGAAAGCTTGTTTGGATTCGGCCCGCTTCTTCGCGAGCTCATCCAGCCGCGCCCACCCGTCTGGCGCTATGGTGAAACTGGCCCCTTCAAAGCCGGTGGCAACATCCCGCACCAGAGCCGTTTTCTTCATGGCGTCGTACTGGCTGCTGACCCACTGCTTGGGGCAGAACATCAAGTAGGACAGGTCATCCCAAGAGACCTCTATCGGCTCCATAGGGTGCTCTACCAGTCGCCGAAGATTGCACAAAGAGCGATCAAGAATCTCTGTTGGCTTGGGGAACTCCGCGAGCAGATCACTGATCCTCCACCATGCCTTCAGTTGACTCTCAACGTTGTATTCGTCTTCCTTGTAATCGTCTTCGAAGATGCCGTACATGGCATGGTCGTGAGGCAGTTGTTTCTCTCTTACGAGACAGGCAATCTTGAATCTGTCGTCAGCGCTTGTCGCAGCCGAATTAGCCCATAGGTCTCGCCCCAACACGTACTGACCGCATCCCGGGCAATCATACCGTGGGACTACTAAGACATTTCCCTTAGGAGTGCCCCATGCCGAAAGATGGCCACATTCTTCTCCGCAGAATGCGCAAGGTACTTTTTCGCCCATATCTGGTTCTCCTCAACTCACCTTTATCTCATACGGCACCTGCTTGAACGTGACGCCCTCGCGCTTCAGTCTCGCCACCGACGACCTGGCCTAGCCATTTCTTGATTTCCGGGCTGTTGACGTTGTCGTTGTAGACCCAGTTCTCGTTGCCGGTGTTGTAGGGCGGGTCGATGTAGATGCACTTGACCTGGCCGGCGTAGTAGGGCAACAGGGCCTTGAGGGCCAGGAGGTTGTCGCCCTGGACGAGGAGGTTTCCGCTGCCGCTTTCGCCGACGGAGAGCTTCTCGTCGCACCGCAGGAGGTGGTAGGGAACCTGGCGGTGGTGGTCTATAACGGCGTCCTTACCTATCCAGTTCAGCGTAGGCATTCTGAATTGCGGCCCTTCCGTGGCGTCTTGCCCTTGTCGTGCATTTTCAGCCTCCGGCCGGCCTTGGGGCCCCTTACGGGGGGGCCGCGACGAGGGCGATTTCCCCACCGGCTTTGGCATAGGCGGGAGTGTACCGCGCCGGTCTGCCCGGCGGCAAGGGTAAGGGATTTGAGTTTTCGGTTGTTCACACCCGCTCATCTGGCCCTCGCGGGCCGACCTCTCCCGTCAAGGGTCTGCCGGTTTAATCGGCCGAAAAATGAATATTAAGGACTTATGGCGATTGTTGGTGACGTAAGTCATTATTTTGATTTCTCCCCGAGGAGGCTTTGGGACTAAACGACAGACCCTCAAGGGAGGGCGCTTTCGGAGCGCTTTCGGAGTGGTTCCGATGGGTTGCGGGGTAGTTTCGGAGTAGTTTCGGAGTGGTTTCGGATGGTTTTGGACGGTGTTTGGAGTGGTTTCGGGTGGTCTTGGAAGGGTTTCCGATGGGTTTCGGTGGTGCGGCCATGCGTTTTGGAGGGTGTTTGGAGGGGTTTGGAGCCCTATTTGGACCCTTGGCGGTAGTCTATAACACGCGCAGGGAGTGGTTTTTGCGCTCATTTGGAGCGGTTTGGCGGTGTTTTCGTACGGATACCGAGTCCCTACGCTTTCGCGGCATGGCGTTTGAGGAACGCCAGCCCTTTGACCGCCAGTTGGTCGGCGGATTCGTAGATCGGCCGCCAAATGCACGCGGCCGCACAGAGGTCCACGATGCCCGTGGCGAAACTCTCGATGGTGACCCAGCCGTCGTAGCGGATGTCCTTGAGGGCCGTGAAGACTTTCTTCCAGCGGACCTGTCCCGTGCCGAGCTCGCCGCGGTCGGACTCCGAGGCGTGGAAATGCCCCAGCAGTTCCCCCGTCCGGCGGATGGCGGCGGCGGTGTCCTTCTCCTCGATGTTGCCGTGGAACGTGTCCAACTGGACCTTCAGGTGGTCGCTGCCGACGGCGCGGACCATCGCGGCCGCGTCGTCGGCGGTGTTGAGCACGTGCGTCTCGAAGCGGTTGAGAGGCTCGATGGCCAACATCACGCCGGCGCCGCCTGCGTGTTCCGCCGCGGCGGCAAGGCCCTCGACGCACCACTTGAACTCATCGTCGGTCCTGGCCCGTCCGGTAAGCTGGCGCACGGGCGCGTAGAGCGGCCCGGCCATGACCTTGCCGCCCATCTCGGCCGTAATGTCCGCCATTCGCCGCAGCCTGGCCAGGCCGGCCTGGCGCTGGGCGGGGTCGGTGGCGCAGGGGCTGCAATCCGGCATCATCACGCAGCAACTGGTAATGCCGACCCCGGCGGCCTCGCACGCGGCCCGCGTGGCAGGGGCATCAAGCACGTCCAGGTCGTTGAAGGGAATCTCCACACCGTCAAAGCCCATGTCGGCGACCTTGGCGACGAGGTCGAGCTTCTCGCGCGAAAATGTGGGCGTGTATACCAGCAGATTCAGGCCGAAACGAACGCCCCCTGAGTCCTTGCGAACCTTGCCCGAGCCGCGATGCTTCTTATTAGACATGGCCGATTCTCCTTTTTCAGTTGCGCGGAGCCTGCCGCTGACGGCGAGATGGCGACATCAAGTCAGGATTCTAGGCCCGGCGGCGGCGGCGGTCAAGAACGATTGCGGCGAAGCTTGGGCTAAGCAACGGATCGTGCTTCCTGTTGACGGTGCCGCGCAAGTCTGCTATAGGCGTTGGGCGGGTCAAGCCGAATCTATCTCGTCTCTGGACAGAAAGGACAACGGGGCAATGGACACGGACACGCAAACCGACGCAGCGGCTGCCGTATCGTTCCTGAAAGGAAGAAACGTTCGCAGTATGGGACCGCGAGTGCGCGTGGATGACAACGTATTTCAGCAGCCTCTGGCTCGCTCGGCTGAGCCTTTGGTCTTGCACCAGGATTCTGGCGGACTGGTCCGAAGGCACCTGTACCTCACCGTGTACAAGGGCGTGACATTCACCTGCGTGACACGGCAGGCGCTGCCTCTTCCCTCGCAAGCTGAAGTTGTGGAGGCCCAGGGCATTAGTTCTTGGTGACATTGGGAAACATCGGCTACTGCCAGCCAGAAGTGCCAGATAGTCGACTTGCACCGCACTTACCCGCAATGACGGGGCCATTGGGGGCACCATCCGGATTTTGCTTGCCTCCTCCTCCCGGCCGCAAGAGAGTGTGCAGAATCTCTCGCCCACCCCCATGAGTTGGAGCCCTCTTTTCGGGACAGCGAGATTATTCCGGTTTTTCGGAAATCCCGGTCCTGGAAACCAGTTTTGCTATCGGGTAATGCCGCCGTCGGCATGCAAATGGAAGAAATGGGAAAAAAGTGACGGGCGATGGAAGAATTGCCCGCCTTCATGGGACCATACCAGGTCAGGAAGACGAACGAGCTTGGCACAGGACGCCCTCTACGGTTACGAGCCTGACAGCGACATGGAGCTTGTCCGGCGGGTTCGGCAAGGCGACGAGGCGGCTTTTCGCCGGTTTGTGGACATTCACGGCCCGCGTTTGTATCTGTTTGCTATGTCGATGCTTGGAAATTGTGAGGATGCCCAGGACGCTGTGCAGGAGACCTTCGTCGGGGCCTTCCGCGGGTTGCGAGGCTTTCAGGGACGCTCGACCGTAAAGACTTGGCTTACGAGGATCCTGATGAACAACGTCGCGGACCTTCGGCGGCGTCGGCACTTGCGGAAGACGCTGCCGCTGGACGAAGCTGCGGAGCAGTTGGGCCCTCCCCCGGCCCGGCGGGAAACTGAAACGGACCGGGCGGATGTGCGGATGGACGTGGCGGCCGTGGTCGGCAGGTTGCCGCAAGAGCACAGAGAGGTCATCGTGCTTCGCGAGATGCAGGGAATGACCTACGAGGAAATCGCGGCCGTGTTGTGCGTTCCACGGGGAACGGTCGAGTCGCGGCTGTTTCGGGCCAGGCAGAAGCTCAAGGAGATCCTGGGCGACTACCTCGCCTGATCGAGGGTTTCGATGGGCTCGGGCCGGGCGGATCGGAGAAGACTATGGTTATGGCAAATTGCGAAAACGAACGACAACTCAGTGCCTATCACGACGGCGAACTGCCGGCGGCCGAGGCGGTTGAGCTGGAGCGGCACCTGGCGCGATGCGAGGCATGCGCGGCGGAATTGCGGAAACTGCGTGCTATGTCGCAGTTGCTGTCGTCGGGGATTGCATTCCAGCAGGTTCCGACCGAGGCTATGGACCGCTGGCGGCGCAGCGTAAGGCCTGGGCGCGACAGGGTCATCCTGCGGATGACGGAGATGCTAGGCGCCGCCGCCGCGGCGATTCTGCTGGTTTGCCTGACGATGCTGTGGCAGCAGTGGAGTACCGCCGCTCGCCCGGCCCGCCAGCCGTCGGCATGGGAGAACGTGGCCGTCAGGACCGCTTCGGGGTCGGTTCGGGCGCTGGCTGGACAGTTGACCGGCGGTGCGGATACTCCGCCGGACGTCCAGTTGGCAAACGCCATTCTCGCCAGCTCATCCGGCACGAAGGGGACCCAGCCATGACCAGGATTCGAATCGCGGTGATCCTGGGGTTCACGCTGGCGTTTGCGGCCGGGGCTTCCGTGGGAATTCTGGCGTCCTCCCCTGGCGAGGCGACGGCCTCCAGGTCAGGCCGCGGGCCGGACCTGGCCGCCCAGTTGGGGCTGACAACCGAGCAGCGAGCCGAGATGCACACGATATGGTCGGAGTTCGTGGCCGGGCAGGACAAGGAGTTCCGCGACCACAAGCGGACCCTGTGGCAGGAGAAGGATGAGGCCGTGGAGGGCCTGCTGACCGACGAGCAGTGGGCGGAGTACGACGCGATCTGCGCCGACTGCGACCACCGAATGCGGGACATGGACGAGAAGTGGCAGGAGGTCATCCAGCAGGCGGTCGAGCGGACCAAGGCCATCCTGACGCCCGAGCAAGTGAAGAAGTACGACGAGTTCCGCGCCAGCAGGCAGATTCGGCGAACGCGCAAGGGCAGCGGCGATTCTCGCGGAGCGTCGCGTTTCTCGCCTGGCGGGCGTGGCCCGGAGCATTCGGACTTTCCGGCGACAGCCACCGCGCCGGCGAACGGCAACACGCCCCGGCGGTAGCGACGGGCACCCGCCGGGCCTGACCAGGTTTGGCGGCGCAGCACAAACGTTAAGTAAAGTAGTGCCGCGAGCGTCGCGGCATATTCAGGACGACACGAACCGAAGGAGCATTGGAATGACACGAGCAAGATTGTGGACGGCGTTGGCGATGGGAGCCCTCGTGGGGCTTTGCTGGTCTGGTATGGCAATGGCTCAGGCGGCGGACCCCCCGGCCGGCGGTGACACCGCCCAGCGGGGCAATCGTCAGCGCCCCACCGCCGAGGAGATGCGTGCGCGGATGGAGGAGTGGCGCAACCGTGCGGCCGACCAACAGCGCGTGAGCCTCGGCGCCAGCGAAGAGGAGTGGAAGGTTCTCCAGCCCCTCATCGAGAAAGTTCAGACCCTTCAGCGTTCGTCCCGTGGCGGGATGATGCGCGGCGGCACGACCGGCTTTGGCGGCTTCGGCAACACCGGCGGGCGCACCCGCGGCACCCGCGGCACCCGCGACGCCAACTCCAGCACCCCGGCTGTGGCTGCGACACCTCGGGTGCCCACGAATCCCGACGGCACACCCCGCGAACTGACGAAAGTTGAGAAGGCGACCACGGCCCTCAACGACGTCCTGAAGAACAAGGACGCCAGCCCGACCCAGATCACCGAGGCCCTTACGGCCCTCCGCACCGCCCGCACCGAGGGCCAGCAGGAACTGGCCAAGGCGCGCGAGGTGCTCAAGAAAGTGCTCACCGCGAAGCAGGAAGCCATGATGGTGCTTAGGGGGGTGCTGGAGTAATTACTGTCCCGCATATTACGTTGGCTGGCTGGGCGAGGGCTGCGGCGATGGCAATGATGACGCCGTCGCCGCGGCGCTCCCGCCCGGCAGGCCGGCGCTTGCATAAGGCCCCTGGCATTGGAGCCCCCCATCGAGGCTCCGACAGCGGCGGGGTCGATTTGTCGGCGCATCGTGGTAAAGAATCGTAATGAACGAAATACTTCTAAAGATGGTTGGGCAGGGGATGCTGGACGACCAGGCTGCGCAGGCCGTCGATTCCCTGACGGCCACGGGCGAGCCGCTGGATGAGGCCCTCGTCGCCTCCAGCGGCCTGCCGGAAGAGAAAGTCCTGCGTTTCCTGGCGGATGAGTTCCACGTTCCCTGGGCCGACCTCGACTCCAACCTGCCGGACAAGGCATTCCTGGCTAAGTTCCCAGCCAGGATTCTCCTGACCCACCGCCTGCTGCCGCTAAGCCAGCACAACGGCACGGTCACCGTCGCGTCCAACAGGCTCTTCGACACTATCGGCCTGGACGAGCTTCGCATGGCGTGCGGGCTGGATGTGCATCTGGCGCTGGCGCCCTCGTCGGAGATAACCCGCTGCATCAATTCGCTGCTGGGCGTTGGGGCCGACACGCTGCAATCGCTGGTCTCCGAGGCCGCCGAGGACGGCGTCGAAGTCGTCGACACCGATGGCGACGAGGACGTGGACCTCGAAGAGGCCGCCCAGGACGCCTCGATCGTCAAGTTCGTCAACCAGATACTATCCGAAGCCATCGAGCGCCGGGCGACGGACGTGCATTTCGAGCCATTCGAGGCATCCCTGCGAGTTAGGTACCGCGTCGACGGCATCCTCCGCGAAGCCAACGTCCCGCCGGAGGTTCGCCAGTTCCACCCCGCGATCGTGTCACGAATCAAGATTCTAAGCCACCTGGACATCGCGGAGAAGCGCCTGCCACAGGACGGCCGGATCAAACTCAAGGTCGCCTCCCGCGAGGTAGATGTCCGCGTGTCGGTGATTCCCATGCTTCACGGCGAGGCCGTCGTGCTGCGCCTCCTGGACCGCGGCGCCGCGCTGCTGGGCCTGGAGCACCTGGGCATGAGCGACCGCGACCGCGCCGTGTACGAGACCGCGCTGAACGTGCCGCACGGCGTGGTGCTGGTGACCGGCCCTACCGGAAGCGGCAAGACCACCACGCTCTACGCCGGCCTGTCGCAGATAAACGACACCGAGCGGAAGATCATCACCATCGAGGACCCCGTCGAGTATCACCTGCACGGGATCAACCAGATCCAGGTGTCCACCAAGGCGGGGCTGACGTTCGCCAAGGGCCTGCGGTCGATCCTGCGGCACGACCCTGACGTGATACTCGTCGGCGAGATCCGCGACCGCGAGACGGCCGACATCGCCGTCCAGGCCTCCCTCACCGGGCACCTGGTGTTCTCGACGCTTCACACCAACGACGCCCCTGGCGCCATGACTCGCCTTGTGGACATGGGCATCGAGCCTTACCTTGTCACCTCGTCGCTGGAGATGATCGTCGCCCAGCGGCTCGTGCGTCTCATCTGCCCGGACTGCCGCGAGCCTTTCACGCCCGAGGACATGAACGCCTTCCGCTCGCAGTTCGGCCCCGACGCGCCGGCGACGCTCTATCGAGGCCGGGGCTGCCGGCAGTGCCAGGGCAGCGGGTATCGCGGGCGAACGGGAATCTTCGAGATGATGCTCATCAGCGATGAAATACGCTCGCTCGTGCTGGAGCGCGCCCCCAGCACCGCAATACGCCACCAGGCCGCCGGGGAAGGCATGAAGTGCCTGCGCGAGGACGGATGGCGACTGGTGCGAAGTGGGAGGACGACCATCGAGGAAGTGCTGAGAGTCACCAAGGACGAGCGGACAAACGGCACGGGCGCCTCGCACTACCCGACCGATACGAACGGCCTGGCCCACTGATGCCCGGCCGAGCCTGAAACAGAAATTATCCGGTGATTGTGAATGCCAGTTTTCACATACGAAGCCATTGAATCCGGCGGATCGCGGACGAGCGGCAAGGTCTCAGCCCGCAACCGCGCCGCGGCGCTGGACGAGGTCGCCCAGAAGGGCCTGGTGCCGGTGTCCGTCGACGAGGAGCGTGCCGGACAGCCCGTTGTCCGCGCAGCCAGGACCAAGGGCGGACGCGTGCCGCAAAACGCGGTCGAGACCTTCAGCCGGGAGTTGGCGAACCTCCTGGCGGCCGGGGTGCCCATCACCCGCGGCCTGAGCATACTGAGGCGCGAGTCCACGAACCCGGCGGCCCGCGACCAGTGGTCGGCGATCTACGACGACGTCTCCGGCGGCATGCCGCTTGCCGACGCCATGGGGCGCTGGCCGAAGTCCTTCCCCGGCGTGTACGTCGCGATGGTCCACGCCGGCGAGACCGGCGGGTTCCTCGACGTGGTGCTGATGCAGATAGCCGAGTTCCGAGCCCGTGAGCGCGACCTCAAGGGCAAGCTCCGCAATGCCATGGCCTACCCGAGCGTTCTGGCGGTGCTGGCCATAGGCGTGGTGATATTCCTGATGACCTTCTTCATCCCGAGCTTCTCGGGCATCTTCTCCGACTTCAACGCCAACCTGCCGGCCCTGACGCGAGCAATCGTGGCGATCAGCAGGTTCCTTACCAATTATGGCCTGGGCGTCCTGTGTGCCCTGGCCATCCTCATGCTCATAGTCCGCCGGATACTGGCCTCGCCGGCGGGACAACTGGCGACCCAGCAGGCGATGTTGCGGCTTCCGATAATAGGCAAGTTGGTGGCCCGCTTCGCACTGGTGCGGTTCAGCCGGATGCTCGGCACGCTGCTTGGCGCGGGCGTGCCGCTGGTGGCATCGCTGAAAGTGGCTCGCGAGGCGGTCGGAAACCGCGTCCTGGCCGACGCGGTCGGATATTCCATCGAACAGGTCCAGAAAGGCAAGGGCCTGGCCAGAAGCCTGGCGGGCAACTCCAGGCTCTTCCCGGGCTCGGTGATCGAGATGATAGCCGTGGCTGAGGAATCAGGCCGGCTCGACATGGAGCTAAAGCGCCTTGCGACAGTCAACGAGGAAGAACTCGACCGCCAGTTGCGAACCGCGGTGGCCCTGGCCGAACCGGTCCTGCTGTTCGTCATGGCGGGAATAGTCGGAACAATCGTAGTCGGCATGTTGCTGCCGATCTTCACGCTTCAGGAGTTGATACATTGATGAGGAACGAGAACATGACATACACAAAGGCCCGGGCGCGAAGCCTTACCCAGGCCCTGGCTGCCCGGCGTGCGAGCGGATTTACGCTGGTGGAACTGCTGCTGGTCCTGGTGATCCTGGCGGTGCTGGCGGTCGTGGTGATCCCCAAGCTTACCGGCCGGGGAAAGGACGCCAAGCTGACCGCCGCCAGGACGGACATTTCCAACATCGGCCAGGCCCTGGACCTCTTCGAGGTGGACTGCGACCGCTATCCGACCACCGAGGAAACCCTCCGCGCCCTGATCGATCCTCCGGGCAACGTCATGGACTGGAAGGGTCCGTACCTCAAGCAGCAAACGTTGCCGGTGGACCCGTGGCGCAACCTGTACGTGTACAGCTTCCCTGGCCAGCACAACCCCAGAGGCTACGACCTGCACTCATTCGGACCGGATGGACAAGATGGCACGGAAGACGACATCGACAACTGGTCACCGGCCAGGTAGCTCCCGATCAGGCTTCACGCTGTTCGAGCTCATCGTGGTAATGCTGGTGATTGCCGTCCTTCTGGGCGCGGCCGTGCCGTCGCTGCGCGGCTTCGCACAGGGACGATCCGACGCCGACGCCGCCGCGAGCGTGCTGGCAATGACACGCATGGCACAAGACCTGGCCGCCACCATGGGAACTGTCAGTCGCCTCAACTTCGACTTCGCGACCAACACCTACTGGGTGACCATCCAGCAGGCCGGGACGTTCGTCGAACTCCAGACCGACATGGGCCGGCATTTTGTGCTTCCCACGGGCATGGGCGTCCGGCTGGAACTGCCCCCGGGCCAGGATCAGCGCCCCTACTTGCAGTTCCTGCCCGACGGGCGAACCGAGCAGGCAATGATTTCGCTGATCAACCGTGACGGAGAAGCCTACCGTGTGTATTGTCCCTCGGCCACCGAGAGGTTCCGCATCATCAAGCCGTGGGAGCCGCAGCCATGACAGCCATCGGGCGTGTGACAGATCGTTGCGGCAGCGCATGGCATGGGCGTCCCGCCCGTGCCGCGTCCGGGTGCCGGCTGGGCTTTACGATCGTGGAAGTCATGGCCGCCCTTGTGGTCGTTGGAATCGTGCTGCCAGCCCTGATCCACGGAACGCTGCTATGCATGGACCTGGCCGTCCACGCCAGGATGCAGGCCCAGGCGGCATCGCTGGCGCAGGCGAAGCTATCGGAACTGGCCGCCACGATGATGATCGACGAGGCCATGCAGACCGGCGACTTCGGCGAGCAGTGGCCCCAGTACAAATGGATGGCTACGGTCGAGTCGTGGGACGATCCGAGGCTTGTCGAGCTGGATGTCTCGGTGGTATGGAATCGCCGTGGCAAAGACTACGACGTAACGGTAAGCACACTGGTCTACGACAGAGCGACAGGATCGACAGGTGAGTAACCGCAAGGCTACAACTCGAAAGGGCTTCACGCTGCTGGAGATCCTTGTGGCCGCGACGATGACGGCCGTGCTGGTCGGGTCGTTGTACGCCACGCTCTACACGTCCTTCAAGGCGCGAGCCGGCGCCGAAAGGACCGTCGCAAAGTTCCGCCGGGCCGAACTGGCGGCTGACTTCATCTGCGCCGAACTGCGATCCGCCGTCGTGCCCAACGGCATACTTGCCGGGACGTTCACGGGCACCGACGGCACCGGCGCAGGGAGCCTGGATAGCGACACGGTGTCGTTCTACCGCACCGCCGACGCCACCGACCAGGATGTCGGGCAGGGCGACATCATGAAGGTGGAACTGGTCTGCGAGCCTTCGTCGCAGGGCACGGGCATGGACCTGGTTCGCACCATCAGGCGGAACCTGCTGGCGCAGGTTATATACGACGTGCCCGGCGAGGTGCTCTGCCGCAACGTGCTGGCGCTGAACCTTCGGTACTTCGACGGCGTGAGTTGGCTGGACTCATGGGACTCCACCACCGAGGAAAACTCACTGCCGCTGGCCGTCGAGGTGGACCTCACGCTGGCCGATGACGAACCAACCTCCACCGGCGCCCAAGCCGAATACCGCACGACCCACGTGCTGTGGATGCCCGCCAGCTCCCTGACCGTCGGCATGCAGATAGAAGTCGCGCAGTAAAGAACGAACGATGAAGAACCGCGATCACAACAGCGTTGCCTCGCGGCGGCTCATGCCGCCCGCCCGGACGCGCGCGCGGAACTCCATAGGTCCTATGGGTCCTATAGGACCTATATCGGGCGGGCCGCCCACTGGCGCCGTCCTGATCGTAACGCTATGGATAATAGCCGTGCTGGCGGGCATGGTGCTGGCCCTGGCCCGGTCGATGCGGATCGAGGCCGCGTACTCGGCCAACTACACCGCCGTCCAGCGGGCATCCGGCGTCGAGCAGGGCGCGATCCAGTACGTCCTGGCCTGCGTGGACGGCCTGAACGGCGCCGTGCCCACCGACTCCAACACGCCTTGCAACGGCGTGATTGTCGGCAACGGCATGTTCTGGATAATCCGGCCTGACTTCGACAACGACCTCCAGCAGGCTTACGGCATCGTCGACGAGGCGTCGAAAATCGACATCAACTCCGCCAGCCAGGACATGCTGATGATGCTGCCGCGGATGATGCGCGAGGACGCCGCGGCGATCATCGACTGGCGCGATTCGGATGAGAACATCACCGTCGGCGGCGCCGAGAGCGAGTTCTACATGACCTTGGCCGACCCCTACCAGTGCAAAAACTCGCCGTTCGAGACGGTCGAGGAATTGCTGCTGGTCCGCGGAATGCTGCCGGAACTTCTTTACGGCGAGGACACGAACCGAAACGGTCGTCTCGACGACAACGAAAACGACGCCGACGAGTCCGACCCTCCGGACAACGCCAACGGCAAGATGGACCGCGGGCTCTATGACATGGTCACGGTATACAGCGCCGAAGGCTCAGCCGCGGGCGCCGGCAGTTCGACGGGCACCCAACCTGTCGACGTCAACAGCGCGTCGTCGGACGCCTTGCGGAAGGCATTTACCGACTACCTTGCGGGCAGCCGCCTGGAGGAGGTCGTCGGCCTGACCAGGAGTCGCCGGCCTTTCATAAACGTCCTGGACTACTACTTCCGCGTCCAGTTGACGTACGACGAATTCAAGCTCATCGCCAACAAGATAACCGCCACCCCCCCCAGTTCTTCTGGCGGCGGCCGGAGCAGCCGGAGCGGCGGCAGCAGCGCCAACAGCGCCAGCACCGTCAAGCGGGGGTTGATAAACATCAGCACCGCGTCAAGAGACGTGCTGCTGTGCCTGCCGGGAATAGGCGATCCGGAGGCCGACGCGATCATTCAGCGCCGCGCAAGCCGGACGATGGACGAAGGCATTGCCTGGGTCGTCCAGGCACTGCCGCAAGACAAGGCCGTGCTTATCGGCTCTCTGATCACGGGCAAGTCGTACCAATTTTCGGCCGACATCGTAAGCGTTTCCGGTGACGGGCGTGCATTTCGCCGCTGCCGGATCGTGGTGGACGCTAGAGAGAGTCCGCCTCGCGTGGTATACCGTCGTGACCTGACGAGCCTCGGCTGGCCTCTGGACCCGGTGATACTCGATGCCCTGCGAGCCGGCGTGGGAATGGAAAACGTGATCGAATCCACCACCGGCCTGGAGGTCCGGTAGAATGTTGTCAAAACGTAGAATCCTCGGCCTGGCGGTTGAAGGTCGCTCCCTGACAGCCGTCGAGCTTACGCCACTGAACGACGGGGCCGATGCCTCCGGCGCCGCGGAGTTCGCCTTCCCGGACGCTCTGGGCCTTGATGAGCCTCTGCGGCTGGGCAAGGCGCTGCGGCAGTTCCTGAAGGACAATGGCTTCGGCGCGTCGCGATGCGTGATCGGGCTGGACGCCCGCTCTCTGACTGCCCGCGACAAGACGCTGCCGCCGGGTGTCGGCGGACAGGTGCGCCAGGTCCTCTCCCTGGCGGTCGAACGGGAATTCGCCCTTGACCTCAAGGACCTTGTCTTCGACTACGCCCCCGCCGACAACAATGGGCGGGAGGCGACGAGCGCCCTTCTGGTGGCCGCACCGCGGGCAGCCGTCGAGCAGCTTACAGCCATGGGCCAGGCCGCGGGCCTCCGCGTCGATGGCATCACGTCATCAACGCTGGCTCTGGCGGCTGGGACCGACCCCGCCGCAAGTGACGCCGAGAGGCTGGTCCTGAGAGTCTTCAGGGGCGGGGCCGAACTGCTGACCGAGTCCGCCACGGGCGTCCGCACGCTCCGCCAGTTGCCGGTCGCCGTCGGCAACGATTCCGGCGCCGCCAACGGCTGGCTCGAACGGCTCATCGCCGAGCTGCGCCGGGTGGTCATGCTGCTGCCCGCCCCCACGGGCCGGTCGCGTGAACTGCTGATCTGGAACGAGGCCGAGCTTGACGCCGGAGCCAGCGACATCCTGGCCCAAAGGCTGTCTTTGGCGGTGAGAGTAGAGTCCGTGCCGAAGGACATCCACACCAACGGCCTGGGCAAGGGTCCGTGGCCGGGACAGTTCTGCGCCGCCTCGGCCGTGGCGCTGGCGGCCTTGCGAGGGCAGGCGCTTCCGGTGAACTTCCTTCACTCGCGGCTCAGTGCCGTCAAAAAGCCCTTCATTACACGCCAGATCACGTGGGCGGCAATCCTGGCGGGCGTGTTCGTTGCCGTGGTCGGCTTCCTGCTGTGGGACTGGCAGCAGGACCGCCAGGAGATAGCCAGGCTCGAAGCCCAGTCGCTGAACCTCAAGCCGAAAATCGCCCTCGCAAACGGCGTAATCAACCGCACGAAACTAGCCCGGACCTGGTACGACCAGCGTCCCGGCTTCCTCGATTGCCTGAAGGAAATGACGCTGGCGTTCCCGCCCGAGGGACGCATATGGGCGATGCAAGTGACGATCCATGAGGCAGAAAAGGCCCGTGGGGCAATCCAGGCTCCGGACAAGATAAACGCCGTTGTGGCCGGCAAGTCCATGAATGTCACCGTTACCGGCAGCGCCACGAATAACAAAGCGGTTCTCGACGTGCTGGATAGCCTGGCTGGCAATGCCCGGCTGACAAACGTCCAGTCGATATCCACGCGCGCCAACCCCAAGGGCGGCGAGGTGTCGTTCTCATTAAGTTTCTCTTTCGGCGGATCGGACTGATAAATGGTTTTCTCAAAGAGAGAGCGAGTGGTTTTTGTGCTGACGGGCGCGGCCTTGGCGATCCTGCTGCTGGACTACTATGTGCTCGTTCCGCTATGGGACGCCCGCAATTACGCCAAGCAGCGCAGGACCCAACTGGACAAGGAAATGTTCAACACCACGCTGCTGCTCCAGAAGAGCCGCCAGATGAGCGCCAAGTGGCAGGAGATGGTCGCCAGCGGCATGAAAAACCAACGCGAGGAGGCGGATTTCCAGGTCCTAAGCGCCGTTGACGGCTGGTCGAAAGCGGCGGCGATGAAGGTCTCGGCGGTCATCCGCCAGGACCGCTCGACAGGCGATTCCCAACTGCCGGAGAGGTACTTCCACGCCGCGGGCGGGGGAAACATGAAGGCCGTGGCGGGATTTATATGGCGGCTGGAAACAGCGAAATTCCCGCTGAGGATCCAGTCGCTTCAGATCAACAGCGCCAAGCCGGGCATCGACAACCTGACGGTGCAGATCGACTTCTCGACCCTTTACGCGCCAGGCGGCAGCCAGACGCCGCCGGCCGGCAACGTCCGAACCGCGTCGGCAGGAGGCGAAAAGAAATGATTCTCGGACTCCCAATGCTCCGATCCATAGCCGTCCTGGCGCTGGCCTCGGCCGCCTTGGCGGCCACGGCGCCCAAGCCCGCGCCAAAGCCCGCCGGCGCGACCCCTACACACATGACCAAATGGGAAGACTTTAGAATCCTCACGGATCGCAACATATTCGACCGCAACCGCCGGCCCCCGGTCGTACGCACGGTGCGAGTCGAGTCGCCCCGGTCAATATACACCCCCCCGCCGCCCAGGCCCATCGACACCGACCAGTACCTTGTGCTGCTGGGCGTCGGCCTGGAGGGCCCGCAATACACGGCTTTCTTCGAGGATTCCAAGGCCGGCAAGATCCTTCAGGTCAGCCCGGGCGACGTCGTGGGCAAGGGACGCCTGCGGGCAGTCAACCTCGACTCCGTTCAGTACGACCGCGACGGGAAGTTCCGCATAGTCAAGGTCGGCTACACCTTGATCGGCACGCGGGCGGCGTCAATGGGATTCGCCGCGCCCGCGCCAAGCCCGATCGCGGCTGCTTCGGGCACCTCGCGGAGCGGGAGGTCAACACCCACGCCGACGACCACGACAACGTCCCCGGCAACTACTCAACCGACCACATCTCCGTCAGCCGGCGATACGTCAGTCCCGGCTTCCGACGGGCTCCAGGATATTCTCGAACGAATGCGCCAACGGCGCCAGCAGGAGTTGGGAAGATGAACATACGACCTTCGCAGACAGCCGCGATGCATGACAGCACAACAGCCCGTCGGCAGACCGGCTTGCTCACGCGGGGGATCCTGGCCGCGGCGTGCCTGACGCTCCTGGCCGCCGGGACCACGCGCGGGCAGGAACAACCAACCGGCCCCGTCATCGTCGAGGTGGCGCCCTCAACGCCGACGACGACA
>CAZSBS010000068.1:0-19516 GCA_964605095.1 uncultured Planctomycetaceae bacterium | reverse complement strand
GGCGGCGACCGCGGCGGCGACCGCGGCGGCGACCGCGGCGGAAGCAACAGCACCTCCAGCGGCAGTTCCGCCGGTGCGCGCCAGGCCAAGGTGACCGCCACGGCCGACACGCGAACTAACAACCTCGTCGTCAGCGCCTCTCCAGAAACGCTGACCATCATAGACAGCATCGTCAAGGAACTGGACTCCGACCCTACCGTTGACGTGGCCGTCTTCATCTACAAGCTCAAGAACGCCCAGGCACTGAACGTCGAGTCGGTAGTCAACAACATCTTCGGCACCACCGGCACGACCTCCAGAGGCGGCTCGTCATACGGGACGTCGTCCTCCGGCCGAAGCTCGACATCCGGCCGAACATCGCCGTTTGGCGGCAGTTCGTCTTCCGGGCGAGGCTCGTCTTCCGGCCGAAGCTCGTCGTCCGGTTCGTCCTTCGGGCGAAGCTCGTCGTCCAGTTCCCCGTTCGGCTCGTCGTCCAGTTCCCCGTTCAGTTCGTCGTCCAGGGGATTTGGCAGCAGCGGGACTTCCTCAAGCGGGCGGTCATACGGTTCTACGCCGTCGATCGGCCCTCTCGGCGCAGCCGCCGGGGACTTGGCGGGGCAGGTCTATGTCGTGGCGGACGCGGACACCAACTCGCTTCTGGTTCGCACGGCCAGCAAGAACTTCGAACGCGTCAAGGCGATCCTCGAGGAGTTGGACCGTCCGACGAGACAGGTGCTGATAAAAGTCCTCCTGGCGGAGGTCACACATGACGACACCACGGACCTCGGCGTGGAGTTCTCCGCGCTGAACATCCGAACCGGCAGCGCCAGGTCGAGCATCGGCACCGACTTCGGCGTGGCCAGCGCAACGGGCGGCCTCGTCGCCAAGGTCATCGACGTGGATTACACCGCCACCTTGCGGGCCTTGCAGAGCATCGGCAAACTCAACGTTTTGTCCAGGCCCTACATCCTGGCCAGCGACAACCAGGAGGCGTCCATCACTGTCGGCAACGTCGTGCCGTTCATCACCGACTCGCGCATCACCGACACCGGCCAGACCATCAACACGATCCAGTACAATGACATCGGCATCATTTTGTACGTCCTGCCGCACATCAACCCCGAGGGGCTGGTGATAATGGACGTGGCGCCCGAGATCTCCACGCTCACCGGCACGACGGTGCCGATAAGCGAGACGGTCAACGCACCGGTATTCGCCAAGCGGTCTGCCCAGACCCGCATTGCCATCCGCAACGGCCAGACCATAGTTATCGGCGGGCTAATGGAAGACCGCATCACCGACACTATCGAGAAGGTGCCAGTCCTGGGTGACATACCGGGAGTCGGCGCGCTGTTCCGGCGGACCATCAAGACCAAGTCCAAGACGGAACTGCTGATCTTCCTTACGCCCCACGTGGCCGCCCTGCCCGAACAACTCCACCAGATGTCGAAGGAAGAGAAGGAGGGCAGCAAGGAGTTCAACAAGAGCGAAAACAAGGATGCCCTGGACGAGCAACTCAAGGGCATGAAGCTCGGCGCGACCACGATGCCGGCCGACCCGACCACCATGCCGACCATCATCATATCGGACCCCAAAAAGACATCGGTAGGGACCCCGACGCGAACTCCAAGGCGAGAAGGTCCATGGAGAGCGCCCGCCCAACCCTCGGCCCCGCCTCCGGGCGCCTCCAATGGCCCGGACCAAGGCCCCGCAGGAGGTGGTGATGCATCGGAATAGGATAGCGATTACGGCGCGCCTGACGGTGCTGGCTGTGCTGCTGGCGGGATGCACCTTTGTGCCTGTCAAGCCAGAGCCCAAGACCACGCTGGACGCCACACTCGACCCATGCGCTGCGCGCCTGCACGACATCGCCGGCTCACTGCTGCTCTACTACGCGGCCCACAAAAGCCTGCCGCCGGACCTCTCAGCCGTCAAACAGGCCGGCGGCAAGGCCTGCCCGCCGCTTGAGTGCCCCATCTCCGGCAAGCCCTACATTTACAACCCCATGGGCGTGGAGATCCCCGGCCTGCCCGGGCGGGTGGTGCTCCACGACGCGACCGCCTGCCACGAAGGCAACAAGTGGGGCCTTGTCGCCAGCCAGATGGGGCCAGGCAAACCCCTCGAGGTCCAAGTGCTGCCGCTTCCCGCCGGCGTGATCCCAGTATCGCCCGCCCCGAGCGGCGGCCCCGCCCGCGAGTAAAACCAGCCGTTCTTACGGCAGCGCGTTGGCGATCTCGTCCAACGAAACGCCGAGCACCTGCCGGGCAACCTTGTCCAGCGCCGGCTTTGGGCCGGTCAGGTGGAATGTGCGGCTGGTGTGAGTGATCTTCTCGCCGGGCTTCAATGCCACGGCCGGGGATGACGTTTCCAGTTCGTGGAACGGCCCGAGCGGCTTTTTGCCAGGGGCGGGCACGCCGTCGTTGTAGCTGTTGGTCGCGTCGCCGCCGAACGGGTCCTTCTGAATCTCCCACGTGCTCTTGACGTACTGGGTGGCGTCCCGCGGCTGATCGTACTGGACGACCGTCAGGATGTTGTCGTCGGCATTGTAGCTGCCCAGCACCGGCGTGGCTCGCTGGGGGCTCAGGCCGATCTTCGAGCGGTACAGGCCATCGGCCTTGAAGAACACCTCGCCGGGCTCGGCCCGAAGGCGAGCAGAGTCGAGCTTGTTGAACGACTCGTACACGTTCACCCGGGGCCCGAGCGTCTTCTCGTCGCCCTGCTTGATGGGCATAACGACGGTCGTGTGGGGCGAAGGCGGGTACATGCCCAGCAGCCAGATCGACAGCAGGCCGGTGGCGGGCGCCCAGGCTTCCTTGCCGGTGTTCGTCATGGCGTTGACCGTCTGATAGCCGACCATCGACAGTTCATCGCCGCCGGCGGGCAACTTGAGCAGTTCGGCGATGCGCTTGGGCTCGATGACCTCGACGGTGCGGTCGATCCGCAGATCGAAGGCAAAGCCCGCGCGGTTGATCAGCTTTGCGTCCTTTTGGAACACGGCGCGGGTGCATGTCCGGTCGGCAAGCCGTCCGCCCTGCAGGGTGAACGGCTCGGTGTCGATCAGCGCGGGCACCTTCCAGTGGTCGATGTCGAAGGGGTCGCCCGGCTTGAAGTAGATCGAGAACTGCCCGCCCTCCGGGCCGATCCAGAAGCGTTCTTCCCCGCCGTAGGCGTTCATCGCGCCGGCGGTAATGCCCGCATTGATGGCGGCGGGGTTGATCCAGCCCATGCTCTTGCCGTCCGGCCCCTCGCACGTGCTGGTCATAACCCGGCCCTGATACTGTGGCACGACGGCGACGCGGCCCAGGCCGGTGCTGTCGGCCAGCTCGATCACGTCGGTATGCTGTTTCAGCAAGGCCAGGTCATCCTTGTACAGGCCGGTGGACCCGGCGCATCCGACGAGGCATGGAGCGATAATCCCCAAGGCAATCAACAATACGGTGGTTGTGTGCATGAACCGGCTCGCTTTCGTGAAATGAAGTGCGATAAACGATATTTGCCAACCAGCTTGACCCGCGACCGCCGCGGGCCTCTGAGTGGGGATTCTATATTCCCGCCAAAAAAGGGGCAAGGAAAGTTCAGCCTGGGATTGGTCTTCGCCTCGCAAGCAGGCGATGGATCAGTTCGACGGGCACTACGATCGCGCCGAAGACCAGCAGGCCCGTCAGGACGCTGACGCCTCCGGCGGCGACGAGGCCGGCCGTCGCGGCCGCCAGCAGCACGTAGGCAGCCAACAGGCGAGGCGCGGGGTCATTGCGGCGGGCGATCTGCCGGCCTACCATCCAGACAAGCCAGCACGCCAGGGCGATGACAAGCACTGCCGCGGTGCTGTGTGCGCCTTCGATCAGGCGTTCATCGACGGCCAGGATGCTGACCGTGGGCTTGTCGCCCGGGCCCTGGAAGTCCAACTGGACGCCGCCGGCCCCGTCCGCCTCATGGACGGGCAGGCTGACCGACAGCGAGAAAGTCCCGTGTGCAATGGCCAGCCCGGCGCTCATGCCGCCGCCACCGGCGCCGCCGCCACCCCACCCGCCGCCGTCCGAGTTGACTATGGCTGTCCCGTCGCCGACACTGTAGGTCACGGTGGTGGGGCGACTGAAATCATTGTAGTACTCGCCTTCATGGACGGCGTCTGGCACACGATCCCCTGAAACCGCCCCGGTTGGTGCGGTTGGCACGCCGACTCGATACTGCGCCTCGCCGGGCTGGGCCGGCTGCCGGCGGGCTGCGTCTTGAAACTCCCCGCGGGCCTCCTCAAGTTGCTTCCAGTTGCGCGGATAGCGGATGTACTCGTACCATGGGATGTTTGATTCGCGTTGGTCAGCCTTGGCCTCCTCGGTACGCTCGGTGCGATGCGTCGCTACGTCCTTCTGGATGATGCTGAACTCGGTCAGCGTTTGCTTCTCGTTGGATGCCCAGGCATTGGCCGGGTCGATCTGCAAAATACCCCCGACGAGTTCCAGGGCCTGCCCGTACTTCTGCTGGCTTCGCAAGGCCTTGGCATGCTCGGTGAGGGTGGCGATGAGTCGGGGTTTGTCCTGCTCGTCGCCGGAATACCTAAACTGACCTGTGTTAGCCCTGTCCGTAGGCTGCAATGTCCCCCCTGCCACCACGATGCCATCACCCGTGTAGGTGTTGTTGCCCGATAAGGTCAGGGTGCCCGCGCCCCCTATGGTGAGGGTGCCGTTGTTGATGGTCGTGGCGCCAGTGTACGCGTTGGTGCCCGTGAATGTGGTGTTGCCCGTGTACGTGTTGCCGCCCGATACGATCAGGTTACCCGAGCCCGACATGTCGATGCCGTTACTGAAGCGCGTGCCGCCCGCGTAGACGTTGCTGCCAGAGTTGTTGAGATTGCCGTAGTACCGCTCGAGCCGGTTGTCGCCGCCCAACTGCGACAACTGCGACTTCAGCGCCAACTGGCGCTTCTCCTGGTTTTGCCTCTGCTCGACCTGGAGCTTGCCCAGGAGTTGGGCCACCTGCGCGGCCCGCTCCTCGTCACCCTCGCCGAGGACAAGCCTGTCGCCTGCCGTCCCGAGGCCAAGCGTCCCCGTGCCCGTCTTATCCAATCTGCCCGCGTCCATTCCCTTGCCGCCCTCATCCGATCGCGCTGCCTTTCCGTCGGTCATTACCACCACCGGCTTGACGGGCGCATTCATAATGCCCGCATTGGAGACGATTTCCTCATTGATGTTCTTGATCTGCTCCTTGGCCGCGTCGCGGACGAACTCCGGCAGCGCCAGCAGTGCGCCGTTGCGGGCCGTCTCCATCACGCCCGGGTTGACCGTGGTGGAGTTGAGATACCCGTTGACGTTGTTGTTATCCAGCCCGGCCGACTGCTGCTGCTGGGCAGTCCATGCCTTTTTCAAGACTTCCTGAGCGTTGGCCTGGTCGTCGAGCTTCTGTTGCAGCCTCGCGTACTCTCCTGACGAGAGCTTGCCCCGATTGGCCTCGACCTGCTGGCGGGACCAGGAGATATCGGATGACAGCTTCTTGTTCAAAAAACCCCAGTTGTCCCCGGCTATTCTTTTGCCACGAGCGGACTCCAGGGAGACATTGGACTTGAAGAACCTCTCGGCCTGTCCCAGCGTCGTGTCGTTGAAGGCAACCGGGTTGCCAACCCGTGCCGCCATCGGCGAGAGGTTCCCGCCGGGGTTCATGTAGCGATAGCCCGCAGGCAACCTCAGCGACCACGTCGCTCGCTCCACGTCTATCCCCTCGATCGTGATGGCGGGCGGCTTGATCTCGCCAATGAGCCCGAGCCGCTTGCCGACCGGGCCGGCAAGATAAAGCTGCACGTCGTACGGCAGGCCGCCAGGCTCAGTCTTCACCAGCGGGATCAGCACCACGCCCGCGGCGGAATTGGGGTCCGTGACGGGTTTCACGGGCTGACCGGCGACGATCGCGCTCCAGAGCTTAAGCCCGGCCGGCACTCTTACGGGCAGGAACTGGTGCGTCCGGTTCTGGAGCGAAACCTTCACCTCGTAGCGGCACTGCCCGATGCGGTCAATAACCGTCGTCAGCGCAAGCAGGTCCACGATGGCCGAAACCCTGGCCGCGGGCTTGGCCTGCCTGATCGACAGCGCAGCCGACCAGTCATCCGTGAAGGACTGAAGCACGAACCGGAGGTTCCGGCGGATCGGCTCGGCCAGGAGCTTTTCCTGCTCGGACTGGGGCAGGTCTTCGAGGCGGTCGGACCGCTTGATCGCCAACTCGTGGCGCGAGGCGTTCTGCACAGCCAGGATCGCGCGGTAGCCCTCTGGGGCCTCCGTCGAGGGCCTGGGGATGTCCAGTTCCGTCGTCGTCGAGTCGATGGGCGTCGCGAAGTTCACCGTCACGTCCAGCGTGCCGGTAAGCTCGTTGATGAGCGAGACGGTCCATTCGGTCAGCGCAGCGGTGGGGTCGCCGCCGACGGGCGCTATGCTGACCGACCGCATGGCGGGGCTTCTGACAGCCACGAGCGGCGCATATCGCGTCGGCAGGGTGAACCGCACGCGGTCGATGGGCGTGCCCTCGATCCGGTATCGCAGGCGATAGCTGTACCACGCGCTGGTCGGCTGGACCGACACGCCACCGAAGACCTCGACGCGGACCTTGGTCATCTGGGGGCTTACCTTCAGCCGCAGGGAGATTTCCGGCTTGTCGTAGGCGTAGGCGAACTGCACGGCCTGGACCTGCGGGCCTGACAGCCAGGGCGCCAACTGGCGCGGCGCGATGGCCCGGAGGTTCTCGCTGCCGATGGTCTGGGCGTCCAGGGAGGCCGCCACTTGGACGGCGAGCCGGCCGGTCTGGTCGCCAAGGGCCGCGCCGGCGGCGTCCAGAACGGTAACGGCAGGCACGGCCAGGTCGTCGAGGCCCGCGCCTCGCCGCACCAGCACCAGCGCCACGCTCGTGGATTCCACGCCCGAGCGGAAGTTCACGTGCAGCCTTCGCCCGGTGGGCGTGGCCTGCTCGTAGTGGTCCTCCACGACCGGGCCTACGGCGCTTAGCAGTTCGTAGCCGCTCGGCAGGGCAAAGCTCGTGCCGAATATCCGCCCGCGTTTTGTCGAGAGCCTCGCTTGGACGAGCAACTGGACCTGGTCGCGGTCCACGCGGACGAGCTGGTCGGCCCGGACCACCGGCTGGACCAACTGGCGCGACAACTGGAGCGACAGCGAAAACGGCCTGTAGGGCCAGTAGTACCTCGCGACGGTCTGGGCATGGTCCCCGTCGGCGGGCTTAGCGGAGGCTTCCTGGCTACGGCGCGCCCCGACGACCTCGTTGATCTTCATCGTCATGCCCGGCGCGGCGTGCAGGGTTACCGTGCCGCTCTCTCGCCCCACCTCGGCCGCCCGCGGCAGCGCCAGCAGGTACGACTTGTCCATATCCGGCAGCTTGCCCACCCACTGCGCCGTCAACTCGTAGGTCTTGCTGGCCGGGCGGTGCAGGCGGACCTCGATAACCTTCATGGCCTGCCCGTCAACGTCCTTGGCGCCGACCTCGCGGAAGTCCCGCAGGTTCGCGCCCGTCAGAGCCGTAAGCGCAGCCTCGGCTGGGATGAGCAGGCCGAACCGCTCGTACTCGCCCGCGGAGAAGGTGTATTGGATCCTGCTGACGCCCACCAGGGCCCAGTGCAGAGCGTACACGTCGTGGGCGGCCGCGGCGGAGAGGGTGCGGTCGGCTGCGCCCGCGCCGACCTTCGGCGACCACTGGAGCGTGACCTTTCGCTGCAGGCCGATGGGCACGGTCCAGCGCAGGCCCTTGGCGCCGGGAATCGGCGCGCTTATGGGGGCGGCCTCGGCGCCGGGAGCCTCGAGCTCCAGGTCCGCCGCGGGCAAATCCAGCGTCAGCACCGCCGCCGGTAGAGGCGGCAGAACGATGCTCACGCTGCCGCGCGGGCCAAGGACCTTCGGCGTGGTGACGGCGGAGACCTTGAGCTCGCCCGTTATCCCGCCGGGCAGAGTCAGCATCATGCCGCCCGGCCCGGCCTGGATGTCCGCCGGCTTGCCGTCGAGCGTCGCGCTCGTGACGGCCAGGTTGCCCACCGACATCGGCAGCGTGGCCCAGCCCTTGCCGAATGTTTGGACGCGGGCGGTAAGGACGATATTCATTCGCTCGCCGTCGAGCGTAGCGGCGTATCGCGCGCCGGCGATAGCGACTTCCACGGGTCCGGCGGGGATGCCGATTCGCTCGGCCGGGTGCGCGCGGTTCCACAACTCGACGTACCGCCGGTACGTGACGAGGACCTTGTCGGCGTTGGCGTCGGCCTTGGTCGGATCGCCCTCGTAGGGCAGGATGATCGTCTCGGACCGATCGGGCGCAGCCTTGGACTGCTCGCTTGCGGAATCGCCCTTGCTGAGGGCCCCGCCGGCGCGAGCGTCGGTTGCGGTAAGAGCCAGTATCGCGACGAGCACCGCCGCACCGGAGGCGGCCGCGGAACACGCCGGCCGGTGTTTGAGGCGCAGAATGGCAAGCAGCGCGATCCGCAGCCAGCCAAGTATTGCCAGGCCGATGTAGATCGGAATCAGCCAGAGCGCGCCGTAAAACGCGCCGTTGGCGATGCGGGCCATGAACGGGCACCAAATGGCCGTCACCGTCGAGGCAACGAGCACCAGGGCGATGAAGCCCGCCTTGCGCGACAAGCGGCGGCGGACCATGAGGAACCCCGCCAACACCACGGCCGCCAGTCCAAGATAGTCCAGAGCGGTCTGGCGCGCCTGGCTGCCAAGTGCTATTTCCAGGTTGCCGCTTCCCAGCGACCAGAAGCTCGCCATCGGCCCAGTGCTCACGCCGGGCTGCAAGTCTATGGGCAGCGTGTAACGGCCGATGCGGGCATGGGACGAGTCCGCGCCAGGCTTCATCTCAGAATACGCTCCATCTGCCGGCTTTCGCTTTGCTTTCGACCGGCCGCGCGTCAAACTTTCGCTGTCATCAACAAGCCGTTGCCCCGCCGAGTCCGCCTTTTCGCCAGCCTGGGATGAGGGAGGCGCGGCCTCCGGCGTTACCGGCCGCGCCACGCGGACGCCCGGGGGAAGATTCTTCGGCGTGCCGGAAAACGCCGGCTTCGGCAAGTCTAAAGGTATAGGTACGAGGTCTTCGGCTCCGTCGCTATCACTGTCTCGGTACTCCAAATCCCTGCCAGCCGAGACAGTCCTATGGGACAACTCCTGCGCCTGTTGCAGGACCCCGAAGTCCATCAGCCCGCCGATCTCCTTGATGGCCTCGATGAACTCCTGTCCGGCAAGTTTCGGCCGGGACAGGTATGCGGTTTCCATGTCGGTGTACTGCCGGGCCACCGTGTATCCCGGCGGCGGGTAGACGTTCCACGTCAGGCGGTTGACGCTCACGCCCGGAAGCTCCGCCGCGCCGAGGCGTATCCGCCCAGCCTTGGCACCGGCGCCGGCAGTCTTGGCGGCAGCGGTGGAGTCCTGCCAGGCGTAGACGACCTTCACCTCCTGCGGCGCGGTGGAACGCGCCACAGCCACAAGATAGTCGCCCGAGTCGCTCTTGCGGGGGCGGGCCTGCTGGCCGGCAACGCGGACGGACCACAGGCTCGCCCCGGCCGGCAGGCGGACCGTCAAAAACTGAAGGCCCACGTTGGCGACTTGGAAGATAGCCTCGGTCTGCTGCGAGCCGTTTGGCCCCAGGTACGTCGTCAGTCGCGCCTCGGTTGCCAGGGCCGAGGGTATCTCGTATTTGTCATGCACCGTCACAGCCAGGCGGACCGCGGCGGCGGCCGGAGCCTTGCCACCGGGCTCAGTGCCTGGCGCGGCGGTCGTCAGCGACTCCAGCCGCAACGCGCGCAGCAGCCTGCTGGCAGGGGCGGGCAGCGGCGGCAGGTCGATCGCATCGACGTCCGTCGTGCCCGTGGGCGTGACAGTCACCGCCAGTTCCTCGCTGGCCTGGAGGGCGAGCATCTCGCTGGACTGGCCTACCCCCGCCGGCCTGACCAGCGGCACAGAGGCGCTGGCGCCCTCGAGCGGGCGCTCGTACTGCACGTCTACCGTCACCGCGCCGATGGTCTGGCTGTCCAGCGTGAGCTGCCAGAGGTCGTACGCCTTTGCGACGGCGGGCGAAAGCTCGACCGTCTTGGCGCCGGGATCGACGATGTCCTTGCCGGCCAGAACGCGCCCCGGCGCGAAGATCGTGAGGTTCCGCCCCAGCGACTTGTCGGCCAGGAGGTACAGCGTCCGGGCGCGGGCCCGGCTTATGTTGTACGTCAGCCGCCACGCGCCAAGCAGCTTGGTGGGCTGGGCGGTGACCAGACCGATGCTCTCGGCCGAGATCCGCTCAACCTGCCTGCTGGCGCGGACGCGGAGGTCGCCGCTGAAGTCCTTGTCGTACGTCCATGCAAGCTGGGCCTCCGGAGGCAGGCCGAGGGCGGCCATTCTGCCGACGGTGACGCTCTTTAGCCCATCGGGGGCTGAGACGCCCGCGACATCGAGGTCGCCGGCGGCAGTGACACCGATCTGGCCCGAAACGGTTTCGGTGCGCGCGTGGACTACCGGCAGCGTCACTTCTCGTGGCGGGCTGTCGGCCTGCCAGGACCACCCGGCCGGAACCTTGCGCATGACAACCGCGACGCGGGCGACACCCTCGGGCTGCACGGGCGAGGCCAGGAATATCTTCAGCGTCCGGGCTTTGCCCTCTGCGTCCACGCGGTATTCGAAGAGCTTGTCTGACCCGTTGACGATGACCGACTGGAGGCGCCACTGGCTCGCCTCGTCGGGCAGATCGAAGGCCGTCTCGAAAAGCTCCCGCCCGATGGCGGTGATGTCGAACTGGCTGCTCAGCAGGAGTTCCTCCGGCGCCACGACCAGTTGGTGGCGCGCGTCGCAGCTCGTGTGAAGCTCGACGGGCGCCAGGTCGAGCTTGACCTGCCAGTCGTCGGACCAGTGGTAGTAGAGCCTGCCCTGTGTCGCCGAGAGCAGGCCGGCAATCACGTTGGCCCCGGCAAGGTCGCGGCGAAGGGCGCTATGGACGGACTCGCCCCGCACTCGCAACTGCCCGCCGGTGTCGACGAGGATGTGGCCCTGCTCGAAGTCGGCCCCGACGAGCCTTATCGACGGGCTCGCCCAGGCCGGGCCGCGGCGCACGGCCGTCGCCTGGATGTTCATCGCCTTGGCGCCCCGGCTGGCGGCGCGAAGCCGGACGATGAGCTTCTGATCGGCCGAACCCGCCGCGGCGGGCTCCACCGCCCACTTCACAAGCGACGGGCAATTGACGTCCGTGATCGTGTAGGCCGACGGAACCAGCAGCGTAAGCTCCCGCACGCCGCGGCGCAGCACCTCGGCCGTGTACAGGCAGTTGAGCGTCTCCGACGAGGCCGTGAGCTGAACCGTCGTCGCGCTGTTGCCGAGAATGATCGCCCGCTGGTCCTCCTGCCGCCCGTTGCCGAGCAGCACGACCGTAACGGACGCCTGCCCGCCGACTGTAAGCCTGGCGGTGGTCTTGTCGGCGGCCTTGTCGTACTTGACCTCGGTAACGGGCGACACCGAATGGACCTCGAGGTCGCCGGTGGCTGTAAGGGCCAACTCCCCCGCCGTAGCCGTCGGCACGGACAGGCCGAACTGCATCCCCCCGCCGCGAAGCTCCGTCAGCGCGGTCGAGCCGGCAACGGTGAGCTTGTGCTCCCCGCGGCCAGTGACCACCAGCACGAGCCGCCCGGCGGAATCGTAACCCAGCGGGGCATCCTTGGAGTCCAGGCTGACCTCGGTCAGGCCTATCTGCCCGAAGCCAAGCGGCACGGATACCGGCAGGTCGCTCATCGAGACGATCGTCAGGTCACCCCGGACGCTCACCCGCTGGCCCACGACGGACGCGGTGTAAGTCGCGGCCGAGACGTGAGCGACCTCGAGCGTCTCATCCGCCCGCTTGTTGGCCTCGGCGGCCCCAAGCAGCTTCGCGAACGCCTGGCGGTCCATTAGCACCGCCCTGTCCGCCGGGTCTATCAGCGAGGGCAGGTCGCGGTAAGGCACGTAAATCTTGCTCTGGGCCGTCTGGGCCGGGGCGTTTGAATCCTGGACCCCTATAGCCTGTGGCCATCCGGCAAGGGCCGTGGCCAGCACCGCCAACGCCAGGATCGCTATGCGAATCGGTATCGATCTCATGGCTTTACTCCTTGTCCTGGGCGCCTGTGGTGTCGTTTCCCTGCTTTGGTTCGCCGGTGCCAGGGCCTTGAGGCCCCTCATAGGAAGCCTTGGCAGACTCGGCGAGTTGCCCGAACGGGTCGGGGGCACCCGGCACCGTCGGACTTGGCGCCCCGGCCGACTGGAGTGTCGGCGCCGGCTGCCCTTGGGGCCAGGTCGGCCCGGGCGGACGCAGGAGGCTCATCTGCCGGGGCAGCATCTTGAATATCCAGTGCGCCAGCCAGAGGCCCAGCACGATAAGCCCGGCCGGGTAACCTGACAGGACGAGTTGCCTCGCCAGCAAAGGCGCAAAAAGCTTGACCGCCACCACCGCCAGCAGCGCCGCCAGCAGCAGCACGCAGCGCCCGAAGCCCGAGAACTTCAGGGCCGCGACGCCGAAGATCAGGACCGCTATCCAAACGGCGATCGAGAATGTCTTCTCGCCGACCTTCATCACGCTGAGTTGCCCCGGCGAGCCCTGGCGGATGAAGTCGAACACCTGGCCCTGCCGGGTAAAATGCAGTTCAACCTGCGACGGGTAACCCTGGGCCATCCGGTTGACCTGCGAGGCCCCCTGACCCAGGCTGGCAAACGCGCTGTCGAACCAGACCAGCAGGTCCTCCGACGGAATTATCAGCCGCCAAAAAGTCTGCTGGACAGGGATGCCGTCCGGCAGCGTCGGCGACTCCATGACACCTGCCCGACCGGCCTTCATCCCGTAACGCAACTCCAGCACAAGCTTGGTGAACTGCCCGGCCGAGGGAGGCAGACGGATGATCTTCACGTTGTCGGCCGCGCCGTCTTCCACCGGCGTGTTGACCCCGTTGAGCAGCACGCGAAGACCGATGGTGTCCTTGGGCAACGTCACCGCCAGGCGGTCGCCGCGACTTGTCTCCAGGAGGAACGTGGCGTTGGTGTTCACGGCGTCCCGGCCGAGAACCTGCTCGATGATCGCGCCCGTGGCGATCGTGGTGAACACGGCCGCCTCCTTCTGGACCGCCACCGGCAGAGACAGCTCGAACGGCGGGACGTTGTTGCGGAACGCCAGTGCCGCGACCTTGCGGTACGATTCCTCCGGGACGTCGGTCGCGCTGGTCGGGTCGCCGGGAAGCAGGTTCTTCGTCTTGGGCTCGCCGATGGCAAGGGTGTCGGCCTTGGCGACGGCGACGTATCCGACCTGGTCCGAGAGTTTCCCGGCCGCGATGATCGGCTCGACCACCACGGTGCTGACCTTGCCGTCCGCGCCGGCCTGGAAGCTCCGCCTGCTATTGACGGTCAATCGGTATCGCCCGATAACGGGGCTCTGAAGGACAACCTTGTAATACGCCCACTTGACGGCGCCAGCCTGGGCTTGCGGGCCGCTGGGCAAAGCGACGGCGGGCGAGCTAGCGGGCATGGTTGTCACCTGGTCGTCGGGGAGCTTGTCGATCCGGGGCTTCTCCTTGATGTCCGGGCCGCTGATTTCTGCGCGGGCATCGGCCAGGGCGGCGGGCATCTTGAGGTAGAAAGTGTCCACGGGCGCGTAGAGCACGGTGTAGTCGATCAGGGCCTGGTCAACGATCGAGCCTGACTCGATGCTCACCAGGCGGCTGACGATGGCGGAGACCTGGGCAGGCTTGACGGCGATCTTGAAGCTCGCCGCCGCCGGCTTTGCCGGGTCGATCGAGCGGAACTCCATCGCCATCACCGGCTTCACGCCCGCCATGGACCAGTTCACCGCCGAACCCAGCGGCATGGGCTGGAACTGTTCGAGCGTATCTACCTCCGCCCGCAGCCTGTCGGCCAGCAGGAGCGTGAGTTGGCCGCTGTAGAGCTGGAGGTTCTTGCGGTCGGCCCGCGGCAGGATGAACTTCACCGGCTCGTCGGGCGCCTTGCGCGGCGCGCGGGCATGGAGGGCCAGCGTGACTTGCCCCGCCACCTCCCTCTTGAGCAATATGTTGAGCATGCGGGCGGAACCCTTGCCGGAGAACTGGTGGTCGTCCACAAGGTTAGACGGGCCAATCGAGGCGATCTCCCACGGCTCGGGCAGGTTCAGGGAAATCTGGAACACGCCGGTACGCTCGATGGCGTAGATGAGCTGCCCCTGGAGCTCCATTCGGTCGTCGTCGACGCCCACCGCCCAGAAGTGCCTGGCCGTGATGCGGGGCTCGACCGTGCCAATGGCCAGCGTGCCGGCATAGTCGCTCGTGATGAACCGCCAGGCCGTCGCGCCGCTCTGCCCGGCAAGCGGCTGGGGCAGCCTGCCCGTATCCACGCGGGCGAGGTTCTTCGCGTCGGCGAGTTCCACGCTGCGGCGCGGCGAGTGAGTCACGGCGACCAGGCCCGTCCGCCGAAGCACCTCACGGGTGATGATCGGCGTGAGCGGGACTTTCACATCCGGGTCCTTCAGGAACAACTCCATCCGCACCGTCAGCGAGTAGCCGCCCTTGGCCGGGCTGAACAGGTTCACCGTCAGCGTCTGCGTCTTGCCGTCGCCGGCGGCGGCAATATCCCACTTGGAAATGTTCGCCCCATCCACAGCCGTGACGCGAAACGCGCCCGGCAACTGGACCGTGAACGTGTCCACGCCGCGCCGGCGGATGTCGTAATTGAAAGTCGTATCGTGGCTGATGAGCGCCTCGGCCACATTGATGTGCTGCAACTGCTCGCAGATCACCACCGCCGCGAGGTCCGCCGCGGCCTGGGTCTTGGGTTTCCAACTGAGCTTCACCTGGCCGGTAGCGCCCAGGAACGCCTGCAAACGCGTGGCCTTCTTGCCGTCGAACTCCACCTGGTCCGTGCTGGCGGCCAGCATGGGCTCGACGTCCACCTTCATGTTCTCGTCGGGGATCGTAAGCTCGAGCGTCGTTATCGCGGCCGGGGGAGTGCGGAAGCCCAGCACGTTTAGCCCCGGCTGCGTGGTCAACTGCCGGGCAAAGTCCACCGTGAGCGTCTGGCGCCCCTTGCCGCGGGTGAGCAGCATGTACTGCCCGCCAACCACACGCAGCAGTGGGGCCGGTTTGCCCGCCGGCGCCGCCATGGCTGAGACCGCCACGTCGCCCAGGCCGATGGGCACCTCCACCCAACCATCGCCAAGGATGTCCACCACCAACTCAAGCTGCATCCGCGCCAGTTCGGTATCCACCTTGCCGGTGAAGCGGGCCGAGGAAATCAGGTACGACGCGGGCGCCTCGCCCACCGCGGCTGGGCTCTGCCGGGCCGCACGCCAGAGACGCTGGAACTCGTCGTAAGGCAGGAACACGCCCTGCTTGTCGGCCTCGAAGACGCTGCGGAGCTTCTCGTACGGCACGTAAACCTTCGTCGGCTCGGCCGGCGCAGTCGTCGGCCCAGCCACAGCGGCCGGGACGAAGCAAGCCGCGACAAGAAGGCATAAGAGAATTGCGGATTGTCCCGGCGCGCCGGGACGGATTGCGGATTGCACCCCACGGCGTGGCCTTTGGCGAAGCCGGGCGGATTCACGCAGGGGGAACATCCAACAGGGATTCCGACGGGCGGTGGAAAGGACGCGCTGGTTCATGAGGCGATCTCCTGACGCAGACGGCAGTCACGGGTAATAGAGAACCGTAAGGCTACACGCCTTTGACTATTTGACGTACGAATCGGCCCAGGGTTTCAGAAATTCCCGCCCTGTGCGAAAAATACGCTTCAGACCTCAGGCTTCAGGTTTCAGGCTCCGCCATTCTCGGGTGCCGTGGTTCGCGCAGGCCCGCAGGGCCGGAGCAACCACGTCTTTAGGCCAGGCAATTGCCGCGAGCCAAGACGTGGTTGCGTCGTCCCGGCGCGACGGGGTGGCAAGCTGGCTACCGGCCACCGGCTTCCGCCCGCCTGCCCATGCGCCGCACGAAGGCCTCGTAGTCGGCCGGGGTGTCGATGCCTGCCCCGTCGTACTGGACCTCGGCCGTAACTATCGACCAGCCGTTCTCCAGCACGCGAAGCTGCTCGAGCTTCTCCGCCAGTTCCGCCGGCGTGGCCGGCAACTTGGTGTACCGGCAAAGAAACCCCGCGCGGTAGGCGTATATGCCCAGGTGCAACTTGTACGCGACGCCGCCGACGGAATCGCGGTCGTGAGGAATGCGGCTGCGCGAAAAGTACAGTGCCCGCCCCGCCTTGTCCGTCACGCACTTGACTCGGTTGGGATCCGCGGCCTCGTCGGCGCCCAAGCCCGTCAGGAGCGTCGCCATCTCCGCGCCGGTCGTCTCGAGCAGTTCCACCAGCCGATCCACGCACGAGGCGGGAATCTCCGGCTCGTCGCCCTGGACGTTGACGATTATCTCCTCGTCGCCGAGTGCCAGGATCTCCGCCGCCTCGGCCAGGCGGTCGCTGCCGCTGCGATGGTCCGCCCGTGTCATCACCACCTGCCCGCCGAAGGCCCGCACGGCCGCGGATATGCGATCGTCGTCGGTGGCAACGACGATCCGCCCCACCCGCCGGGCGGCCGCGACGGCCTCGACAACATGCTGGATCAGCGGCTTGCCCGTCTCGGCAAGCAGCGGCTTGCCCGGCAACCGCGTGGATGCGTACCGGGCTGGGATTATTGCCGTTGCTTTGGCGCTGGTGCCCATGACCGTGACAGTACGCCCGAGCCCGGCCGATTGCAATAGGGCAAAGCCCCAGAAATCTCACCGCAAGGCCCCCTTTCAACAACCCTGGCAACCCCGAACTTATTGTCATCTCGACACTTGACGCCACCCGAGGCCAGAGGTATACTGCTTCCAGTGTGTGACTTACGGCTTCCAGCGGGGCCTGCGGCGATGGGACGTTCCCATATCCGCCGAAACCGTGTTCGATACAACCCGGAATCCAGCCCCCACCAAGCACGGCGGGTTTCTTTTCGGCCAAGAAGGCGATGGAACCAGCACGACACGACATCCAGGAGCATCGAGGCGATCTACTATGCCCCCAGCCCCGGGCTCCCGCTCGGTTCCCCACGCCAAATCATCTTTCATATCAGTCTGTCTGTCCACCCACGACTTATAAGAACGGAGAGTATTGTCGATGACTCGAGTTTTATTGATAAACGCTCCACTAATACATAATCCGATTGCCCATAGGAATACCTATTTCCCGCTCGCACTTCTTTCCATCGCCACGTTCTTGAAGCATGAGCAAATCGATGCAACCGTTTTGGATGCCGGTAACCGCTTCGCTCACAACCATTTGGGACAGACTGAACTGACCGACTACGTTAACCGTGAACTCAGAGATCATATTGCCAGGCTGAAACCCGATATAATCGGCATCGGCGCCGTCTTTTCGGGAGCATTCGGCGCCTTGACTGAATTTGCACAAGGTATTAAGACTTTCTTCCCGACCATACCCATTGTGATTGGCGGGATACATGCAACCATCTTCGCCAAAGAAATCCTGGAACGGTATGAGTATATCGATTTCGTTATTGTGGGTGAAGGCGAACACTCATTTATGCAACTGGTTAGATGCATCACTGCCGGCCGGAGTGTTGACGAGATTGATGGCCTTGCCTTTCGTCACTCGGGACAAGTTAAGCTCAACCCCAAGACGTCATTTATTTCTGATTTAGATGCTTTGCCGATAACCGACTATGATCTGATTGATCTTACGCAGTATCAATTTGATACTGCAGGCTGGTACTCTCCGAAGCAATTGCAGATAGGGCGACCGTTTCCTGTCATCTCCAGCAGAAGCTGCCCCAACCGATGTTCCTTTTGCAGCATGTGGCTTGTTCATGGCCCTAAATTCCGAGCCAGGTCCGCCAAACACGTCGTGGATGAACTGGAATCTCTTTACAACAAGTATGGCGTAAGTTTTTTTGAATTCATGGATGATAATCTGACTTTTGACAAAGCCCGGATACTCGATATTTGTAATGACATTGTCAAAAGAAACCTCAACATCCAGTTCTCCACCCCTAATGGTGTCGCGGTAAACAGGTTAGACCAGGAAATAGTTGATGCCCTGGTTGCCGCTGGTTTGATTCGTGTGGCTTTGGCTATTGAGCATGGTTCAGAGTATATCCGGAAAACGGTCATGCGGAAACCGTTAGACACAGATAGAATATATCGAGTCGCGGAGGCTTGCGCAAAACACGAACACCTGTATATAATCGGGTATTTTGTTATTGGCATGCCGCAGGAAACTCCAGAGACACTGGAGGCGACTTTCAAGATCATTACAGAGTTGCCGTTGGATCATTTTCAAATTAATTGGGCTACTCCATATCCCGGAACGGAATTGTTCCGCTACTGTATGGAACATAAACTGCTTGCGGGTAAGCCTGAGGATTATATGACCAGCGAGCATCTTCATTATAATACGGTTAAACCTCATTTCAAACCGCATGATTTAACCATTGAGGAATTGGTCGCTTTTAAGGATAAATGCTTCGACTACTTGAAGGCCAAGAAAGCAGCGATGGGCGTCGCGTATCATTTGCCTATGAGGAGGGGTTAGATTGTTGAAAGTGAAGGATAAACACAGCCTCAGTGCGGAGAAACCCAACGTGCGTGAAACGATGAAGCCAAGCGTATCGGCAAGTTCCATGATGGTCCTGGCCGCGGCGGTTCTCGTCCTGGGGGGGTCGTCAATGGCGGCGGATTGGCCCTGTTGGCGCGGACCGGCGGGGACCGGCTACGTCCCAGCCGGGGCCGCGGTTCCGGCCAAGCTGCCGGGCGAACTGCCGATCGTCTGGCAGATCAGGATCGGCTCGACCCTTGCCTCGCCCGTGGTGGCCGCGGGCAAGGTCGTATACATCGACCACCAGCGCGGCAAGGAGGTGGTCCATGCCGCCGCATGCGCCGACGGCAGGGAGATATGGTCCGCCCAACTCGACGACGTCCACAAGGACTTCCAGTCCCAGCCAGGCCCGCGCTGCACGCCGCTGATCGACGGCGACCGCGTGTACGCCCAAAGCTGCCGCGGCGAGCTTAAGTGCCTTGCTCTGGCCGATGGGAAACTCCGCTGGCGGGTCAGTTACGTCAAGGATTTTGGGGCGCTGTACTTCGGCGAGAAGGGCCCGGCCATGGGAGCAAGCAGGCACGGTTACAGCGGATCGGGCGTCATCGACGGCGACCGCATCATCGTCGCGGCCGGCGGGGTCAAGGGCGCCGGCGTAGTCTGCATGGCAAAGCTAACCGGCAAAGTGATCTGGCAGGGCGGCAGCGACGTGCCAGGATTCAGCGGGCCGGTCGTGGCGACGATAGCCGGCGTCAAGCAGGTAGTCTCGTTCACGGCAGAGGCGGTTATCGGCCTGGATGCAACCGACGGCAAGGCCCTGTGGCGAGTGCCAGTCAAGACGTCCTTTGGCCGGCACGTGACCACGCCGGTGATCTTCGATGACATTGTGGTCGTCTCCAGCCACCAGGCCGGGCTCATCGCCATACGCGTGACCAAGGTCGCTGACGGGCTCAAGGCCGAGCAGGCCTGGGTGTCGTCGGACCTGGCGATCAACTTCTCCAGCC
>CAZSBS010000067.1:0-19561 GCA_964605095.1 uncultured Planctomycetaceae bacterium | reverse complement strand
CGGCCCATTCCGACTCGCGCCTGGCCGACGCGGCCGGACGGGCCTACTCGGCCGAGCTCACCGACACGAAGGTACACGTGCATTGTTACCGCGACGGGTTCCTCCATGCCAAGTCCATGACCGTGGACGACGAGATCGGCATGGTGGGCTCGGCGAACTTCGACGTCCGGTCGTTTCGTCTGGATATCGAGGCGAAGCTGATATTCTACACGGCGACGGCAGTGAAGGCCCTGCGGGAAATCCAGGACCAGTACATGGCCAGATCCGTGCCATTCCTGGAGCAGTGGAAGGATCGCAGCTGGCTGCGACGGGTCGCGGACGACTCGTCCAAGCTGGTCAGCCCGCTAGCCTGATCGGCTCGCCGCCACAGGGAGGCGTAACTATAGGATATGTAGGGATAGCAGGTCCAAATGCCGTCGTTCCTTGCCTCTTTTCTACCGGTTCCATCTCGCACACCGCGACAGGAGCGGTCATGAACCTTTGGAAGGCGCTATAATTGCAGAGCCGTCTGGACCGGGGCGTCACGGGAACTGGCGCCAAGCGGCAGACAGGCAAAGGCGGTGCAGAATGCTTCACACGAGACAGGCGAGCGGAAAGGTCAGTGAGATCGTTGAGCTGCTCGGCAAGGTCATCAAGGACCACCACTTCGGAATCCTTGGCGTCATCGACCTGAAGGCCAAGATGGTCGAGAAAGGTGTGCCATTCGATCACGACTGCGTGATCCTGGAGGTCTGCAACCCCAAGCAGGCCAAGAAGGTGCTCGACCAGAACATGGCCGTGTCGACGGCGCTGCCCTGCCGCATCTCGGTCTACGGCAATGGCGGCGAAGTGACTGTCGCGACAATCAAGCCGACAGTCCTCCTGGATATGTACGAAGGCTCAGAGTCGCTTGCCGCCGTAGCCCGGGAGGTAGAGGACACGCTTATCGCGATCATCGATGAAGCGTGCGCAGACGAAAGGAATGGTGCATGAACGAGAACCAGAAACCAATGTCAGGCAAACCCGTGGCCGCCTTCGCGGTCAGCCTCATCGCCGGGCTGTGGATGCTGGTCATGGGCGGTATGGCGGGCTGGGGCTACATGGGCGGGCCTGGCTGGGGCGGCCAAATGATGGGCGGCGACCACATGATGGACAGCGGCCACTACGGCGGCGGCTTCGGCTGGATGTGGCAGCAGCACGAGATGATGTACGGCTACGGCGGCGGCGCGCTCTGGTCATGGATTGGGCTCGCCGCCGGAGTCGTTGTGCTGATCGGAGCCGTCATGCTGTATTCCAGACCCGCCTCCGCGCGAGCCTGGGGAATTGCGATCTTGGTGGTCTCGGCCGTGGGCATGCTGGCCGGAGCCGGTGGACTGCTCGCCGGGATTCTGGGCATCATCGGCGGCATCCTGGCCGGAACGTGGAAACCAGAGGTGCGATGAGTCTGCACATGCCGCCTTGGTGCGTGCATGGAAAGCCATAAGGACGAACGGATGCCTTCCCAAGACCATAGTCAGGATAGAGAGCACGGCACGGCCGACCCGGTCTGCGGGATGGACGTCGACCCTTCGTCCGCAGCCGGCAGCGAGGAATACGCCGGCAACACGTACCACTTCTGTAGCACCGGCTGCCAGGAGAAGTTCCGATCTGATCCGGCCAAGTATGCCACCCTCAAGAAGACGACCGGCACGCATGAACATGAGACGGCAGACACTAAACCCCTTGGCAAGGCGACCTCGAACAGCGTCATCTACACCTGCCCCATGCATCCTGAGGTTCGACAGGAAGGCCCTGGGGCCTGCCCCAAGTGCGGCATGGCCTTGGAGCCCCTGACAGCCTCGGCCGAGGGCGAGGAGGAAGATCACGAACTGAAGGATATGACCCGCCGTTTCTGGGTCAGCGTCTTCCTGTCGGGCCCACTCGTGCTGATCGCGATGATGCACATGGTGGGTGTGCATTGGCTCCCGGCCTCAATACGCGCCTGGGTCGAGTTGGCTCTGGCGGCGCCAGTGGTGCTCTGGTGCGGTTGGCCGCTGCTGGTCAGGGGCTGGAGGTCCATCGTCACCTTCAAGTTGAACATGTTCACGCTGGTCTCAATCGGCGTGATGTCGGCCTGGACCTACAGCATCGTCGCAACCGTTATCCCGTTCATTTTTCCGCCTTCGTTTCGTGGTGAAGGCGGAACGGTTGGCGTCTATTTCGAGGCCGCCGCCGTCATCACAACGCTGGTGCTGCTGGGGCAGGTGCTTGAGCTTCGAGCCCGCCGGCGTACGGGGGCGGCCATCAAGGCGTTGCTGGGCCTGGCGCCTAAGACCGCGCGCGTCATTGGCGATGGCGGCGAACAAGACGTGCCCCTGGAACAGGTGCAGATCGGCGACCGCCTCCGCGTGCGGCCGGGCGAAAAGGTGCCGGTGGACGGCAAGGTCGTGGAGGGCCGATCCAGCGTGGATGAATCCATGCTCACCGGCGAGCCGATCCCGGTGGAGAAGCAGGCCGGCGACAAGGTCATCGGTGCAACCGTCAACGCCACGGGCAGCTTCGTCATGGAGGCCCAGCGTATCGGCGGAGACACGCTGCTGGCCCAGATCGTTCAGATGGTCGGCGAAGCCCAACGCAGCCGAGCCCCGATCCAACGGATCGCCGATGTCGTGGCCGGCTTCTTCGTCCCGGCCGTCGTGCTGTCAGCGGTGGTCACCTTCGTCGTTTGGGCAGTCTTTGGGCCCAAGCCGGCAATGGCCTACGCCATCGTCAACGCAGTGGCCGTGCTGATCATCGCCTGCCCCTGTGCATTGGGCCTAGCCACGCCGATGTCGATCATGGTCGGCGTGGGTCGCGGCGCACAATCAGGCGTCCTGATCAAGAACGCCGAGTCGCTGGAGGTCATGGAGAAGATCGACACGCTCGTTGTGGACAAGACCGGCACACTGACGGAGGGCAAGCCCCGCCTGGTCTCCGTAAGTCCGGTCGAGGGATTGGACGAGAAGCAATTCCTTCGACTGGCGGCCAGCCTTGAGCGCGGCAGCGAGCACCCGCTTGCCGCCGCCATCATCGCCGGGGCCAAGGAACGGGGTGTCGAACTCGCCGAGGCCGCAGACTTCGAATCGGTTACCGGCAAGGGTGTAGTCGGCAATATCGACGGCAAGCGAGTCATGCTGGGCAACCGCAAGATTCTGGACGATGCCCACATCGACCCCGGACCGCTCGCGCAGAAAGCCGAAGAACTCCGTGCCGAAGGCCAGACGGTCATGTTTGTCGCCATCGGTGACAAACTAGCCGGCCTGCTGGGTGTGGCCGACCCGATCAAGGATTCGACGCGCGAAGCGGTCGATCTTCTGCGGGACGACGGCATCGAGATCGTGATGCTGACCGGCGACAGCCGGACCACCGCTCAGGCCGTCGCGAAGAAGCTCGGGCTGGATCGTGTGGAGGCCGAGGTGCTGCCCCAGCAGAAGAGCGAGGTGGTCAAGAAGCTTCAGGCCGAGGGTCGCAAGGTCGCAATGGCCGGTGATGGCATCAACGACGCACCGGCCCTAGCGCAGGCCCACGTGGGCATCGCCATGGGCACGGGCACCGATGTGGCCATGCAGAGCGCGGGTGTGACGCTGGTAAAGGGCGACCTGCGCGGCATCGCCAAGGCCCGCCGCCTGTCGCGCGCCACCATGCGGAATATCCGTCAGAACCTCTTCTTTGCCCTGATTTACAACACGCTGGGCGTCCCCATAGCGGCAGGGATCCTCTATCCCTTCTTCGGGGTCCTCCTCAGCCCGATGATCGCCGCAGCCGCTATGACATTCAGTTCGCTATCCGTCATCGGCAACGCCCTGCGGCTACGGCGGGTCAAGCTGTAAGCGTTCGGCCTTAGCGTGACCGCGACCGGCCAGTCAATAGATTGTGACAACGGCGTGGACCCACAAGTTCGGTCTATCCCACAAAGTCCTTGGTCCGGCACAGCCACGCGCGATCAGGTCCCCGCGCCATCAGATGGCTGCTGCATTACTGCCGTGGAGGAATCACCAACCTCCACAACGGCTGAGTGCGCCTTGCCGTCATCGACCAGGTGAATGCTTCTGTCGTTTTGCTCGACGTCATCGACAACCACGCGATGGACCTGTGTCGCCAGTTCGCTCATCTTGACCACGCGAATGTGGTAGAACGTATTGCGGTAGCGGTAATGCAGGGCATACTCGTTCCATTCTGCGGGCAGCAGCGGCAGGAAGGTCAACTTGTCAACTTCAAGCCGCAGTCCCAGCAGATCCTCCAGTAGCAGCCGATACATCCAGCCGGCCGATCCGGTGTACCATGTCCAGCCTCCCCGGCCTTCATGGCCCTTGGCGCTGTAGACGTCGGCGGCCACGACGTATGGCTCGACCTTGTACGTTGACACCCGCTCGGGCGAATCGGCATGGCGGATGGGATTGAGCATCGAGAAAAGCCGCCACGCCTCCTCGGCATTGCCGAGTCTGGCTACGGCAATGGCTGCCCAGATGGCGGCATGGGTGTATTGCCCGCCATTTTCCCGAACGCCGGGGACATAGCCGCGGATGTAGCCGGGGTCCATCTCCGTGCCGTCGAACGGCGGGTCAAACAAGCGTATCATCGCCGCACGTGGATCGACCAGCCGCTCCAGGGAAGCCCTCAGTGCCTGCCTTGCCCGATAGGGGTCGGCCGCGGCGCTGATGACCGCCCAGGCCTGCGGCAGGAGGTCAACCTGGCATTGGGTGTTCTGCGACGAACCCAGGGGCCGGCCATCATCGAAGAACGCTCGCAAGTACCAGTTGCCATCCCAGGCGCTCGCATCGATTCTCTCGCCCAAGCCGTGGGCTTCAAGGCGGCATTTCTCGGCGTATTCGTTATCGCCACGCTTCTGGGCCAGCTTGGCGAAGGACACCAGCACGTCGTGGAGGAAGAAGGCCAGCCAGACGCTCTCGCCCGCTCCCTCCTGGCCGACTCGGTTCATGCCGTCGTTCCAGTCGCCGCTTCCCATCAGCGGGAGCCCGTGGGTTCCGTACCTCAAGCCACGATCCAGCGCGCGAACACAATGGTCCCACAGGGTGGCGCCGCGGTCGGATACGCGCGGCATGTCATAGTGGCTTTCCTCGCCAGGTTCCAGCGGGGGCGCTTCCAGGAACAAGGCCTGTTCGTCCAGGATGCCTGTATCGCCCGTTACGGAAACGTAGCGGCAGACGGCGTAGGGCAGCCACAGGAAATCGTCCGAGATCCGCGTGCGCACCCCGCGGCCCGACGGCGGATGCCACCAATGCTGGACATCCCCGTTCTGGAACTGCCGGCCGGAGGACAGGATCAACTGTTGTCGCGTGAGCCACGGGCACTCGTACAGCATCGCGAGGGAGTCCTGCAACTGGTCCCGGAAGCCGTAGGCGCCGCCGGATTGATAGAATCCGCTACGCCCCCAGAGGCGCGAGGCCAGGGTCTGGTACGGCAGCCAGTGATTGACCAGCAGGTTTACGGAAGCATCGGGCGTCTCGACGTAGATTCCGCCGAGATTGTGTTTCCAGAATTCCCAGACCTCTTCCAGAACGCGCCTGGCTCCGTCAACGTTGCCATATTGCGCCAGCATGGTTCGCGCCTGGTGTTCGTTGTCGGCCGCACCGAGGACGAAAACGACATGCGCCTGCTCACCAGGCGGGATGTCGACATAAGCCTGGATCGCGGCGCACGGGTCGGCGCCGCTGCCGACCCGGTTGGAAAGTTCCTTCCGCTTCATGGCCGCGGGTGCGGCCGGCGAACCGTTGCGCCCCATGAACTCGGTCCGGCGGCTCGTGATCGTTCGGTGGGGATGGTTACAGTGCAGGAACGCGACGGCGCCGCTGAAATCCTGGCCGAAGGCGTTCGAGGCGAAAATGGCCCCGGTCTGCGGATCGAGCCGGTTCGTCACGTGCATGGCGTTGCGCTGGCGGCTCTCGCCCAGCACCCATTCAACATAGCCCGTCAGGCTCAGCCGGCGGTTGCGGCTGCCGAGGTTCCGGATGTTGACGGCGAAGAATTTTAAGGGCGCTTCCGGCGCCACGTACGTGAAGGTCTCGGTGAAGATGCCTTCTTCATTGTGCTCGAAAGCGCTGTATCCCAGTCCATGACGCGAGACGTACGCGGTCCGGCCTCGGGCCGGTGCGGGCATGGGCGACCAGAAGATTCCGCTCTCCTCGTCGCGGAGATAGAAGCATTCGCCGCTTACGTCGCTGACGGCGTCGTTGTACCAGGGCGTCAGCCGAAACTCGTGGGCGTTCTGATACCACGTGTAGGCCGCTCCGGATTCGCTGACTACCGAGCCGAAGTTCGGATTGGCCAGGACGTTGACCCACGGCGCTGGCGTAACCACGCCGGGTTCCATGACGACGACGTATTCCCTGCCGTCGGTGGTGAACCCGCCCATGCCGTTGAAGAACATCAGCTCGCGATGCGGCAGTTGGCCGGTCGCTTGGGTTGTTCGCTCGGGCCCTCGTGTCGGCTTGAGCGGCAGATGCTCCCACTGGGCCAGCACCTGCCTGTCCAACTGCTCGGACAACGTTCCGGCCCGGTCTCTCAGCACGATGCGGCTTACGGCCTGGAGCAGGAGCGAATCGTCTTCCGGCACCTGGGCCACATTTCGCACGAAGATGCCGGCCGGCTGATCAAGGGCCTTGGCCTCGGGTCCAACATTGACCAGGCCGATGATGGAGTCCAGCAGGCTGTGCCGATACCCCGCATACGCCTCCGAGAGAATGACCAGGTCGACCGGCAAGCCCTTGTTCCGCCAGTACGCGTGCGCCTGGATCATCTGGCGCACCAGTTCCAGGGAGCCAGGGTCCGAAACCCGCAACAGTACTATGGGCAAGTCGCCGGAAATCCCGTAGGCCCAGAGAGCGGATTGACCTTTTCGATTGCGCGAGATGAGGCTGGCGCGGGCACGCAGCCGGGAGTTCGCGTAGGCAAGGAAGCACGCCATTCGCCCGAATAACTGGGCGTTGGCCTCCGTAGCCTGCAATTCGTGAAGCATGATCTGGCTGTGCATCCGCGACAGTTCGAATACGCGGGTGGCTAGGTGCGAGTCGCAGTATCGGTCCAGCAGCGATAACGCGGCCACACGATCCGGGGCCACGCCCCAGAAGGCATCGAGTGTGACGGACTCCCCCGGCTTGAGAGTTATCGTCCGCCTGACGGCCATCACGGGATCGAGGGTCAGGCCGCAGGCGTCCGGCAAATCGTCGGACATGGCCGCCGGATTGGCTGTCGTCCGGCCACGACCCAGGAAGCGGGAGCGGTCGTTCTCGTAACTCACGCCTTCGGAAACGGGCAGGTGGTGGACGATCATGCCATGGAAGAACAATGGCCAGTTCTCCTGGGGCGACCGGGTCCGGCGCGTGCAGATGACCGCGGCCTTGGCGGGCAAAGTTTCCACGTTGATGAACAGGCCGTTGAATGCCGGCTGTTCGGAGGCATTCAATCCGTTGAGCATCGCCACCTCCGCGTAGGTAGTGATATCGAGATGGCGCTCCCGATTCGACCGGTTGGAGACAACCAGTCGCCGCAGTTCGACGTCCTCCTCGGATGACACCGCCACGCGCATGTGGACCTGGATGTCCTTTCGCGTGGCCTGAAACTCGGCAACTCCCTGGGAGAATTGGGCTTCGTAGCGATCGAATTGGCAGCCAGTCGGCTGGGGCGTAACGGACCAGAACTTTCCGGAGTCGAGATCCCGCACGTATATGAATGTGCCCCAGTTGTCGCGTGTGGGGTCTTCCTGCCAACGCGTCAGGGCCAGATCCTGCCAGCGGCTGGACCCGCTCCCGGCCACGGTTATCATGACGTGGTAGCGGCCATTTGAAAGCAGGTGGACCTCCGGGACCGGCGAGTCAGGGGTCACGAATGTTCTCAGCGAGGTGTCGATCGCCTCGCCGGCATGCTTTAGGTACGGTTCCGAGCGGGTCATGTCGATCCGCGTGCGGACTTCCGCAAGAGGGACTCGCTCTTGCAGGAGCAGCAGTGAGGCGCGAATCCGCGGATCGGTGAGGAATCGTTTGTGCATGGGCTGGCCAAGCAGCGTCTGGTCCAGCGCCAGCAGGCTCATTCCGCTGTGATGGGCCATGTGGCTGCGGATAAGGGAGAACTCCTGGCCGGCTTGCACTCGGCCGGGGGTGTAGTCGGCGGCTTCGTAGAAGCCGTATCGCCCGACGAACCCTTGCCTGGCCATTGTTTCCATGTTGGCACAGGCGGCGCCCGGGTCGATCATGAGGGCCAGGATCGTCGCATAGGGCGCCACGACCAGATCATCGTGCAGCCCGTGCTTGAGTCCCAGTCCCGGCACTCCGAAGGCCCGGTACTGATATGACTTATAGGAATCAAGCTGGTTGTAGCAGCTCTCGGATATGCCCCACGGCACGGCTTGTCGCAGGCCATAGCGAACCTGCCGCGCGACGGCCTCGCGGTTGGATTGTTCGAGCAGGGTTGCCTCGTAGTTGGGCATGAACAGCAGCGGCATGAGGTACTCGAACATGGAGCCGCTCCAGGATATGAGCACGGCCGCCCGGCCGCCCGGGGCAAGCTGGCGCCCAAGATGGAACCAGTGCTCAAGCGGTATCTGGCCGCGGGCAATGCCCAGGAAGCTGCACAGCCGGGCCTCCGACGCCAGTAGGTCGTATAGCCCCGGGTCCTTCTGGTGCGTATCGACGTTGTACCCGATCGACAGGAGCTTGTGCTCCGGGTCGTAAAGGAAGTCCAGGTCCATTTCCGACATTTCGCCGCACCGCTCCGCGAGATCCTCCGTCTTCTTGATTCGCTCAGCGGCGCGTTCGCCGGCCAGTTCAATCGTGTCGCTTCCCGGCGGCTGCGCCGTGCTGACAGAATCCGCCAGACCGGCCAGGTCGCGCAGGGACGGCATGGAGTCCCCAAAAGGCAGCGTGTCCCCGTTTTGCCTCTGATTCGGCGAACCGCCCAGCCAGGGCGCCAGCCATGCCAGATCGGTCCGCATGTCTTCGCTCTGGCGGCGTATTGCGCTGAGCCAATAGGCGACCTCGCTTTCCGGTTCCATCATCGGCTCCAATCGAGCCGCCGCCGAGGCCAGGCCGGACATCGCGTTGAACGACCCGGACAGGGACTCCCCGGCCGAGCGCAGGATTTCCATCTGCTGGAGCATGGTTGTCCGCAGCCCGGATGAGAGTGCGTCGGCATTCTCCGGCCGGGCCAGTTCCTCCAGCATAATGCCGACGACGTCCTCCATACCTTGCCGCCATCTCGGCGGCAGTATGGGGCTGTCGACCAGTTCGGCCAGTCCCGCCTTAAGCACTACCAGGGAGCCCGAAAGGTTGCCGCTGTCGGCGGTTGACACGTAGCGCGGCGGGGCCGGCTCCAGCGTTCGCGTGTCATACCAGTTGAGGAAGTGCCCGCGGTGCCGCGGCAGCTCATCCATCGTCCGGAAGGCCTCGGTGGTGCGTTCCAGCAGCGTCCCGACGGAGACATAGCCGAAATCCCACGCCGCCAGGTTGCTTTGCAGGGCCATTCCCATGTTGGTGGGGGATGTGCGATTCGCCTCGCCGATGGGAGGATCCTGCTGAAAGTTGTCGGGAGGCAGCCAGTTGTTAGCCGGCCCGACGAACCGGGCGAAGTACTCCCACGTTCGCCGAGCGGTCTTCCGCAGGAAGAGCCGCTGATTGTCATTGATGCCGGCCCGGCGGCGTCTTTCGGCCGAGAGCGCCGGACGGCCCATGAACCACATTATCGCCGGCGAGATGAACCACGCGGCCAGGAGCAGGCTCATGGCGATGATCGATCCCGTCGCAACATGCATTCTGCCCGAATCCATGCATTCAACCAGCAGTGCCGCGACGAGAGTGGCTGTGACCGGCGCGGGCCACATCGCCAGGAACGTGCTGGCCAGGGAGGTCCGCGCCTGTCGGCCGGCGTCTGACGCAGTCTGCCACTCCAGCAGGCGCCGATGGGTTGCAAGTCGCCACTGGGTCCGGATGATCTCAGCCACATAGATGAAGGCGTGAAACGGCGTCAGCACCAGTTCCAGAAGGTTGATCGCCCAGCCGCGCAGTTCCTTGGTCGCCGCGTACGGCAGATAGGTGGACCAGCTAAGGTGCCTGGGCTTTACGGTAAGCGCCCGCGCCGAGCGCAGGATGTCCGATAGGAAGAACACGATCACCAGCATGGCGGTCCATTGCGCCGCCGCATTCGCGGCCCCGAACCACCCCAGCAGAAAGGCTGCCAGCATGGCCGCGGGAACCAGGGACCGCCGGAGGTTGTCCAGGATCATCCACCGGGCCAGCAGCTTCAGCGGGTTAGGCCGCCTCGCCATGTCGGGCCCCGGCACGCGGGGCAGCATCCAGCGGGCGATCTGCCAGTCGCCTCTGGTCCAGCGGCGCCTGCGGCTGGCGTCGGCAAGGTATCGCTCGGGATGATCCTCCAGCAATTCCACGTCACCGAGGAATCCGCACCGGGCATGACAACCTTCGATCAGGTCATGGCTGAGAATGCGGTTGTCGGGGAAGCGGGAACCGACTGTCGCGTCGAACGCCTTGATATCGTAGATGGCCTTGCCAACGAACTGGCCTTGGTCGAACAGGTCCTGATAAATGTTGGAGACCTCGCGGGTATAGGGGTCCAGGCCGACATCTCCCGAAAACAGGCTGGCGAAGCGCGATCTCTGCGATTGGGGCAGCGAGACAGCCAGCCTCGGCTGAAGGATGCCGTAGCCCCGCGTCACGCATTTGATCGTCTCATCGACGTGCGGGCGGTTAAGGGGATGGGCCATTGTCCCGGCCATCTTCCAGGCGGACTCGGGTGGCAGTTGGGTGTCGGCATCCAGCACTATGGCAAACCGGGCGCTGCGAAGCTGGACAAGGTCTCCCTCGACCAGCGAGAAAGGCTCGGTCGCCCCCGTCAGGGCCAGGCGGTTGAAATCCTCGATCTTGCCGCGTTTCCTCTCGTGCCCCATCCATAGCCGCTCTTGCGGGTTCCACATGCGAGGCCTGTGCAGGAGGCAGAATTGCGACTGACCGGGCTGGGCGTATTGGACGTTCAACTCGCGGATTCGCTCCAACGCGCGATCGAGCAGCGGTTTGTCATCCGGCATGTGTTCCTCAAGCGCGTCGGGCAGGTCCGTCAGCAGGACCATCATCAGGTTGGGGTCCTTGTTGCCAAGGTAGCGCAGCTCAAGGTTCTCCATCAGCTTGTCGACGGTGGCCGCGGAGGAGAGCATCGCCGGGACGACCACCGCGGTGCGATGGGCCGCGGGGATGCCTTTGGAAAAGTCCAGCCTCGGCAGCACACAGGGCGCGACCAGCAGGCTCGCCCACCAGTTCACCAGCGACACCGCCGTTCGCGAGGCGACCAGGATGACCGCCAGGCTCGTCGCCGCAAGCCACCACCAGTCGGACCCGGGGCTCACAATGGAGGTCGCAAAGAGCGATAGCCCGGCCGTCGCAATCGCGATGGCCAGCAAGTACACCGGCAGCGCCCGGCGGCGCAGAATTCTCCCCAGGCGTTGACGCGGGTGCGCCCGGTAATGAATCTCCGCCTCGATCTCGCGGCGGCCCTGGTCAATCAGGAAATAGCCCACCGTTCCCTCGCGGGGGTCGGTCCCGGGACGCTGCGCCCGTTCCGTCGCGAGTCGAAGGGCGGTCAGGGCGACGACTTGCTCATCTTTGCGGCTTCGCCGGGACAGGTCCTCCACTTCGCGACGGCAGATATCGCGGGACCGGAAGTCCATTTGAGGATGCACGCCGCCGGGGTCCAGGCGAAGGATCGCGTCGGCGGCGCTGAGAGATTCAACGAGAGTTCGCCAGTCAATTCTGCTGAGTTGTCGAAGGCTGGTGATGCTGTGACTGATGGAGACATGGTCCGCGGCCTGGTCATGGCTCTCGGCTTGCTGGATCAACTCCAGGGTCTGCCCGCGTTCGGCCAATTCCTGTTCGACCCAGTTGATCACCAGTCCCATGGCCGGGTGCGTTCCCTGGAGGCAGCTTGTCAGTTCCGTCAGGAACGGGGCTGACATCACGGGTTCGGATCGCACGAGATCCGCCAATATCGTGATCAGAGACTTCGGGTTCAGGTGGACCGCCTGAATGAAGCGGTTGGACCATTCCACCGCCGATTCCAGATGCCGTCTGCGCCACGCGATCCGCCGTGACACTCGCCGCAGATTCTCCACAAGCGCCAGGCTCATCATGATCGGCACGGCCCAGAGCTCGCCGAGGTTCAGGGGATGGACCATCTGGAAGGATCGGATGAAATGGGAGATGTTTTCGGCATCCACCCACCCATCCGTGTGCGAGACCAGTTCGATTGCCAACTCGTAGATGCGGGGAAAGCCCTTGGACGGACCCGAACCCAGGCGAGGGAGCTGCCGGCTGTAGCCCGGCGGGAATATCAGGCGAACCTGATCGATCTGCTCTTCAATGAACGTGAAGTTCTCTACCAGCCACTTGGCCGCTGGCGCCTGCGGATCGCCCTGCCGGATGGCCTTGGCCACCTCCTCGTACGACCGGCGGATGATGTCTTCGTTCTCGGCCAGGCGCCGCAGGAGCAGCTCCGGACCGTGACGAAGGTCCAACTTTCGATCGGCCGCCAAGGATTGAGCGTGGCTCGCCAGTTGCGTCGTACTGAACAGGCCTTCGCGAAGAGGGGGTTCAAGGCTTTCCGCCGAGGCAAGATCGACCGCTCCGCCTCCCGTCAGCACGCGCAGCCAGTGCCACAGTGAGCCAATATGGCGCCAAGGAATTCTTACCAAACTCACGATCCTTTCAGATGGCTGATCAACACAACCGACGAATACGAGAATCCGGCCGATCAAGGAAACGACCGTGATCGCGCCACAATTCGCTGCCCAAGAGCCCGCGAGGCGATGAATGCAATGTCCCGACAGATCCGGGAGCTACGACCGCCCAGCAGATTAAGTCTAGTCGCCAGACGTCATGTGCGGGGTGTAGTAGTCCAGCGTTCTTCGGCCCGCACAATTCCCAAAGACACTTGGGGGCTTAACCGCACAGAATCACGCGGTAAGCTATGGCCTATTTGACACTAACGAAGTCCTGGAGGCTTACCCTTGCCAGGCCAAACATTCCTTTGCCTTCCGGATGGGCCAAGAACGTCCAGTCAGCCGTCCTGCCCGTCCTCTCTCTGGCCCACTACGCCATCATACGCGCTCGCGGCCTGGCTGCCAAGGGCTTGGATGGCTTGGATGGCTCGGGCTTGGATGGCTTGGATGGCCGACGTGGCGCCCGACCACTCTCGACCACCGTGATCAGGTATCAGCGGCGGAACCCGTCCCGCCACCGGGGCAACGGGGAACACGTTGCGGCCAGCCCGGCAATTCTCCTTAAATCAACTTCTCCCCCACGAGCCCGGGCGCTAGAATGCTCCAATGCCTTGGAGACATCGAGTCTGGCCCCTGCCGGCCTCGGCCAGCAGGAGGAACCGGCCCAAGCCGGGAAAGGCAGCCCTGGTGCCCGGAAACCGGCTGCCCGAGGGCCCACATTACGCCTCGGATGAAACTTGTAACCCCGCATTCCGACCTCCGTAATCAAGGACAGGCCGGGATGATAGCGGTTCCGTCCGTAATGCTCAAGGTCATCGCAAAAGCGCCACCCAAAAGAAGTTCCAGATGCTGAGCAGCCCTATGCACGATCCGCTGGGCCACTACAACGGGCTGCGCCCCCTGAGGAATATCCACCACGACGGAAGAAAAAGTGGATCTACATCCACTGAGTGCGCCCTCAGTGAGGAAAGTGGAAGTCGAAGAAAATGCCAGTGCAGTCATCAACTGCACTATATGAGGTCGCAGGGCAGGATCGTCGCAAGCAATCCGACGATATCAAAACTATGTCTCAGCCGACGGCACCAAAATCTTCCTCGCGAACCTGGCAAGGTTGTCCCTCGAAACAAAAGTAATGCAGGCCAGTTCATCCCCGTCATAGAAATGCGGGTTCTTCTCGATGAAGAACTTTATGTGTGGGTCGCTCAGCCGGTGCGGGGTAATGTCCTCCTGCGACGATTTGAGGTAATCCCGCCCCCCCCGCGGCTTGATCACGCCCGACCGGGGGTCGTAAGCGGAGCCGAACCTTTGAGTCGCAAAGGCATCTATCAGCCTCTTATATTCGGGGGGAGTCTCCCTGTCGTACCTGGGATAGTACTCTCGGGAGTGTAGCGGCAACAACTTGTATGTCCTGTACCCCTTGGATATCAGAAACCAGTATAGCTTCTCACCCTTCATTGTCTCCGCCAAATCGATCGCAAAGTTCATCCATACGCGCATGATCTCGGTCTGTCCCCGTGATTCCATGTCAATGATGGTGTCACCGGAATAGAGGGCTCTATAGACTTTCCCGTCCAGCACTGTTTCCATGCGCAGAATGGTTGTGAAGCCTTCAATCTTGTCCGATCCCCGCTTTGTCAGAAGAAGGACCCAGTCCTTCTCGTACAGGTCTCTCATGAACGTTTCCCGGTTCATCCTGCCATAGTACTTATCCATCAATTCAAATAGCTCGTCCGCCTTATGCCGGTTAATTGCAGACGCTTGTACGATTCTGCCCTCGATATTATCCATTCCGTGGCCTCAAAACAATGAATGCATTACAGTGAACCCAACTCCAGATATGGCACCGTGTTCGCCAGTGTTGTCAACCGCTCGGGCCTGTCTCTGGGTACCAGTGCGTACAGGTGACTCTCGCACGGTATACTGAAAAAGCCCTTTATCGCCGCGCGCAGCGGGTCATCGGAGTGAAAGGCTATCGCCAGACAGCGAGGCCCGCTGCTCATGGAGTCGCGATAGACGGCCGCCAAAAGACTCCTGAGAATCCTGGGGTCGTCGTTGTCAATGGCGACAAAGCCTATATTCACGTACGGGAAAGTCTGGTTCAGTTTCGGCAATTCGGGGAGCCTGAAGATCCGCGCGGCAAGACCGTAGAGCCGCGCGAAATATCGCATCCGGCGTGAATAGCCCGTGACCACCGTCTGGCTAAAATGCGATTGGTCCCAGGTGCCGACGACCCCAACGATCTTGCCGTCGGTCTCGGCGGCATAGAAGTCCTTGTACGAAAACCCCTTGAGATAGTTGTCAGGATCCAGAAAGTCCTGTTTTTCATATACCGGATAGAAATTGCGCCGGGCGCCATTTCTTTTCAGGCACTCGACAATGCAATCCAGGTTGTCCGCATTTCCCCTGACGATCTTGAATGCAGGGTCGAGCGGTTTGCTTCTGTTGAATACGAGTATCATAGAATCGTGATAGACGCCAAGGCCACGCATGAGGAACGAGGAGCTGCTCCTCCTGTTGAGGACATTGAGCAACCTATCTCCGCCGCCCATCACGGTCGCCAAAGAGAATGGAACGTCCGTCTCGCCACGGAGGTCAAGTATGCTCGCCATCGCCTTGAACGCTATGTTCCTGCCTCTGTAGTCCTTGTGGACCCTGAAGTTGCTCAAATACCCCATGGGCGTCACTGCGCCATTGAGGTAGACCGGCTTGACGGATTTGGAGAGCATGGCGATCATCTTGCCGCTCGCCTTGTCCCTGCATATGAAAGTCCGGCTGTGCCTGCCTTTGACTTTCATCGCCTCGAAGAAGTCCGGCTCCTTGCGAATGCTCAACGTTATATCCCGGCCCACGTGATAGCTGGCCAGAAGTTCCCTCAACTCCGGGTCATCTGATGGCTCGGCAACGGAGAAGAGGAGATCCGTGGCACCTGACGAGTACGCCGCCTTCGCACCTGGGGTCGTCATGGGCGTCATAGTCGTCATGGTCTCCTAGGACACGCCGGCGCGATCACTCTAAAGTGCAATGCCTTCGCCGAAATTCGCCATACGGTTCTGGCCCACAACCGCCATGGGCCGTCTGTGCATGATTATAACGCGCTTGCGAGGCTCAACGTAAGAATCTCTGTGACGCCGCGATCGCCCCGGCGGCCGTCCGCTGCCGGACCAACGCGGGTGATTTGAGCGAAATGAAGCATCTGTGTTCATCTTCGTCTATTCCCACGCCACTTTGCCAGTCGTCCGCCGCCGGCCCGGCCGGTCAGGGCGACGAAGGCCGGCAGCAGGAACGGGCGGACGATGAAGGTGTCGATGATCATGCCCAGCGAGAGTGCGAATCCCAGTTGCCGCAGTGTTTGCAGGTGCCCGGCCATCAGGCTGCCCAGGGTGGCGGCCATGATGATCCCACAGGAGGAAATGACCGGACCGGTGTGGACCACGGCCTGGCGCGTGGCCCGCAGCAGCGGCAACGACAGGGCCTCCTGCGCCAGCCGCGAGGCCAGGAAGATGTTGTAATCCTGCCCGACCACAATCAGCACGACGAACAGGAAGATTTGCACCTTCCAGTCCAGCCCTGCATCGCCCATCAGGCCGGTGAAGACCCAGCCGGAGATGCCCAGAGTGGCCAGGTAGCTCAGGAGCGTCGCGGCAACCATGAAAGCCGAAAGGAATGGGTCTTTCAGCAGCGCCAGAACGATGAGGAAGATCACGGCCAAGCACAGGGCCGCTACACGAAGGAAGTCGGCCTGCGTGGTTGCGCGAACGTCGGCCATCTCCGCCGTGATGCCCCCGACGCGAACCGTCGCGTCCAGTTTCATCCGCGTGACGGCGGCCTTAGCGGCGGCAGCGATATCTCGCGTGGCGGCCATGGCCTGCAGCGTCAGGGGCGACTGGTCCAGCACGACCGTCAGGCGGGTGGCCCGACCATCGCGGCTGACGTATTGCGGAACGAACTTTCCGAGGGCAAAGGTCTTGACAAGCGTGTTGGCCACCGGGCCAGTACTTGTCCCCAGCGGATGTGACAAACTGCGCAAGTCGCGCGTATCCGCCTGGCGTCCGATCGCGTCAGTGAGGTGCTGGCTAACCTGGTTCCATTGCTCGGTCGAGAGCGGCTGGGCCGTCTCGACCAGGACTGTGACCGGGGCGACTTCGCCGACAGGCCAATGTCGCTTGACCATCTCCAGGCCCGTAGCGGCGCTGCCGACGGACTGCTGCTGTTCGCCAGCGACCTGCGCCAATGTGTCGTAGACCCAGGTGAGTCGCGTGCCATGAGCGGCCGGGATGGACAGGGCGACGACCGTCAACACCATAACCAAGGCCGGCTGGCGAGTGACGACGAGGGCGATGCGCCGCCACAGACCTCTCTGCCCCGCCTCGGCGGCCCCGGCGTGGGTGCGGATCTTCCACGGCCAGAACAGCTTATCCCCCAGGATGCCCACCAGGGCAGGCACGAGCGTCACCGAGGCCAGCATCGCCACCATAATCGCAATGGCCGTCGCGACGCCAGCCGTGCGGAAGCCCCCATACTCGGCCACGACCAGCATCAGTAGTCCGCCAGCGCTTGTGGTCGCGGCGGCAAGGATAGCCCAGAAACTCTTGCTCAACCCGTTGCTGGCAGCTTCGGTGGGGCTGGCACCCGCGGCGCGGAACTCGCGGCAGCGGCTGATGATCAACAAGGAATAGTCCACGCCAGCGCCGTACAGCAGAACGAAAACGAAGATCGATTCGGCCGTTCCGGTATGCATGCCGACGAAAGCGGCGGCATCCAGCAGTTTGACGGCCACCACGGCGGCGATGCTGATAGCCCCCAGCGGCACCAGCGCGGCTACGGGCGAACGGTAGATAATCAGCAGGATCACGAGTACCGCCGCTAACGTCACGCGTATAGTCTGGCGGTGGCTGGCCCTGGCGGCGGCGGCGTAGTCGTGCCCAAATCCGGCCGAGCCACTGACAGCCACTGACAGGCCCAGGCGCAGGTTCTGCTCAGCCAGGGTCGTGCGAATCCGATCGATGGCCAGATCGCTAGCCCGCGCGATGAAGTTGGCAGGAAGGTGTACGAAAATCAGGGTCGCCTGGCCTTGGTCGGTCAGCGGGCTGACCAGCAAGTTGCGTGCCAATGGCCGGCCGGTGAGCGGATTGTTCGGCAGGGCCGTCATCGCCGGTGATATGACGGTAATGGCTGGGCGATCCTGCCCGCCTCCCGCGATGGCAGGGCGACGGATCAGCGAGGCGATGTCCTCAATCGCCTGGAAATCCTGCTCCGTCAACGGCCCGTTGCGACGCTCAAAGACCAGCACCCCCTCGCTGAGCCCGCTGCTTGCGGGAAAGAACTTCTTAAGGGCTGCGGCGGCCTGGAAGGAAGGGGCGCTGGAGGGCAGCGTGCCGGACTTGCGCAGTTCTTCCGGCGGCGTCGGCACAAGCCCCATAAGCGTTGCCGCCACAACAAGGAAGCCCAGCAGGACCGCCCAGCGATGCCGCTGCACGAACAGGCCAATTCTGTCATTCATCGCTGGCAAGGGGGCGGGTCCAGTTACTTCTCTCTGCGGCCGACTACCAAGGGTAATTCAGGGACATCCATACTTGACTGGGCTTCCCATATGGCCTTCGCCCGCGACGATAGCGGGCCTTTGCTGTATCTTAACTGGCCTGCCATACGCCCTTCAAGCTCAATTGTCTGACCCTGTGTTGACCTGTCTGAGGAGGGCCGCTCTGATGGTCCAGCGTTTTTCGGCCCGCATACTTCCCGAACAGACTTGGGGGTGAAGTGGTCCAGCGTTTTTCGGCCCGCCCAAATCCCGAACAGACCCGGGGGTCTTTACGCCACAGAATCGCGCGGTAAGCTATGGATTCTCCGACACTAACGAAGTCCTGGAGGCTTACCATTGCCAGACCAAGCTTTGCCAGATATTCCGTTGCCTTCCGGATGGGCCAAGAACGTCAAATCAGCCGTCCTGCACGTTGTCTCCCCGACCCACTACGCCATCGTAGCCGCCCGCGGCTGGGCCGCCAACAGCATCAATGTTCGTGTTCGGCTCTCCAGCGACAACGACCAACTCAACCAGGACAACCAACTGCTCCGCGAGGAACTCCGAATTAAGGACGCTCGCATCGCCAAGCTCGAACCGCGACGACGACCACATTACCCCGCCACCGAACGCATGGCCATCCTGGAACTAAAGGCCGCTCGCGGCTGGTCACTCGCCCAGACCGCCAAAGTCTTCCTCGTCGAGGATGACACGGTTGCCACCTGGCTCAAACGAATCGATGAAGACGGATCTTCCGCTCTGGTTCAACTCCGAGAGCCCGTCAACAAGTTCCCGGATTTCGTCCGCTACATTGTCCAACGCCTTAAGACTTTGTGCCCGACACTCGGCAAAGTCAAGATCGCCCAGATCCTGGCCCGCGCCGGCCTGCACCTTGGCGTCACCACCGTTGGCCGGATGCTCAAGGCCAAAGACAAGAAAGCGCCGCCCAGCAAGTCTGATTCCAGCGTAACAGCAGAAGACGCCAAACCGTCCGAACGAGTCGTCACCGCCAAGCGTCCCAACCACGTATGGCACGTCGACCTGACGGCTGTGCCTCTTGGCGGCTTCTGGGTGCCTTGGCTCCCGTTCTCCCTGCCCCAGTGCTGGCCGTTCTGCTGGTGGCTGGCCGTGGTCGTCGATCACTTCTCACGGCGAGTCATGGGCATCGCCATCTTCCGCAAGCAGTCCGACTGCCAGCAGGTCATCGCCTTCCTCGCCAAGACCATCCGCCAGACCGGAACTCCGCCCAAGTACATCATCTGCGACAAGGGCTCGCAGTTCCGGTGCAAACATTTCAAGCGATGGTGCAA
>CAZSBS010000066.1:0-19577 GCA_964605095.1 uncultured Planctomycetaceae bacterium | reverse complement strand
ATCGGTGCCGACGGCAAGGGCTTGGCGCAGGTTACGCCCGACGACCCGGAAGTGGACAACTACGACCCGACGTACCTGCCGGACGAGCGGATCATCTTCGACTCGACGCGGTACTTCCAGGGCGTTCCCTGCGTGGGCGGCGGCGACCGCGTGGCCAACCTTTTCAGCATCGACGCCAAGCGCGACCCGGCGAGCGTAAGGCAGTTGACGGTCGAGCAGGACCACGACTGGTGCCCGACGCTCATGCCCGACGGCAAGGTGATGTACACCCGCTGGGAGTACAGCGACTCGCCGCATTACTTCACGCGGATCCTGTTCAACATGAACCCGGACGGCACGCAGCAGTTGGAACTGTATGGCTCCAACAGCTACTGGCCCAACTCCATCTTCTACGCTCGCCCATGCCCGGGCCATCCGACCAAGGTCGTCGCGATCATCAGCGGGCACCACGGCGTGCCGCGGATGGGCGAGATGATCCTCTTCGATCCGGCCAAGGGCAAGCACGAGGCCGACGGAGTCGTCCAGCGGATACCGGGCTACGGCAAGAAGGTCGAGCCGATTATCGGAGACTCGATAGTCGACGGAAGCTGGCCCCGGTTCCTGCATCCCTGGCCCCTGAGCGACAAGTACTTCCTTGTCTCCTGCCAGGCGACCTCCAAGGACCAGTGGGACCTTTACCTCGTCGACGTCTTCGACAACATGGTCAAGCTGGCCTCGGTGCCGGGCTACGCCCTGTTCGAGCCGGTGCCCTTCCGCAAGACTGTCCGCCCGCCGGTAATACCCGACAAGGTGGACCTCACCCGCAAGGACGCCGTGATGTACATTGCGGACGTATACTCCGGGCCTGGCCTGGCCGGCGTGCCGCGCGGATCGGTCAAGAACCTGCGGGTCTACGCTTTGCACTTCGCCTACGTCGGCATGGGCGGACACATCAATGTCGGCATCGACGGACCCTGGGACGTCCACCGCATCCTTGGCACCGTGCCGGTCCAGCCGGACGGCTCGGCCATGTTCCGCATCCCCGCCAACACCCCGCTGGCACTTCAGCCGCTGGACAAGGACGGCATGGCCATGCAGCTCATGCGAAGCTGGACGACAGCCATGCCGGGCGAACTACTTACCTGCGTGGGCTGCCACGAGCGGCAGTCGGACGTGGCGGGCGTCGCCTACGGAACCGCCGCGGGCAAGGTCGAGGAACTCAAGCCTTGGCGCGGAGAGGCCCGCGGCTTCGGCTTCATTCGCGAGGTTCAGCCGGTGCTGGACAAGTACTGCGTCTCCTGCCACAACGGCACTAAGCAGGTCGACGGGCATGGCATCCCGGACTTCCGCGTCAACGGCACGGCCAGGTTCGAAAACTTCACGCCGTCCTACGTGGCCCTGCACCCCTACGTCCGCCGGCCTGGGCCGGAAAGCGATATCCACTTGCTGACGCCCATGGAGTTCCACGCCGATACCAGCGAGCTGGTGCAGATGCTCCGCAAAGGCCACGGCGGCGTGAAACTCGACGCCGAAGCCTGGGACCGCCTGATCACGTGGATTGACCTCAACGTGCCCGACAAGGGCACGTGGAGCGAGCACCGCAAGATCTCCGGCGACATGCACGATCGTCGGCAGGTGATGGCCAAGGCCTATGCCGATCTGACTTACGACCCCGAGGCGATCGTGCCGACCACGCTGGGTGACATGACGCCGGTAAAGCCGGCCCCGACCCCGCCCAAGCCCCAGGCCGTCGTGACGGCGCCCGGTTGGCCCTTCGACGCCGCCGAGGCCAAGCGTCGCCAGGTTGCCGCCGCCGAACAGACGGGCCAGAAGGCCGAGATGTCCATCGACCTCGGCGAGGGCGTCAAGCTCGATATGGTTCTTATCCCGGCTGGCGCGTTCGTGATGGGCGACATCAACGGCTGGGCCGATGAGCAGACGCAAACGCGGGTCGCGATCGCCAAGCCGTTCTGGATGGGCAAACTGGAGATCACCAACCAGCAGTTCGCCAAGTTCAACCCCCAGCACGACAGCGGTTACATCAGCGTCTACAAGAAGGACCATAGCAACCGTGGCGAGCCAGTCAACGGCCCAACCCAGCCGGTTGTCCGGGTCTCCTGGACGCAGGCCCGGGAGTTCTGCCGCTGGCTGAGCGGGCGGGTCGGGGCAAAGTTCGACCTGCCCACCGAGGCCCAGTGGGAATACGCCTGCCGCGCCGGGACCGCCACGATGATGAACTACGGCGACGTCAAGGAGAGCTTCGCCGGGAAGGCCAACCTCGCCGACCGGAGCGTCAACAGCATCAGCCGCGGCGGCCCGGAGTGGATACCCAACATCCCCGGCGTCAACGACGGGGCCGCCGTAACGACCAACGGCGGCAGGTACGCCCCTAACGCCTGGGGCCTCTTCGACATGCACGGCAACGCTGCCGAGTGGACACGCACCAACTATCGCCCGTATCCCTACAATGCCAACGACGGGCGAGAGGATGTCAATGACGATGGGCGGAAGGTAGTCCGAGGCGGCTCGTTCTTCGACCGCCCGAAGGCAGGCCGCAGCGGCTTCAGACTGGACTATCCCTCGTGGCAGCGGGTCTACAATGTCGGCTTCCGCGTGATCTGCGAGCCCGGCCCCGGCGGCATTGCGGCCGCACAGGCAAAGAAGTAGCACGGCGGCAGGCCGCCGCGGACGGCGCATGAGCCTTCGAAGCCCTCGGGCAACTGCTACGACGCTGTTGCTGCGCGCGGGTGGCAACAGTCCTCGTTCTCAACCTCACCATCGGCTTTTCCTTTCATCGGGTTCGCCGATGGTTCATGTCCGACTGCGGTAATCCTCTTCTGTTCGCGGCCGGGATGTCGCCCGGGCGGCGGTTGTTATTCAAGTCAACTCCCACGTTGCCGATGGGTAACAAGGATGCACGGGACAGTCCGGCGGTACAGGCTCGCCCAGGCGCTGGCATATTGCGGCTGCGCATCCGGTCAGGACATGGTCTTGGAGCGAGAAACTTGGCTTTGAGAGGTCCAAAATGAACATAACGGAACATCGCCAGAGCAACGCGGTGGTGCTTCGGCCGGCGGGGGCCGTCACCGGCGAGGATGCCGACCGGCTTGGCCAGCGCCTTGCGGAAGTGCTGGAAGGCTCGGGCGTGCGGGTTGTCGTGGACATGGCCAAGGTGGCGTTTCTGGACAGCCGGGCGCTGGAGGTGCTGGTCGAGGCGACGGAGAAGCTTATCCGCCGCGGCGAGGCGATGGTCCTGGTTTCGGCGAACGACGTTATTCGCGAAGTGCTTGAGCTAACGGATGTTGCGTCGTTGTTCGAGCAATACGACGACCTTGAGGCCGCCATAGGGAGCCTTGCATGAGGCCATCGCAGCGCAAAGTTCGGATTGGCGACGCCCTCGTCGAGGATGGGCTTATTACCAGCGAGCAGCTTACGCAGATTCTTGAGGAGCAGAAGCAGACCGGGCGGTTTCTCGGCGAGATGCTTGTCGAGAAGGAGTTAGTCACCGGGCAGAACATCATTGCGGCGCTGTCCAAGCGGATGGGCATTCGCGGCTGCCAGTTGCGGCGTGGGCTGTTTGACGGGCAGCTTCTGGAACTCATCGGACGGGAGGAGGCCAAGCGGTTTAAAGTCCTGCCGATGTTCAAGATACGCGACATGCTGACGGTTGCGATGGCTGAACCGCAGTCGCTGCCGAGCATTGACAGGCTCCGCCAGATGACCGGCTGTAACATAAGGCCGGTTCTGGCTTTGGAGAACGAGATCATTGCGGCGATAGACGCCAGCGCCGATTCAGCCCCGGCTGAGGGCTTCCTGAGCACCGGCGAGGGCGAGCAAGTCGAGTACGTCGAAAGCGAGCCTGATGATGAAGCCGGGCTTGGCGACCTGGAGAGCACCGAGGCCAGCAGCCCGGTGATCAACCTGGTCAACCGTGTTCTTCTTCGTGCCATAAAGGACACCGCCAGCGACATTCACATCGAGCCGGACGTGAAGGCAACTCGTATCCGCTACCGCATTCACGGCGTTCTGCGGGACCTGATGCGACCGCCGGCCGGGATGCACTCAGCCATTGTCTCTCGCGTTAAAATATGCGGTCGCATGGACATAGCCGAGCGGCGGCTGCCCCAGGAAGGGCGCGTGCGCCTCCAGGCCGAGGGCCGGGAGATAGACCTGCGGATATCGTCGATGCCGACGGTTCTCGGCGAGAAGATAGTCATTCGCATCCTGGACAAGCAGCGGCTGAGCGTCCGGCTGGAGAGCCTCGGTTTCCGCTCGCGGGCGTTGGAGTCGTTCCTGTCGATCCTTCACCGGCCATACGGGCTGGTGTTGGTGACCGGCCCGACCGGCAGCGGCAAGACGACGACCTTGTACTCCGCCCTGAGCGTGCTTCGAAGCCCCGAGCGTAACATCATGACCGTTGAGGACCCGGTGGAATACCAGTTGGACCTGATAAACCAGATCCAGGTTCAGGAGTCGATCGGGATGACGTTCGCCCGCGCGCTTCGCAGCATTTTGCGTCAGGACCCGGACGTGATCATGGTCGGCGAGATTCGCGACGAGGTGACTGCCCGGGTGGCGGTTCAGGCGGCCCTGACGGGCCATGTTGTGCTGGCGACTCTTCACACCAACGACGCGGCCGGCAGCGTGGCTCGCCTGGTGGACATGGGCATCGAGCCTTACCTGCTTTCGGGCGCGCTGAACGGCGTGATCGCCCAGCGGCTGGTGCGGACTATCTGCCCGAACTGCCTGGAGACTTACCAGCCGTCGGAGTCTCTGCTGCGTGAGGCGAAGCTCACCGACGGCGCGCCTGGCACGTTCAATCGCGGTGCCGGCTGCCAGCACTGCTACGACTCGGGCTTTGCCGGGCGGGCGGGCATTTACGAGGTGATGGAGATCGGCCCGGAGCTTCGGCGGATGATGCGCCGCGACGTCAGCACGCAGGATCTTCGCGAGGCCTGGCTGAAGCTTGGCGGCACGACGCTGCGGCAGGAGGGGGTGCTGGTGGCCGTCGAGGGCCGGACCAGCCTGGAAGAGGCATTGAGCGTTACTCATAGCGAGGATGAGTCCTCGTCCGCATCGGCTGCACGCGAGCCAAGCCGCGAGCCGGCGGCGGCGGACGTGCAATAGAGGCAGGATATGAAGCTGGTATACAGGGCATTCGAGAAGTCGGGCCGCGAGGTCACCGACGTGATCGACGCGCCGAGCGTGACTGAGGCGACCGACCGCCTGCGACGCCGGGAGCTGTTCGTGGCGGACATTGGTCCGGCCTCGTCGGCCGGTGCGGGCGCGGACAAGCCCGCCCCGGCCCACCCGTCGGGCCTGCACCTGCCGCGAAGCAAGGGGGCCAAGCTCAAAGACGTCGCCATGTTCACCCGGCAGCTCTACATGCTCATCAAGTCCGGCACGCCGCTGGCCGATGGGCTCCGCTCGCTTGAGCACCAGACCCGCGCCCCGGCCTGGCGCAAGGTCATCGCGGACATCCTGGCAAGAATCGAGGAAGGCCTGCCGCTCTCCGCCGCCATGGCGTCCCGGCCTGACTGCTTCGACGAGGTCTACCGCAACATGATCTCCGCCGGCGAGACAAGCGGCAAGCTGACAATAGTTCTGGAGCGGTTGGCGCAGTTGATCCGCAAGCGGATTCACGTGCGCCGCACCGTCCAAGGCGCGATGATCTACCCGATCCTGCTGACGGTTGTTTCAGTCGGGGTCTTCGTGGTGATGCTGCTGATGGTCGTGCCGCGGTTCAAGATGCTCTTTGACAGCCTGGCGGTTCCGCTGCCTTCGACGACGCGGATGCTGATCGACCTGAGCGACGGCCTGAAGGCGTACTGGCATATCGTGGTCGGATCGTTTGTGGCGATTGGGGTGGCGATCAAGCTGTTCGTGTCCAGCCCGGCCGGGCGGCGGACGTGCGACACCCTCGTGCTCAAACTGCCTTTTGTGGGCAACCTGGTGCGGAGTTTCGCCACGGCGCGGATCGCCCGCCTGCTGGGCGTGCTGCTGGACAGCCACCTGCCGGTGCTGGAGTCGCTCCAGCTCACTCGCGGTTCGGTGGCCAACGTACACTACCGCGAACTGATCGACCGCGCCGCCGAGAGCGTCTCGCGAGGCCAGCCTATCAGCCAGGCGTTCAAAGACTCGGACCTTGTGCACGTGTCGATCTACGAGGCCACGCGAAGCGGCGAGCAGAGCGGCCAACTCAGCCCGCTGCTGCTTGACGTGGCGGATTTCATGGACGAGGAGAACGAGGTCCTTCTCAAGGGCGTCATCGGCATAATCGAGCCGGTAATGCTCATCACGATGGGCGTCCTGGTGGGCTTCGTGGCGCTTAGCATCTTCACGCCGCTGTTCGACGCGACTGGCCTGGTCGGGAAAGGCGGATAATGAACTGGCCGCTCCTTACAAGCTGCTCTCCCATCGGCGTTGATGTGGGCGACCGTTCAATCAAGGCGGTGCAGTTCGCCCACGGCGGGCACCGGCCGCGGATCTGTGCCGCGACGAGCGTTGACAGGAGTGGCGACGGTGCCGGCATCACCGGTCTGGAGGTGCTCGAACTTCGCCAGCAGCTCAGCGCGTCCGGCTTCCGCGGGCACAGCCTGGCCCTGGCGGTGCCTGGCGAGAAGCTGCTGACGGGGATAATGGAACTGCCCCCCGCCAGTTCCGGCGCGCCGATAGAGATGCTCGCCCGCAGCGAGCTTGCGCGGATGCACAAGTGCGATCCGCAGTCGTTCGAGATGGCGAGTTGGCGGCTGCCCGCCCCGGCCAGGGCAGCCAACACCACGTTCGTGATGGGCGCCGCATGCACCCATGCCGACGCCGACAGCCTGCTGGACTGCTTCGAGGCCGAGGGCCTTCGCGTCGAGCGGCTGGAGATCCAGTCGCAGGCCCTTGCCAGGGCCTGTGAGCCCCTGCTGCGCTCGACGAGGGGGCTGGCGGGAATCCTGGACATCGGCTGGACCGCGGCCCGCCTGGTGCTGCTCTACGACCGCGTGGTCATCTACGAACGCAAGCTCCCCAAGAGCGCTTACGGCGCGATGGTCGGCGAGCTGGCTGGCGAACTGGGCGCCGATGCGGCCCAGGTCGAGAAGATGCTCCGCGGCTCATCCCCAGCCGGCGCCGAGGCCGAGGCGATCGCCGCCGCCCATCAGCGGTATGCCTTGCGAATGGCCGAGGAAATGCGAATCCCGCTGTCGTACGTTTCCAACCAGTACTCCGATGCCGTTGCGGATCAGTTGCTGCTGGTCGGCGGCGGCGCGAGGCTGGCCGGACTCGCCGGGCAGCTTGCCGGCGCGATGGACTGGCCCGTACGGGTTGTGGCCACGTCGGACCTGGCGGAGTGCCCGGCGCCGCTGAAGGGCGACTGCGGCTCGACGATGGTTGTGGCGACCGGGCTGGCCTGGCCGGTGGAGGACTGACACCTTGACACGCGATAATCTCATGCCGGCCTGGCGGATCGAGAGGCGAAGCCGACTGAACCGCATGCGGACCTGGGCGACCGTGCTCGGCATTTACGGCGTGCTGCTGGGCGGAGCGTACGCGGCATGCCTGGCGTTCGGGGCCGACGACGGCAAGGTTGTTCTGGAGCAGATGCGACAAAGCACCGCGCGTTTCGGCAAGGCGGGCAAGGAGATTCGCGGGCTTCGAGCGTCATTGACCGAGGCGTCGAGGCGGATCGCCGCCTCGCGCGCCCTGGCGCAGAACCCCGACTGGAGCCTGCTGCTGGCGATGGTCGCGAGAGACCTGTCGGATGATGTGGTCCTGGAACGCTGCTCGCTGGCGCCGGTCGATGCTGGCGCCGAGGAGAAACCATCTGCCCCCCCATCCGGGGCCGCCAGGGCCGAGGCCCTCGGGGCCAGGGAAGTCCTGTACCAGCGATACCTGCTGGACCTGTCCGGCTTCGCGCAGACCCAGACGGGCGTTTCGCAGTTCGTGCTTCGGCTGGAAAACTCGCGACTTTTCGAGAGCGTCCGGCTGATAAAGACGCAGAAACGCCAGTTTATGGACGGCCAGGCCGTCTCGTTCCGTATCGAATGCGCCCTGAGTGGTAAGGGGGACAACCGCCCATGAAGCTCAGTTGGCTGGCAAACCTCAAGCCCCGGCACATCGACATCGCGGGCGCGGCGATCATTATCGCGACCGCCCTGCCGCTGCTCATGCCAGGCGTGAACCCCCTGCTGCGGAGCGGGTCTTTGCTCGAGCAGCAGCAAGCCCAGCTTGCTATCGCCCTGCGAAACGAGAAGGAGCTTAACGACTTCCTGGTCGATCAGCGCGGCCGTCTGGCGGAGATCCAGGCCGGCCTGGCCAAGGAGAACATTCGCCTGGAATCGGCCCGGAACATCAACCAGCGGATCGCCAGGCTCACAAGCCTTGCCGCCGGAACGGGCCTGAATGTCAACGAGGTCCTGCCCGGCGCGACGATGCGAGGTGAGCGGTTCGACAGCGTGCCTGTCCGCATGAACGGAACCGGCAGCTATCCGACATGCGTGGCGTTCCTGTGCAAGCTGACCAGCACCTTCCCGGACACGTCTGTCAACTCGTTCGAGCTTGCCGGCGACCCGCAGAAACCCGGCTCGCCGGCTGAGTTCCACGTCGACCTGATCTGGCACGCCGCGGCCGAGGATTCCGGCGGCAAACGCTGAGCGGCGGTAACCGCTGAAAGACGTGCGTGGCTTGTGACTGTCATCATGCGCCGCTTTTCCGTCGGGGAATATCGGGGATTCCCCTCTGCCTGCCGGCTCCACCACAACCTGACCGCAGTGGATCACAAAAATGGTTAGCGTCCCTGTTCAAGATTTGATCCAGCGATTTGCCTGGCGGGCGTTTGTATCTTCTATTTCCTTCGTATGATACTCACCAAACGACGGAAAGCATTGGCGGCGGTGCTGGGTCTGGCGGCGGCCGTGTTCATGGCTGACCGAGTGGGCTGGCTTCCGCTGGGTCCCGAGCAGGCCGCGGCGTCGGTTGCACCGGGCGTTTCGCTTGGTCAGGATTTCGACGAGCAGATGAGGGCGACGGCGGCACTGACCAACATCCCGCCGGCACCGAAGACGCTGGCGGACCGCCTGCATAAGCTGGCCGGGGCGGGAGGGCTTGATGCCGCGTCGGTTACCGACGCGTTCTGCCCGTCGCAAGCCTGGGTTGCCAGGCCCCATTCACTAGGGTCGACTGTGGTTGGCTTTCGCGCGCGGCAGTTCGCCGAGCGGCACAAGCTGACAGCCACCGCCATCGGAGCGGATGGGGGCATGGCCATCATTGACGGACAGTGCCTGACCGTCGGACGAGAGATTGACGGCCTGAAGCTGGTGACGGTGGACCGCAACTCGGCCACGCTCCGGGCGGACGGCATCGGGGTCAAGCTTTCGCTGGCGAAGGACTAGCCGAAAAAAATTGTGGTGGTACTTAAGTCCCCCTCCGGCTGGGCCGATGCAAGAAGGGACATGAGGTTAAGAGCGAATCGGATTACTTACCTTTACTGAGGAGGACTCAATCAGATGGCAAGCAAGAAGACAAATGGGAAGAAGGGCTTCAGCCTGTTGGAGTTGGTGGTTGTCGTGGTGATCATCGGGATCATTGCGGCTGTGGCGATTCCGCGGATGAGCCGCGGTTCCGCCGGTGCGGCCGACGCGGCCCTTTCAGGCAATCTGGCAGTGCTGCGCAGCGCGATTGACCTGTACGCCGCCGAGCACACCGGGGCGTTCCCCACCGTGGCCCTGGCGCCCACCGCGCTGACGCAGTACACCGACAGCGCTGGCGCAGTTTCGGCCACTCGCACCACGACGTGCATTTACGGCCCGTATCTCCGCAAGGTCCCGCCGCTTCCCGTCGGTGCCGCAAAGGGCAATACGGGCATAGCCGCCGCGACCGGCACCGATGTGGGCTGGATCTACAACGCTACCACGGGCGACATAGCGGCCAACACCACCACCACGGAAAAGGACGCCGGGGGCAAGCTGTATACGGATTATTGATCCGTCAGGCCTCGTAAGTACGTCGGGTCGCGGCGAGCGATTGGTCGCCCGAACCCGCACACCGGCCGCTCGGCGCCGCGCAAAACCGCGTGGCGCCGAGCGGTTCGGCAGTTTCCGGCAAGAGAGGTTCTCCCCCGCCCAAACGCGGGGACTCGGAGCGTCCTGATGACTGAGGGAAACCCCAGGACGAATCGCCGGGGCCGGCAGGGATTCAACCTGCTGGAACTGGTGATGGTTGTCGCGATCATGGCCATCGTCGCCGCGATCGCGGTGCCCCGCTACGGCCAGGCCGCGGCTAGGTACCGTATTGACGTGGCCGCCAGACGCATCACCCAGGACCTCGCGCTGGCCTCGCGACAAGCCCGTAACGCCGGGGCGTCCCGAACAGTTACCTTCAACGCAGCGGGAACCCAGTACACCATCTCCGACCTGGCCGGGCTTGACCGGGCCGCCCAGAGCTACCAGGTGGACCTCCTGGCCGAGCCGTATTGCTCTCGCGTCGACTCGGCTGACTTCGGCGGCGACAGGACGGTCGTCTTTAACGGCTACGGCCAGGCCGATAGCGGCGGGCAGGTCGTGCTCAAATCCGGCAACTTCACCCGGACAATCACCCTGGACGCAACAAGCGGAAAGGCGACGGTCCAATGAACCGATTGCGGATTGCGGATTGCGGACCTTCCGATTGCGGATTGCGTCCCGGCTACACGCTGATCGAACTGGTCCTGGCGATGGCGATCACCGGCATCCTGCTGACGGGCATGAGTGCCTCGATAGTAATTGCCAGCCGGGCCATCAGCGAAGGCTATGACGTGGTCGGCCTGGCGCTGCGGACATCCGACTCACTTGGCGAGCTCAACAGCGACCTCTCGACGGCCGAGGACTTCCTGGACCGCACAAGCTCTGCCGTCACGTTCACCGTGCCGGACCGGGATGGCGACGGGGTAAGCGAGACCATGAAGTACTGGTGGACAGGCGAGTCCGACGGGCGGTTGATGCGCCAGGTAAACGACGGCCCGGAGATCACGCTGGCGGAGGATGTGCGGCAGTTCGCGCTGACGTACGGACTGACAACGATGGCGGCCGAGCAGGAATCCGACAGCGACGACAGCGCCCCTGGCGGCAAGATATGGCACGGCCGAAGCCGCCGCTCCCAGTGGGGCTTGTTCTGGGACCACCACGGCCACGCGTGGGGCCATTACGACTACAAGCCGGGCAACGGTAATGGCAACGGTAATGGCAATGGTAATGGTAATGGCAATGGTAATGGCAATGGGAACCACTAGCAGATGAACCAGCAGGGGCCTGACAATCAGTTGCGGCGCGGCATGACGCTGATTGAATGCGTCATCTCGATCGTCATTGTTGCCACGATGCTTGTCGCGGCCGTAAGCTCGCTGGGCTCGTTTGCGAGGGCCAGGCGGAGCCAGTTTGACCGCTGCGCTGGCGGCGCGCTGGCAAGGGGTCTGATGAGCGAGATACTCCAAAGTAGCTACCTCGAGCCGGGCGAGGATGTGTACTTCGGGCGGGAGCCGGGCGAGGCCGTGGATGTGCGGAGTGCCTGGGACGACGTGGACGACTACGACGGCCTCAGCGAGTGCCCCCCGAAGACCAAGAGCGGCTCAGCGATAACCGGGGCGACAGGCTGGACCCGCAAGGTCGCCGTCGAGTACGTCCAGCCGGACAACCCCAACCAGACTTCCTCGACGGACACCGGGCTGGTGCGGATAACTGTCTCGGCCACGAGTCCGACGGGCGTGACGACCAGCCTCCAGGCCCTGCGGAGCGACGAGAGCATTTACGATCAGCCGCCGCGGACCGACACGACATTCGTCACGTGGGTTGGCGCGGAGATGCAGATCGGCTCCGACCAGGCCAGGCGACTGACAACCGGCACGCACGTGCTCAACCGTCCTGCCGTACCGTGAGGAGCCATTGACATGACAGAACGACTCCGACAACCCGACCGCCGCCGTCTCGGCAGCGCGTACGTGATGATCCTCGGCGTAAGCGCGGTGCTGATGGTCATCGGCCTGGCCGCGGTAAGCGTTGCGCGGATCGACACGCGGAATGTCTCAGCCGACAACGACTGGTCCGAGGCGCAGACGCTCGCGCTGTCGGCGGCGGAGAACGCCCTTGCCCGCATCGCGGTCACGGAGGACTGGCGGTCGCGGCTTGGGGGCGTGGTGACGGTTCCGATGGGCCACGGCACGATGCAGTGGCAGATCATCGACGCCGACGACGGCCAGCTTGCCGACGACGAGGAGGATCCGGTGCTGATCGTCGCAATCGGGCAGGTCGGCGCCAGCCGGTACAAGCTCGGACTGCGATGCTTCGTGGAGGGCCTTCCGCTGGAGGCGTTGTCCAGGTGCATCCACAGCGGTGGGGACATCACCATGGACAAGGACTCTCAACTGACGGTCACCGGCGGGGCGGCCTCGACCAACAACGATTTCCACGCGGACAAGAAGACGGCGGAGCTGGTCGGCGACCTCGAGGCGGACGGCGTCTGGTGGAAGCAGAACGTCACCGGCGACGTCTCCAAGCATGCGGCGCCCCTGACCATGCCGGACCCGCAGGTGGTCGAAACGTACCGAGCGCTGGCCACGGACATCTCCGGGCGGACGCTCATCAACCGCCAGGCGATCGGGCCAGGGCGAAACCCCTGGGGCATTGCCAACGCCGACGGCGTGTACTACCTGAATGCGCCCGGCTCCGACGTGACGCTCCGCGACAGCCGCATTCTCGGCACGCTCGTCGTGCGATGCCGGCGGCTGACGATCGAAAAAGAGGTGCTGCTGGAGAGTTACCGCAAGGACATGCCCGCGTTGATCGTAGACGGGGACCTGGTGCTGAATTACAAGTCATCCGGCTCGGAGCTTCGCGAGAGCCACGAGGACACGAACTTCAACCCCTCCGGCGTGCCGTATAGCGGGTCTAGCGATTCGGACGAGTCCGACAGCTACCCCAGCGAGATCCGCGGACTGGTCCACGTTCGCGGCGACCTGACTCTCAAGAGCACGGCCCTGGTCCGCGGGGCGATCCTATGCGAAGGCAAGGCGCAGTGCGACGGGACCAACCAGATCGTCCACGACGATGACCTCTCGACCTTGCCGATCCTGGGCTACACTTCCGGCGACGGCCGGCTCTACCGGGAATCCTATAAGCGGATGACGGACTGACCACTGCCCTGCTCGCTGAAGCGGGCAGGCCTCAGCTTTGCGTTCAGGGTATCCATGTCCCAGTTCCGTCGGTCTTCTTCCCGTTTTCCGTTTCCGCCGTTTTCTTATCGCCGTTGGTGGCCTCGCCCTCCGGTTCCTTGGCGGGGCGTTCGGCGGGGGCGGGTTTCTGGTTGGGTGGCGTCGGGTAGGGGATGCGGGTGTGGTACATGCTGCAGAGGCTCTTCACCAGCGACGACTCGATCTGGTGGACTTCCTTGAGCGTAAGATCGCATTCGTCAAGCTGGCCGTCCATCAGTCGTCTGGTGACCATGGCGTGGACCTGGTGTTCGATGCGCCCTGGCGTGGGATCGCTCATGGCGCGGACGGAACTCTCCGCCGCGTCGGCGAGCATGAGTATGGCGGGCTCCTTGGATTTGGGCTTTGGACCGTGGTAGCGGAACTCAGCCTCGTCCGGGGCGCGGTCGGCGGCTTCTCTTCGCTGCTCTGCCGCGGCGTGGTAGAAGTACTGCACCAGCGTCGTGCCGTGGTGGGAGGTGATGAACTCGTAAAGGACCTTTGGCAGGCCGTACTCGCGCGCCAACTCCAGGCCGTCCTTGACGTGGCCTATGATTATCAGCAGGCTCATCGCGGGGGAGAGCTTGGCGTGTTTGGACAGCGAGCCAGCCTGGTTTTCGATAAAGTATTCGGGCTTGTTGATCTTTCCGATGTCGTGGTAATAGGCCCCTACGCGCGCCAACAGGCCGCGCGCGCCGACAGTCTCCGAGGCGGCCTCGCAAAGCGATCCAAGTTGGAGTGAATGGTTGTAGGTTCCCGGGGCTTCCACGGCCAGGCGTTTTAGCAGTGGCCTGGACGCGTCGCACCATTCCAGGAGTGTGAGGCTTGTGGCGACGTGGAAGACGCTTTCGATAAGCGGCAGGGCCCCTTGTACGACGAAGCCGGTCATTAGCCCGCATCCCGCGGCCCATATGGCGTCCTGGGTGGAGAAGACCCACGGTTTGGCGGCGGCCAGGCCCGTTATCATCACTGCCATCAGCGATATTCCGGCGGCGACGGCGGAGGCGCTGATGAGCTTGGTCCGCGTGCGGACCTCCGCGAGTTGGAAGATGATCGCCGCCATGCCCGCCAGCAGGACGAGGAACAGCTCCATCGATCCCCGCACTTGCAGAACCAGAAGCATCGCGGTGGCAACCCCGATGGCCAGGGCGAACCGCTGATTGCGGGCGAGGGTGATTATTGCCCCGGCCATCATGGCCGACAAAAGGGCGACGTGGGGGTTCCACTGAAGGACCCCGACGAGAACCTTGTTGGCGGCAAGCATGAGCACGAGTACGGACAGGAGAGCCAACAGCGACCGGCGGTCGCCGATCAGGTCGCCATGGTATCTGGTCACGTAGGCGGCCAGCATTACCACCACCAGCAGGATAATGGCGGCGCGTCCGACGAGGCGGCCCCAGTACTGGAATGGTTTGGCCATGAACTCGGCGACGAACTGGCGGTGCTCGGCCTGGAGAACGTCGAGTTCCTGCGCGGTCAGGCCGACGGCCTGCTCGCCGTCTGGCCCCTTGCGCAAGCTCTGATTGGCGAGGAGTTCACCGGCGGTGTATTCCTTGTAGGCGTCCTGCGGCGGGTTGGCGAGGGCCTTGCCGACGGCATCGTCCATGAGGGCCTGGGTGCGCATGGGGTCGTACCGGTATATGGGATTGGCGGGCAGGGCCGTTCGCAGGTAGGCCTCGACAGCCTTGCGGCGGGCCTCGTTGAACCCAAGGGCAAGCCTTGCGGCGGTGCGATCGATCTCGGCGGTCTCCACAATGTCGGTCCACTCGCTGACGGCGAGTTCCAGCGGGGCCACGGGCTGGGATTTACGCGGGCCCACGAGCAGCGCCTTCTCGGGCCAGCGGAACATGCGCTTGTCCTCTTCGGCGTCCTTTATCCGCACGATGTAGACGCCTTCCAGCGTGGCGGCGAGGCGGTCGACGTTTTCCATGTAAAGTTTCAGGGCGTTGGGATCCTCCGCCAACTGCTGCCATGGCGAAAGCATGTTGGCGTCCTCGACGATCCTCGCCGGGGTGGACGGCGCGGTTGTCGGAGGCGCCGCTGTCGGAGGCGGCGCTGCCGGCGCTGTAGTCGGCGCCGGCTGGCTTGTGATCGGCGATTTCTTGGGCATCTTCCGCAGCGTCGAGGTTATCTCCTTGATGGCGGCGGGGTCGTAGTCGAAAACCGCCGGCGTGCTTCGTTCGGCCCGGAGGCGGGCCTTGGCGACCAGGTCCGGCACCTTCATGCGGAACCCGACTCGGGCATGGATGTCGCCAGGCACGTACTGGCCGAGACGGTAGCCTAAGGGCTCGACCGGCCAGAGGTCCATCGCCGCGGCGGCGACATACAGCAGCACCGCCATCGCCGCTGCAAAGACCCCGCCGCCGGCCACGAACCTTTGCCAGGACGTGCTGCCGCCAGGGAGCCCCTTTCGCCCGTCGAGTCGCCGCTGTCGAGGTTTTTTCCTTGAAGGCCACATTCAAGATACTTATCGTCTATTTCCGTACCGGGCGTCAGTCGCGAGCCAGTGCCGCGATTCTTTACCTATGCAACGTGTCCGTATTCTCATCGCCCGCGGGGCTCTCGTCGCCGGCTTGGTGCCCGTCGCCGGCATGCCCGCCGTGAGGCCTCTGGCTGGCGTGGCCGGCGTAGGCGGCCACAATGTTCTGCACCAGCCGGTGGCGAACTATGTCCGTGCTCTCCAAGCGGACTATCGCCAGCCCCTTGATGCCGTTTAGCCGCCGGCGGGCGTCCAGCAGGCCGCTGGTGACATTCTCCGGCAGGTCGATCTGGCTGTCGTCGCCCGTGACGATCACCTTCGAGCCGTGGCCCATCCGCGTGAGGAACATCAGCATCTGGGCGACCGTGGTGTTCTGCGCTTCATCGAGGATGATCGCCGAGTCGTTGAGGGTCCTGCCGCGCATGAACGCCAGCGGAATGACCTCGATCATGTCGTTGGCCATGAAACGCCGGATCTGATCGAAGTCCATCATGTCGTGCAGGGCGTCAAAAAGCGGACGCAGGTAGGGGTTTACCTTCGCTTGCATGTCGCCGGGCAGGAAGCCGAGCTTCTCACCGGCCTCGACGGCCGGGCGGACCAGGATCAGCCGCTTGGCCAAGTGATGCTTGAGCATGTGGACCGCCACCGCGACGGCGAGATAGGTCTTTCCCGTCCCGGCCGGGCCGGAACAAAAGACCAGGTCGTGCGAACGCATGGCCTCGATGTAACAACGCTGGCCGGGGGTCTTTGGCTGAATGAGCTGCCCGCTGACGTAAACGTCCAGGATGTCCGATGCCTGACTGTTTTCCTCCCTTGCGGCGGTGCTGATGGCCACGGAGAGGTTCTCGACGTCAATGGGGCGGTTCTGACGGATGCGGCGCTGGAGGGCTTCCAGCACGGCCGCGGCGCGCGAGACGCCCTTGGCGGAGCCTGTGATCTTGATCTGCCCCTCCCGCGCGAAAACCTGCACGCCCAGCGCCTCGCGGATCATCTTAAGGTTCCGGTCCATGGGGCCATAGAGCAGATCGGCCTTGCCCGGATTTTCCAGCTTGATGCTCAATTCCACGCTGCGCTTCTCCATCAGGCCCTGAAACCGGGCGCACCGCGATAGGTCCTATAAGTCCTATAAGACCTATACAAACCGCCACAAGCGGCAGGGCGCACCTCTAGTGATCTTTCAGCCATCAATTATTGGGTGCCATGCTTCCAGCTTTGGGGAAGCATGGCACCCAATCCATGGAATCAACTTTGACGGTATCGTAGAGCATATCATGCAAAGCCCTTTCACGCACGGGGAGAATTGACCGATCCAGCCGACGCCGTCTTGTCCTGAGTGGCGCGCAAAAAGGCGGGCCCGGCGATTGCCGGACCCGCGCTCGCGGTTAACATCGGTAGTGCCATCGACAACTGGCGCAGCCTCAGGGGGCGTTGGCGTCAGTGGGTTCGGTCCTGCCGACCGGGCCGATGAGGAACGTGTCGGATGACTTCAGGTGCTGGCTAAGCTCTTTCGATACAGCCTTGCGAGGGGAGTCGCCGGTTAGGGTGCTCCCGAAGGCCGTGTAAATCTGGTCTTGGTATACGCCGACGTCGGGGCGTTTCACGGCCGCGACGTTGCCGGCCACGCGAAGGATGTTGATCTGCTTTTGCTTGTGGTTGTTGCTGAGTTCCTTCTGGAGTTCCGTTGCAGTCGTCGAGTCGGTGATTGCCTTTGGGGTCCATACCGTATCGCCACCGTACCTTGGCGACATGTCGGCCATGACGACCATCTCCGTCTCGGAGCTGTCGATCCCGTTGGCGTAGTTCGGGGTGACGAACCTCGGCGCCTGGTAGGAATAGCTGATGTTTTCAGGCTTGCTGAAGTCCAAGTAGTACTCGCGTTCCTCGATGAAGCTATCCTTCTCTTTGGCCTTGGTGTTGTCGTCCACGACGGAGCCCTTGTCGCTGGGGCAGCGGAACATCCCCGGCGGCTGGTCTTGCCGGACGAGCATGAACATCAGCGCCGTCACGCTGCGGGCCACGGTCGTGTTGGGGTCGAGGTTGCGGTTCTCGCCGACCTCCGTCGTGTCCCACGCGTTGTTCTTGTTGTAGAGCCACGGCCAGATGCCGTCGTTGGCGCTCTTGTAGAGCATCGCGGCGCTATTGATGCTCCGCAAGTTGCTCATGCAGACGGTTCGGTTGGTCAACTCCTGTGCTTGCTGGAGCGTTGGGACCAGAATCGCCGCCAGCAGGCCAATGATGCCGACCACCACCAACAACTCGACCAGGGTAAATGCTCTTGCTTGTCGCATACGCGACCTCCTTCCAACAACCAGTCGCGCCAAGCCCGAACCACCGCGAGAGGACGGTATAGGTATGATTGCGTTTAAAGTTCTCGCGCCGATGGAGCCAGCCTGACTTGGCCGGGCTGCCGCCCGACCTCTACCATACTTGCACACTCGGGCGACCACCGCCCGGGCGTATAGGACTAAGGCCATGCATTCCTTCACCTACACCCGATCACATCTATATAATAGACATGATCGGATGACAAGTCAAGACCGCTGGCGAACAAAAAATCGGAATAAAAGGAATCGCAGCAGACCATTGACAGCCCAGCCGGCGAAACCTACTCTTTCGGCGTCAGGTAAAGCTAACCCCATGCCAGATCGGAGCGCGCGATGGCAGACTTCCAGACCATCCAAGATACTGTTAAGAAGTACGGGCAGCAGCACCTTCTGCGGTTCTACGACGAACTGTCCGAGCCGGAGCAGACCGCCCTGCTCGAGCAGTTGGTGGCCATCGACTGGGACCGCATCGACGCGTATGTGCGGGACTACGTCCTTAATACACCGGCCTTTAAGGCGCCCAGCGAGATCGAGCCGCCGGAGATAATCCCCGCCCAGCCCACCGGAGAACTGGCTGAGTTGTGCGCAAAGGCCCGAAAGCACGGCGAGACGCTGCTGGCCGATGGGAAGGTCGCCGCCTTCGTCGTCGCCGGAGGACAGGGAACGCGACTGGGCTTCGACGGCCCAAAGGGTTGCTTCGAGGTCACGCCCGTACAGAAAAAGTCGCTTTTCCAGGTATTTGCCGAGCAGATTCTCGCGGCCGGGCGACGAGCCAAGGCGACCATCCCCTGGTATGTGATGACCAGCCACGCCAACGACGTGCAGACGCGGGCGTTTTTCCGGCGGAACAACTTCTTCGGGCTTAGCCCCAAGGATGTATTTTTCCTCGTCCAAGGCGTCATGCCGTCATTCGACTTCGCTGGCAAGCTGCTTCTGGCGGACAAGGGCACGGTCTCGATGAGTCCCGACGGGCACGGCGGCAGCTTGCTGGCACTGCGCAAGAGCGGCGCGCTGGACGACATTGCCAGGCGCGGCATCGAGTTGATAAGCTACTTCCAGGTCGACAACCCCCTGGTCCGGTGCGTCGATCCGCTTTTCCTGGGCCTGCACGACCTGCGCGGAGCGGAAATGTCCGCCAAGTGTCTGCCCAAGCGCGACCCGATGGAGAAGCTCGGCAACTTCTGCGTCGTCGACGACAAGGTTACCGTCATCGAGTACTCCGACATGCCCGAGGAGCTGGCCCGGGCCTGCACGCCCGATGGACGGCTGAAGTTCTCGGCCGGTTCGATAGCGATTCACGTCATCAGCCGGGCGTTCGCCGAGCGGCTGACGGCCAACAACCGTTGCGAGTTGCCGCTGCACCGGGCGGACAAGATCGTGCCCTTCGTCGACGAGTCTGGCGTGCTGGTAAAGCCCGAGAAGGCCAACGCGGTCAAGCTGGAGATGTTCGTCTTCGACGCCCTGCCGCTGGCCGGGCAGACCGTGATCCTGGAGACCGACCGCCGAGAGGAGTTCAGCCCGGTCAAGTACTCCAACGGTGTCGACAGCCACACCACGTGCCTGCACGATCAGGTCCGCCGGGCGGCAAGCTGGC